>CAYOZO010000017.1:0-28253 GCA_964408405.1 uncultured Turneriella sp.
GTCTGTGGGACGCGCATTGGCAGGCGGCCTAACCCCCAAAACGCGCCCGCACCCCGTGAAGGAGGGGTGCGGGCGCGATTTGCCTCAAACCCCAAATGCCGGAAAATTTTATCTTTACAGGCTGCCAGTATTATGTCACATTATACCCGAATGTCTCTGCGGTACCCGGTTCTTGTTATGGCCTCGCTCTTGATGGGCTGCGAAATCAAAAGCTGCTACCAGGAAGCGAAAGAAAAGCATCTCGAAAAACGCTACGGCTTTCGTCCCGCAAGCAAGGAGCAGCTGGAAAATTGGGAAAAAGAAATTGCGGGTTACGAAAAAATCATTAACGAAAAAATTGAGGCTGGTATCAAGACCGGAAAAGTTTACCGCAAGATCGGCGAATCATACGCTCTGATGGAGAGCTTTGAACTCTGCATTCGCAATCTCGACAAGGCGGTAGAATACGGCGAAGCGGTGGCCGAGGTCTTCTACTGGCAGGGATTGTGCTACGCCAATCTTTCGCGCGTGCACAATTGGCAGCCAGAGACGGCTCGGAAAGCAGAGCAGGCATTTCTCAAAGCGCTTGCGCTCGACTCGACGATGAACAAAGCGAAGTATGAGCTGGCGGTAATGTACTATGCTGCCTTCACGCGCAATAACCAGTATCGCGTACTAAACGACGTACTGACGGTGAGCCAGCTACAGTTTCAGGAAAAAGCGATTGAACTCATGCAGGAATACAAGTCGATCGAACCTGACCAGGCCAAGGCTTACTTTTTCCTTGCCGGGCTCTACAAAGAACGTGGCGAGCTTGCCGAAGCCAAACGCGAGCTCCAGCAACTTATGGCGTTTATTGAAAAGAATAATAAGGCCGGCTATCGCAGGAATCCGGATTACCTGCGGGCAGAAGAGTATCTGAAGAACTTTGAGCGCAAGTAGAAAACGCGGACTGCGCGTTTTCTACTTATGCTTTTAAGGTACGCTGGCTTCGGTTTGCGGTACACGGTCCGCAGGCAGCGCGGAGTCTTTATACGAACGCGACTGGCTTTTGCCCGACAGAATAATCACGTCTATACGGCGATTGAGCGCGCGCGCTTCCGGGGTTCCCGATTGCGTGAGCTGGCGGGTTTTGCCATAAGTCGCCGCTGAAAGTTTTTCTGCCGGGACTTCATTTTTTTCCTCCAGAAAGCGCAGTGCATTGATGGCGCGTTGTGCCGCAAGCTCCCAGGCCGATTCGTAAAATTCGCCTGCCGGGCGTGCGGTCATTTCATCGTCGGCGTAACCTTCGATGCGCGTGAACGAGTCCATCCGCGCCAGTACGTCAGATATTTTGGTGAGCACTGTCCGTCCTTGTTCGGTGAGTTTTGCCGAACCAGGGGCAAAGTAGCCGTCGCCGATAAGGCTGATGACAATTCCGCGCTCCTCTTCAACGATCTTGATCTTTTTTTTCTTTATCTCGTCCTCAAAGATCTGCTTAATCTGGTACTTATCGCGCGCCTGTACCTTGCCCTTGACGTCCGCAGGCATTGCTTCGACAACAAGTCCCATATCCTCGAGCTTCTGTTTGGTGAGCGTATTACCTCCCGGCATGATGCCGCGCGAACCCTGAAAAGGAGAGAGCATGATGCGCATCTCAGACACGCGGATGGGTGCTGGTGGTCGGTAGATCGCAATAAAGAAGCAGAGGAGCAGAGTGATAAAGTCCCCGTACGTGGACATGTATTCGGGGACTTTCTGGACACATTCAGGACACTTCGCCATTCTTAGTTGTTTCCACCTTCAGCTTCACGCTGTTTGATGAGCGCATCGCGCGACCCCGGATCAACGAAACAGAGCAGCTTATCCATGATCACTTTGGGGTTCTCGCCTGCCTGAATCGACATGACGCCTTCAAGCAGCATGTTCATCAGCTGCACCTCATCGCCGGTCTTGCCCTTGAGTTTGTTATTCGTGGGAATTGCAAAAACGTTAGCGAGAAAAGATCCATAAAGCGTTGTAATCAAAGCGGCGGCCATTGCCTTGCCGAGACCCGACGTATCTCCGCCAAGGTTTGAAAGCATGCCCACGAGACCGATCAGGGTCCCCAACATTCCAAAGGCAGGCCCCATCGTAGCGAGCGTCTCGAACCAGCCGCGGTTTGCCGCATGACGGGCTTCAAGTGCCTCAATTTCGATCCGCATGACGCGCTTGGCGATTTCAGGATCTGTACCATCGATGATCATTTGTAGCGCTTTTGTCAGAAATTTGCTGTCGAGCTTGTCCACATGGTCTTCGAGCGCGAGAATTCCTTCGCGGCGGGCAATTTCAGACAAGGAGACGATTTGCAGAACGTATCGGTTGATATCGATTTCGTTCTTAAGCCATGCCAGCTTATAGATTTTATGGATATTCAGCGTGAGTTCGAAAGGGTTTTGCATCATGGTGGTTGCAGTGGCCCCGCCAAACGTGATGAAGATTGACGCAAGGTCGTAGAGTGCCCCCCAGGCAACGCCCGAGGCTTCGACCCCCAAAACGAGGACGCCGAGGGCGACCCCAAAGCCAATCATGTATGCCTTATCCATGGTACTATTCCATTAGATTTTCGGAACAGAACCGGAAGGCTTGTAGGCTTTTTTTGGCGGTGGCCCTACCGGGCCTCAAGCTCGCGCCGCATGCGATCGAGCTTGAAAACCGAGTTCACTAGCCCAAGGTGGCTGAAACCCTGCGGAAAATTGCCGAGAAAACGGTGCCCGTGGGTGTTCTCGGTATCGATGCATTCGCTGTATAAACCAATCGGCGTCGCCATCGCCAGCAGTTGCTCAATCGCCGCACGCGCAGCGGGCAAATCACCCTGTGCGATTAGGGCATCGACATACCAAAAAGACATCAGCAGAAAATAGCCCTCGGGTTCGCCTATACCGTCATCAAATTCACCCGTATCGTAGCGGTAAAAAACGGGTAGTATCGGATGTCCTAGTTTCGCCTTTATTGCGCTCAGCGTGCGCACGAACCTCGGGTCGGTCGCCGCTATAAACCCCGTTTCGGGCATCACCAGCAACGAGGCGTCGACCGTGTCTGACCCGAAATACTGGGCAAAAAAACCTCCGCGCTCGTTCCACGCGCGTTCGAGTACTGTCGAACGGATTTGTTCTGCTGCCTGCTGCCACTCGGCCACGTCTTCACGCGAGGCCAGGCGTTCGGCGATGCGGGCCCCGCGGTCGAGTGCAACCCAGGCCCAGACTTTCGAATAGGTGTAGTGCTGTTGCGCCGAGCGTGCCTCCCAGATGCCCGAATCGGGCTTGTCCCAGATGCGCAGAACTACCTGGACGATTTCTCTCAGGCGTTCCCATTCGGTTGACGTTATCACTCCCCCGTGCTCGAAGTAAAGCCACGCGGCATCGAGCAGGCTGCCGTAAATATCGAGCTGTACCTGGTTTGCAGCGCCGTTACCGACGCGTACCGGTTTCGAGCCGGCAAAACCTTCGAGGTTACCGAGTTCTGCCTCTTCAACGGCCATGCTTCCGTGTATATCGCAGAGTATCTTCAGGTCTCCGTTAAACACGCGCTGCAGTATGAAGTCGAAGTAGGCCGTACCTTCTTCGATATAGCCAGCGCGAAAAAAAGCCCCGAGTATAAAGGCCGAATCACGTATCCAGGTGAAGCGGTAGTCCCAGTTACGCGAGCCGCCAATCCATTCAGGTAATGAGGTAGTGGGAGCTGCGACGATTGCTCCGGTGGGTTCGTAGGATAAGAGTTTCAGCGTGAGTAATGAACGTTCCACCGCGTCGCGGTAACGACCGTGGTAGTTCAGCCGGCCAATCCAGCTGCGCCAGAATTTGCGCGTTTCCCAGATGCGCCGGTATGACTGGTAACCGGGTACCGGGTGTACCTCGCTCGCAGCCCAGTCGGCGATGAAGATGCGCTCTTCGCCAGCGCGCAATTCGAAGTCTGCCGTTGCATCGGCACCATCTACCTGCAGCGCGACGCTGCTCGCGAGACTCATGCAGTCGCCCGTCGGTGTGCGTGCAATAACACCTTCGGGGCATTGCAGCAGCTCGGGCAGAACGCTGCCGTAAGAAAAGCGCGGCGAAAATGTGATACGCAGCGCGACATGGCCCTGCGCGCATTCCACGACCCTGTGTATTTCTGCAGTGGCAACCTTGCGGTTGGGTACATAGGGCATGAAATCACGCAGGCGAATTCTGCCGGTAGAGGTTTCAAATTCGGTGACGAGTATATTTGTGCCGTGCTCGTAGAATTGTCTGCTCGTGTACCGATCACGCGGTGCGATCGTGAAATGGCCGCCCGAAGCACCCAGTAGGCGCGCGAATACCGCGGGCGAGTCAAAGTCGGGAAAACATCCCCATTCGACGCTGCCAAAGCGCGAAACCAGAACTGCAGTCCGGGTGTCACCGATGAGTCCCAGGTCAGATAGCTGTAGCGGCATTGCTGACTCCGGCGACACGTGTGGCTACACTCCGGATTTCTCCGCCAGCCTGTCACCGAAAAAGTCGCCAGGAATTTATTCCTGCCGTCGTTTGGTTGTCAGGCTGATGCCGATTGCCGGCATAGGGCATGGCGCTGGTCATTGTCTCAAACCGCCTGCCATTTGAAATTCGCCCCGGTGATACGCCCGGATCTATCAGGCAGTCGACCGGCGGTGTTGCCACGGGCATCCATTCATATGTTGCGTCGCGCCAGGCCGATGAGCCCGGCTTCTCTGCTCTGTGGGCTGGCTGGCCGGGGCCGGTGGATGCAACGGATCTCGAGCCGTTCGCTGAGTTCTTCGCAGGCCGTTATGTGCCAGTTTTTCTCAATGCCGAGCAGATGGAAAGCTTTTATGACGGCTTTTGCAACAAGACGCTTTGGCCGCTATTCCACTCTTTCCCGATGCTAACTGAGTTCGACGATAGCTACTGGCAGCAGTACATAGCCGTCAACCAGATTTACTGCGACCGCATCGCGGAGGTTCTGCGGAACGATGATGTCCTGTTCATCAATGACTACCACCTGCTTTTACTGCCCGCTCTTGTGCGCAGGCGTTTTCCCTGGGCGCGTATTTGTTTTTTCCTGCATATACCCTTTCCTAATTTCGAGATATTTCGTCTCTTACCCGGTAAGTGGCGTTCTGACATACTGCTCGGTCTGATAGCCGCTGACGTGATTGGCTTTCATACGCATGAATATCGCGAGTATTTTCTGCGCTGTGTGCGCCGCATTCTCGGAAAAGAGCACACGCTTGGCGAAATCATTACAAGCACTGGTCGCTGCCGCGCCGAAGCTTTTCCGATGGGTATTGATTTTGAACGTTACGCTGCCACCCTGCCCGAAAGTCCTCGTGGGGTCACACACGATACAGATCTGCGGCGCATTCTCTCCATTGACCGCCTTGATTACACGAAGGGTATCCTGAACCGTCTGCGCGGTTTCGAACTGTTTTTGCGCCAGCACCCCGAAATGGCAGGCCGTGTCCAGCTACACGTTGTCGCCGTACCCAGCCGTATCGGGGTAGATACCTACCAGAATCTGAGAACACAGCTCGATGAGCTCGTTGGACATATCAACGGTATCCATTCACGGAATGGTTGGGTGCCGATATTCTATCAGTTTACCTCATTACCTACGGAAAAAGTTATTGAGCTCTACCGAGCATCGGATATAGCCCTGGTAACGCCGCTGCGCGACGGCATGAATCTGATAGCCAAGGAATACCTGGCTGCGCGCACCGACGGCACCGGCGTGCTGATACTGAGTGAAATGGCCGGTGCTGCCAGTGAATTACCGGGTGCCATTATCATCAACCCCAACAGCTACAGCGAAATCGCCGATGCTATTTGGCAGGCACTGCACTTGACGTGCGAAGAGCAGCAGGCGCGCAACCAACCGATGCGTGAGTACCTGTGCAAACAGAACATCCACACCTGGATGCGTGAGATAATGGAGTTCCTCGACAGCGTGCAGGTGAGCGAAGACCTGGAGCGGTCACGGCATCTGGCGGGACCACAGTTGCAACGGATGCTTGGGCAATACACTGCTGCACGCCATCCGGCGATTTTTCTCGATTACGATGGCACGCTGGTCAACTTCACCTCACGACCCGAAGATGCTAAACCCGATGCCGATCTGCGCGATCTGCTGAGTGTACTTGGCAGGCAGTCCCGGCTCGCGATTGTGAGCGGACGCAACCGGAGTTTTCTGGGACAACACCTGGAAGGCTTACCCTTGGAGCTCATCGCCGAGCACGGAGTCTTTTACCGACCTGTCGGGGCAGCAGACTGGAACGTGCACCTCAGGGTGCCGACAGACTGGATGTCCGGGGTCTTGCCCATATTCGAGAAATTTGCCAGCCGTATCTACGGCAGCCACGTGGAGGTTAAAGAAAGCTCTCTTGTGTTCCATTACCGGACTGCAATGGGCGATGCGGATATGATTCGCGAGCGAGTACTCGAACTGTATGAGACTCTGCTGCAATTTACTTCCAACCTCAACACGCAGGTGCTGCGCGGAAATTTTAATGTGGAAATGCGCAGCAATAGCGTAAACAAAGGCAGTGCTTTGCTCGCGCTGCCTGCATTTTCCAGCCATGATTTCATTCTGGCAATTGGCGACGATACAACGGATGAAGACACTTTCAGGCTAATGCCGCCTTCAGCTTTTACTGTTAAGGTGGGACGCGAGAAAAGCCTTGCTCGCTATTATCTTGCGGACACGGAGGCGGTTAGGGCATTGCTGGCTAAAATGGTGTCGTGCCGCGCGTGAACTACGCGCCTCCTTGCGCTTAACTCGCCGGCAAAGATGGCGTCCATGCCAGCCATCGAGCCTACGCGCGTCCCTGCGCCTGGTTCACGCACAGAGCGACATCGTGTCGCGCGCGAACTACGCGCCTCCTTGCGCTTTAGCCACTATCGCTGCCGCCTCTGCGGCTTCTTTGGCCTTCTGCTCGGCGAACGCCGGATCATACTCGATACGGTATTTCTCCATCAGCTTGCCCATTTCGTCGTAGAGCTCTTTTGCCATATCGATGATGACCGAAGGCCGGCTTTTCGATGATTTGCCGCTGCCATAGAGTTTGGACAAATAGCGCCGTGAGCTGTCGATGATGTTGTATTTATCCTTTGGGTTAGTTGCCATCTGGTCGATGAACTTGCGAGTCAGGTAAGAATTCAGGTAAATTACGCCGTCGAACGCCCAGTTGAAATCGAGCGACGGGCCAAGCAGATACGCTGCTTCTTCCATCGGTTCAATGCCAGCGGTCATGGTGTCCAGGACACGTTTGTAGTACCGGGCCGCTTCGACATAATAGAAGTCGCGCAGTTTATCGTAAGGGCGATAGCTCGCCTCTTTGAAGAGGTCATCCAGGAGCCATGCTGCGCGAATGGCCGATACGGCTTTCTTGGGCGTCGGGGCTATCTGGTTGCCGCGCAAATGGTAACAGTCAACATTGAGCATGTAGCTGATTGCGCCATGCACAATATTCCGGTTTTCACCCATGTCGTACTTACCAAAGAAGGTCTCGACAACCTTTTGCCGGTGGCTGACGGTATTTTTGAGTGCGAGAATCTCTTCTGCATTGAGACTGGTGAAATCCTTCGGGAATGCGGCGTACAGGCACTTAGGACAGACCTGCACGTGGTAAACGAGCGGGTTGATCTTGCCCCATTTCTTGTTGTCTTCGTACAGGCGTTGGAGTTCCTGCGTGAGCTTGCCAGCGATCAGGCGCCCGCTGCCCGACAATAATTCTTCTTTAAAGTGAGTGGTACCGCAAACGGGACATTTCGTCGCCTCTTTTGCGCGATAAGAGATTTTCTTCTGGTTATTTGCAGCAGCCGGCGCTGGCATCAGGCTTCTGCTCCAAGATCGAGTGCGTTGGCGTTTACGCGCAGCTCCGACACCCAATCACCGTCTTTCACCTTGGGCGGTAATACTACCGGCTTGCCGTCATAGGTCAGGCGTTTACCTGGCCAGATCAGAGTCTTCCAGAGGTACACCACCAGGCTTTTTTGCTCGAGCGCGGGGTGTATATACGGGTGAATGAGTTTGTTGTGGTACTCGGGCAAGAGACTCCAGTGCAGCGTCGGCTGGTCGTGGTGCATACCATGGTAGCCGTTGTTGAAAGCGAACCAGTTGAGGATCTTACCCGTAAAGGTGCGGCTATGGTTGTATTTGTGGTCGGGGTCGCAGCCGTCGTGCTGCCAGAAATTTACGCCCACGATTCCCCACACTCCATAGTGGTGCGGAATGAAAACGAGTATGATGAATGCCTTCCAGTTAAGATAGAGCAGAATCGCCTGGGATGTCAGAAAGACAATCATTTCAGTCCAGTATTGCCAGAACCATGCCGGGCGCTCTTTGCGCATTGCATTGACGAAACGCTGCTCATCGCGCATGATATCGGGCAGCATGGTATGAAAGAAGAATAATTGGTTGAGCAGGTTCCAGCGCCAGCGCATTTTGGTCGTGCGCATGACGTCTTTCTCGCGCTGTGTATATTTGTGGTGGCTGAAGTTATGCCCTGGCACAAATGCGCTGACAGCATGCCCATAGCAGAACGATAGCACATGCTGGAATATTTTGTTCATCCAGCGCTGCTTGAAGATGGGGCAGTGGATGGTGTTATGCACCATGACCGCAGAGAAAAATGAAAAATTGCACATCGCGATGAAAAGGAGCGTTATCTGCCAGGTCTCCATCTGTTCCCAGTAAGCAAAACCGACATAAACCAGGGTGCAGTAGATGGCGACGAAGAGCAGGGTGCGCCAGTCAGCAGCGTAGCGGAGCATACAACTTCAAGGGGGCTGAAAATCAGCCCGTCAAGTAGGAATTGTCCCCTTGTCCGCTCGCCCGACGACGGTCCTATATGAAAGAATTTGACCTTGCTATTATCGGCGGCGGGCCGGCCGGCTACGTCGCTGCGGTGCGCGCTTCGCAGCTCAAGATGAGCGTCGCGATCATTGAAAAGCGCGCGACGCTCGGCGGCACCTGCCTCAACGTCGGCTGCATACCTTCGAAAGCGCTGCTCGATTCTTCAGAGCATTACGAAAACGCGTTGAAGCGTTTTGCCGAACACGGCATTGAGGCGGCGGAGATCAAGATGAACGTTGCGCAAATGATGAAGCGCAAAGAGAAGATCGTCGCCGAAGTCTGCGCGGGCGTCGACTTTCTAATGAAGAAGAACAAGGTTGAGCGTTTCCTTGGTGTCGGGTCGCTGGTCTCACCGACCGAAGTACAGATATTAGATCCTGCGGTCGGTTCGACTGCGCTCACCGACCGCAAGGTCATCGAAACCATCAAGGCAAAGAAGATCATTATCGCCACGGGTTCGGTGCCGATTGAGCTACCCACAGTGCCGGTTGACGGCAAGACCATTATTACCTCTGACCATGCGATCGCGCTCAACAAAGTGCCCAAGCACATGGTCGTGATCGGTGCGGGCGTTATTGGGTTGGAGTTAGGCTCGGTATGGCGCCGGCTCGGCAGCAAGGTGACCGTGGTCGAAGCATTGCCACGGCTTTTCGGTACTGCTGACCGGCAGATGTCGAACCTAGCGCAGCGCATTTTCGAGCAGCAAGGCCTGGAGTTTTTATTTGAACACAAGGTCGAAAAAGCGGAAGCCAAAGGTGCTTCGACAAAGCTCAGCACAGGCGCTGGTGCCGTGGTCACAGTGAAAGCTCCCACAGGCGAAAGCAAAGCGATTGAAGCGGATATCGTGCTGTGCGCGATCGGCCGCAAGCCCTACCTCGAAGGCTTAGGCCTCGAGAAGGTCGGCGTCAAGCTCACCGAACGCGGGCGCATAGACGTGGATTTCCATAGCTATGCAACATCGGTGCCAGGGATTTACGCCATCGGCGACTGCATCAACGGCCCGATGCTCGCGCACAAGGCGATGGAAGAAGGCGTTGCGCTCGCCGAGCTGCTCGCAGGTCAGGCAGGCCATGTCAATTACGACGTAATACCGAGCGTAGTTTACACGCACCCCGAAGTGGCATGGGTGGGCCTCGGCGAAGAGGAGCTTAAAGAGAAGGGCATTGAATACAACGTGGGCCGGTCATTCTTCAAACCCAACGGCCGCGCGAAGGCGATGATGGAAGCGGACGGCCAGCTCAAGATTCTGGCCGACAAGAAGAATGACCGCATACTCGGCGCCTTCTGCGTCGGTGCACAGGCCTCACAGCTGATTGCAGAACTCACGCTCGCGATGGAATTCGGCGCGTCCTCAGAAGACGTCGCGCGCACCTGCCATGCACACCCGACGCTTTCAGAGATTGTGAAGGATGCTGCCGAGAGTGCAGGGGGATGGGCCATACATCAGTAGCCTGTGGCTACTGATGTATGGCCCTGCGTAAGAAAAGCCGTCTTCGCGCAGCGAAGTCAGGCCAGCAGGCGGGCGTCTTCGCCCCTCGCCAGCGGATTGCGTAAGCAATCCGCAAGGCCTGCTGGCCCAAAGGCTTTTCCGCAGGGCAAGGCCCGCAGTTTTGAGGCTCGCCCGAAGCCAGTGCTCGCGCAATAAGTTCGCAAATTATTGATGGAGCGGCACGCGTTGGCTGCCGGCTTTGGCCCTTGGGCCAAAGTGGAATTTGGAGACAGGCGTCTTCGCCTCTCGCCAGCAACTAGCGATCGCGAGTTGCGAGGTCTCCAATTGCCAAGGCGGCGTAGCGTGCCACTCCAGCATCAGCAATCCGCAAGGGAGATGGTGTATATGCGCCATATATGGCGCATATACTTTTCCGCAGGGCGAACCCTCCGCCTTAGAGACTCTCGAGCAGCACGCGGCTGCTTTCATCTGCCGGGAAAAATAATTCTAGCCTGATGCCTTGAGTCATCCAATCCGTGGGTGTACCGAGAGTTGTGACAGTCGAGAAGAGACTGCAATCATGCCCGGCTTTGCGCAGGGTGATCGTCGTTAGGGGCAGGGGCCGCTCACGGCCTTCGGCAGCCCTGGCTGTTCTGGCGAGGTCCGTGTACAGGCTTTTGAGTTTAGTATTGTTTTGCGTTTCAGCTTCCTGGCTGATTCGCGTCAGCATGAATGACTCGACAGTCTCCAGGTCAGCTAGTGCGTTTCTGAGGCCGTCATTAGACAGGAGAACGCGCATGGCGTTTGGTTCAGCCTCGCATTCCGGGTTGCCAGCAAAGTAACGGACGAGATTCGAATAGGCCTGGTTCTTCAGCAGGATATCATAGGCGGGATCAACGACGATAGCAGGGTAGGGCTCGTGCTTCTGCAGGGTTGTCGAGAGACCATCCTTAACGAACTGCATATCCATTCGCTCGAGCGGTGGGGCATGGAGCTCAGGTGCATACCCGGCCAGCAAGAGCATATGGTTGCGACTCATTACCGGTACCGACAGGTGATCGGTGATTCGCAGTATCATGTCCCGGCAGGGTGTAGCCCGCCCTGTTTCCAGGAAGCTCACATGTTTGGCCGAGATGCCGAGTTGAAGCGCCAAGTCAAACTGGCTAATTCTTCTGGCCAGTCGCCAATGGCGTAGTTGTGAACCTATTGATGGATCATCGGTGGTCATCGGCAAATTACCTCGCAGGTAATGGGCGACATTGCTTCACAGACATAATATCCGGGAAACCAAAAACCACAGGAGCTTAACACATGAATTTCACATCCATCCTACCCCTTGCGGGCGCGGCCATCGCAGCAGTCTACCTGCTCTCGACCAGTCTGAGCAAGAGAGCAGCTGCAACCAAACCTTACTCGGCATTTGTGCTGGTTTTTGCTGCTTTTCTGGTGTTATCCGGCTTTGCTGTATTTCTCGAAGGGCCGTTCGGTTTCTGGGCCGAACACACGCGCAACGCGTGGGGCAACCAAATCTGGTTCGATCTGATCATTGGCATTAGCATTGCCTGGTCTTTCATCTTGCCAAGGGCGCGCCAGGCAGGTATGCAGTTGCCCATTTGGGCATCACTGGTCTTAGCTACGGGCTGTATTGGGCTCAGCTTGATGGTCGCACGCCTGTTGTACCTTGAAGGTAAGCCACGGTGACAAAAACGCATTGCCGCAGCGACTGAGTTGAATCGGGTTAAGACGCCAACTGGCGCGTTAGAGAGGCACAATCACTTGTCCGCGCAGCTGAACCATACTGCGCATCTAACGCGCCTGCGGCAAATCAATCTGTTTCCGGAACCTGCTTTTGGCTCCTTTTTCAGGAGCCTGCTAGAAATCGCCAGCCATGCGGTAGGCGAGACCAATATACGGCACAGCCTGGTTCACCGCCTGCCCGGCGAACGGATCGCCTGCGATACCACCCGTCCGGAACCGGTGGT
Organism: uncultured Turneriella sp.; assembly: GCA_964408405.1. Classification (GTDB taxonomy): domain Bacteria; phylum Spirochaetota; class Leptospiria; order Turneriellales; family Turneriellaceae; genus Turneriella. Next base: position 12,235 of record CAYOZO010000017.1, read on the forward strand.
TGAGGTGTACTTGCACCAATACTATCAGCATCGGTGCAGGCGCGGTGCGGTCGGGATCCGCCGTGAGACGGTAGGTGATAAGAGGGCCAATGCGTTGCTGGAACTCGCTCTCTTCGGCGAGCGCGCGCTCGGCTGCGCTGAGCCCATCGGTGTTGTAATAGGCCCGCGAGAAGTTATAGCGGAGACCGAAAGTCCAATGATCGCTCGCGAGCCAGAGGATATCTGCATCATTCACGATTGAGAGACCGCCATTTGGCTGCAATACATCAAGCACCGGGTCGTAGAACGCGGCCACCTGAGTTTCGCCCGGACGCACATTGAGTTGCTGCCTCTGATGAAAACCACGGATCAGGTAGCGCAGCACCACGTTGCTGAAGCGGAGCTGTGTCTGCCCGCTGGCGGTGATCATATTACCGAAGGAGCTCTGTGCGAGCCCCGACTGGTCGCTGCGCTGCTTGTCGCTCCAGTCTGTGGCCGGAGAGCCGTACCCCTGCTGCATGCCGAACGCGCCGAAGTAACCCACTGCGCGATAGCCAAGGGTCAGGTTGAATAGCTAACGGTGAGGCCTCGAGATCAGCCCCGGCCTGCACGAGCGCGGGCGAGGTGAAGAGCACGGCTGAGGCTCCCAAATTTGAGCCTTTGAGAAGGGGCTTCTGAGATGCGTCATAGAGCCAGTACCGGTAACCGAAGCGTGTTTCATTGAAGAGACCAAGCGGGTTGTAGCGGAGGGCGGTCGTGTTCTGCCACACGAGTGGCTTCGGACGAATGGCACCTGGACTTTCTTTGGGGTCAACTGCAGCTGAAACCTGGTTAGTTTGCATAACGCCTGAATTCACATTGGGTTGAACCGAAGCCGGACCCTTCTTGGCCGGTGGCGCCGCAAAAACTGATGGCAACAGAACTGCGCACAAAAGTGCGATGGAAAACTTTCTCATATAAACCCTCCTGGAATTTGACGGGCGAGCATAGGCCTACCCGTTGATTTATGCTTAAGCTCATCGCTCATGCCGACGTTTTGAAGCATCATGAGAATATAAACCTGGTGTACCACCCTAGAAAATATAGTTGATCCGCCATTGAACGATTCAATGTCTAAGGGATCTATCCTAAACAAGCATCAACGGAACTGAAGCAAATTTACTTCAAACGGCAGAAATCTAATCGTTCAGGATTGCGAAAACAGGGGGAAGGTCAGGCAGCGACGTACAGATTATCAAAACCATGCACCGGGTGCTCCGGACTCACGACCGAGGCCGTCGGATTTTCGCGCATACGGCAGCCGCCCGCGGGTGCGGGCTTGCCTTGGCAAACGAGCAGGGCTCGAAAATCAGCCGGTCTACCTCAGATAGGTCATCGGGCGACTTGATTGCGGTGCCGCGCAAATCTGAGAGTATCACGCTCCATGCGGTCCTCATCGGCGAATAGCACTTGTCGAGGTTGATGGGCAAGCAACCCTTGTCGCATGCCTATCAGAATCTACGGCATGTCCTCTTCGGGCAATTGCCACAAAGTTCGCCTCATCGTCGATTACCTGAAAATCCCCCACCAGTGGATTGAGACCGACACCCGGAAGAAAGAGACGCAGACAGAAGAGTTTCGCCGCATGAACCCGAACGGCCGGGTGCCGCTGCTCGAGCTTGAGGATGGCACGTTTCTGCCCGAGTCGAATGCGATTCTCTATTACCTGGCGCAGGGCAGTTCATTTTGGCCAGCAGACAAGCTTTCACAGGCGCGCGTGCTGCAGTGGATGTTTTTCGAGCAATACGACCATGAGCCACGGATTGCGGTGAACCGCGCGATACAGAGCATCTTCAATGCAGTCGCGGAGCGCAAGGCAGAATACGAGGCGAACCTGCCCAAGGGCTACCGCGCGCTCAGTATCATGGAAGCACACCTGAAAGAGGACAGCTGGTTCGGTGCCGACACAGCCTCGATCGCTGACATTGCGCTCTATGCCTACACGCACGTTGCCGACGAGGGTGGTTTTTCTTTGGCGGATTATCCCCACATTCGTGCCTGGTTGGGCAGGATGGAATCTCTCGAAGGGCATAGCCGGATGCGCTTAAATAGTTGACGGGATCGTGATCGCCGCTTATCCTGTATACATGAGTCCACTATTTCTCATTGGTGTCATACTCATGCTTGCTTCAGGCCTTTACCTTATGGGTATTGCTATGTCTCGCCTCATTGCTGACGGTGTGGCCAGGCGGCTGAATAAATGAGCAATCGCATTCTGTTCTTCTTTGGTGCAATGCTTGTCGCCACTGCACTTGCGCTGCTGCAAACTTATCCTGAATATCGCTTCCTGAGTGATTTAGTGGTCTTTTTCATCGGTGTTGTGGGCGGTATCGTTTCGATAGTACAATACGTTCAGCAGAGAGACAGATAGCTCAGATTGCATGGCTGTGGCTCTGTAAAGCTGCGCATCATTTAGGTATGTTATTCAATAAGCTGTAGCTGTTCCATGTTACGAAAAATTACCTCGATTTCTTCGCGCGCTTCAAGCGGAAAGATGGATTGATCTGCCGGGTACTCCCTGTTAACTGTGTACCAGTCAAGTTCTGCTGTGACGCACTGGTGCTTCAGCGGAAACAAATAAAGCGTGCCGATGCGGTAAACCGGCACAACTTCAAGTTTTTCTTCGAGTATCGCGCGCGTCGTGACGAATTCCTGTGCAGCGTTGCCGGCCTTACCTGGTAGTTTTGCACATGCTTCGGGGGTGAGGGCGCCGCAGAGCCTCTTTAGTGCAAGCCGATCGAAAGCGCGCGCAGTGTCCCGTCGGATTTCTTTATAAAGGCGCAGTTTTTGCCGCATGAGCGCGTCATCGTCATGCCGTTCGACCTTGAACTCAATAGTGCAGTCTTTGCGTTTGCCGCTGCTCTTGGCTCGGCTGAGTATGGTCGCTTTTGAGTTTGTGAGATAACCCTCTGGCGGGAGGTTGAGAGTATATACGGGTGCGATGCGGCGCAAGAGTATCTGTTTTTCATTCGTGGTGAAGTTCCAGCCTGCCGGCAAGTGGCGCAGGAAAAAACGCTCCGCCGCTTTCACATTGGCCGACAGTGTGCGCTGCCTGATGCGTTCGCCTACTGCTGACTGCCGCATCAGGCGTTCGGTCTCGCTTGCGGAGTCTTCAGGCCCGGGTCTCAAGCTTTCTACTTGACCCGTCACGCGGACCAACGGGTAAACGATCATGCAACAGACTATCACCCACCGTATGATCGCGCTTTTTGCCATGGCGGTCCTTCCATTTGCTCTTGCCGCGCAAGACTCGGTCAAGCCGAAAAAGGCCGCCGAAAAACCGGCGGCGAAAAAAGAAGAAGCTCCACCCGAAAAAGAAGGCGACAAAAGCGGTGCCCGTGAAGTGACCTACCTGGACCTGGTGCATGCGCGCGACAAGGCGCTAAAGCTCAAAGAAGAGAACATGCGCGACATACAGTTGCTGAACGCGCTGGGTGCCGCGATGCCCGAGGCGGTCGATAAGGGGGCGTCTGACCAGATCGCAACCGAGTACAAAGATGCCTTAAAACTGATCTACCGTATGGAATATGTTGGCGCGGAAAAGACCTTGCGCACGAACCGGGAAAACATCGCGGCAGCAATGGGCAAGGCGAGTGAAGTTTTTCGCAAGAAGACCACTGAAATGCTCAACCAGAGCGCAGACCGCATGGCGGATCTCGATATGCAGGCGGAAAACAGCGGCAGCGCCGAGGCGATTCGCATGGCGGGTGTCGTGCAACGTAACCAGCACCGCCTGTCGGTGGGCTACCAGCAGCTGACTCTCGCCGTGACCGCAGAAAAGCACCGCCGCTATGCAGAAGCGCTCTCGCACTACCGCCTGGCGCGCCTGCATGCGATTTACCTGCAGATCGAGCTGGCAAAAGATGAAAACGAAAAAAACTCGCTGCGCGCAAAATACCGCAATGAACTGGATGAAAAGCGGATAGTTAAGGAAGACTCAGCCGAGAAAGAAGCTCCGCCGGCGCCTGAAAAGAAGCAAATAGGTAAGTGAAAAGCGCTTGCTGGCGGTTAAAAACGCGTCGAAAAATTTCGTCATAACAACGACATTTTGCTTGTCGCTATGTTTCCAGTTGCAAAGCCTTCCGTTACCAACAAGGCGGCGCAATGGGGCAGCAACAGGGAATCCTCTTTGCGACCGGGGTTCTGGTTTCATTTCTGTCGGCTCTTATAGCAGCCTGGCTGGTTAAAACCAGAAATGGAGCAGGGTGGGTGTACTACGGTTCGATCACTCTGCGCATGCTTGCATTGCTGGCAGGTTGCACTTTGGTGTATTTGCTGGCTTCGCCGGGTGCTGGCTCTCTGATTGGGGCTTATGCGCTCGGTATTGCGGTGGCCTGGTTAGTTCATGTAGCGGTTGCGTTGGTTTATTTAAGGGAATGAAAAAACGAAGCACAGTTCTCGCAATCTTTCTCGAGGCAGTTGCCCTCGTTTCTGTTGGCTCGAGTTCGCTGTCGGCAAATCCAGCGCCTGCGGAGGTTTCCGCTCCGGCCAAGGTTGGAGATTCTGCCGCGCCAGCGACCATAGCTCCGGCTGCTGATTCGCATGCAGCTGGTGACGCAGCGGCGGCAGAGCATGCGGCCGGGTCGGATGCCTTCAGTTTTGCTGAGACGATCGCTCATCACCTTTCTGATGCTCCTCTCTGGAAGCTGGAGCTCGCGGGTTACGACATCTCTATCACTAAACGCGTGGTGATGCTCTTTATTGCAGCTGCTCTCTTGATTCTGATTTTGGTTCCGGCAGCGCGCCGCATTGCAAAAGACCCTTACAAGAAGCCTTCGCGTTTCACGGGCTTCATTGAAGTGCTCGTCAACTTCATTCGCCATGACGTGGCCCATGCGAGTCTTGGGCACCACGCACATCCCTACGAGCCATATCTGCTCACGCTCTTCTTCTTTATCTTGATTTCAAACCTGCTCGGTTTGATTCCTTCGTTGGGCGAGATCTATATGTTCATCCTGGCTCTGACGGGTCTGGAATCCGGGCATCTGGCGCACGTGGGTTCGCTTGAACTGCCCCTCGCAGAGAAGTTGTGGCCAGGTATTACCGCTACGGGCGATATCGGGGTAACTGCGACGCTCGCGGTATTCACTTTTATCGTGATCCTGATCTCTGGCTTTGCCTATCAGGGAGTTCTGTTCATCCGGAATATTGTTCCCGATGGCATTCCTTTGGCGCTCTGGCCAATCATGTGGCCCATCGAATTCATTGGTCTCTTTACCAAGCCATTTGCGCTCGCGATCCGTCTCCTGGCGAACATGACTGCCGGGCACATGATCATTCTGGTTTTGCTCGGTTTTATCTTCCAGTTCCATTCGTACCTGATCGCTCCCGTAAGCATTGTGGGGTCAGTTGCTATTTACCTGCTCGAAATCTTTGTCGCGTTCCTGCAGGCCTATATCTTCACTTTCCTTACATCATTATTCATATCACAAGTACAACACAGGCATTAAAAGAACAAAGGAGTTAACAATGGGTTCAATTATCGCAATCGGAGCTGGACTCGCAGCCGGCCTCGCAGTCGTCGGAGCAGCTCTCGGCATCGGCCGTATCGGTGGCGCAGCAGCTGAAGGCGTAAGCCGTCAGCCAGAAGCAGCCAATAAGATCCAGACAGCCATGATCATTGCGGCGGCTCTTATCGAAGGTGCGGCGCTGTTCGCCCTCGTAATTGCCTTCCTGATGCTCGACAAGATCAAAGTCTGATCAAAAAGACTTAAGCGGCTCAAAGCATGGTACTGCTCACCGGAACAAGCATCGACCTGCTTAAAGTTTCCCCCGGTCTGGTCTTCTGGACTGCGGTAACCTTTATCCTGGTCCTCGTCGTCCTGTGGTTGTTTGCATGGAAGCCCATCATCCAGGGGCTCGATGCGCGCAACGAAAAAATACAGGAAGATCTCGATAACTCGCGCAAGCTGCGTGAGCAGGCCGAGTCCCTCATGGCAGATTACAAGAAGCACCTGGATGCGGCAAAAGACCAGGCGCTGCATATAATCGACGAGGGCAAGCGGGATGCTGAAGCGATTCGGCATCGCATACTTGAGGACGCCAAGAAAGAAGCTGAGGATATACATAACCGCGCCGTGGGCGAGATTGCACAGGCAAAGGCCAAGGCGATCAAGGAGCTTGAAAAAGAAGTCGTCGATCTCAGCGTCGCAATAATCTCGAAGATTCTCAGCCGCGATGTGTCTAAAGAAGATCACCGAAACATAATCCTGAAAGAGCTCGACCAACTGAAATCAGGCAAATGATCTTTAACAAGGTTGCACACAACTACGCGCTGGCGCTTTCGCAGGTTCAGGGTCTTAATCTGGAACAGGCTGAAGAAGACCTGCATGCAGTTCGCGATATCCTGCGAACAGACGAAAAATTTTCGGTGTTTGTGCAATCGCCGAGCATCAGCCGCGAAGTAAAAAAATCGGCTTTTCGCAAGGCGCTGGAAGGTAAGATCCAAAAGGCAGTGCTCAATGTCTGCCTGATACTGATTGAGCGCCGCCGTATGGAGCTCATTCCGGAAATATTTGTTTCCTTTCGGCATATTGTCGATGAAATACTCGGTCGGACTTATATCGAAGTGGCTGTGGCAAAGGAGCTTGGTACCAGCGAGTCGCCGCTCGACAAGGCACTGCAGGATCTTGTTGTGCGAAAGATCGACGAGAATCGGCCGGCCTTCGGTCTGTCCCGGGAAAAAAAACTTACCTACACGATGAGCGTCAAGGTAGATCCCGGATTGCTCGCTGGCATTCGGGTTCGCGTCGGTGATTATATCTTTGACGGTACGGTTGCTCGCAACCTGATCAAATGGCACGACGTTGCTGCGGTCCATCCGCTCGACGTGGCCAAGGCATTTACTGAATAAAAGACGGGGAAACTATGAAAATTAACACATCTGAAATCGTCTCGGTATTGAAGAGCGAAATCCAGAATTACGGCCAGACCCTGACGATCGACGAAGTAGGTCAGGTGCTTGAGGTTGGCGACGGTATCGCGCGCGTCTATGGTCTTTCAAATGCCCTGGCGGGCGAGATGCTCGAGTTCGAAAACGGCATCACCGGCCTTGCCTTCAACCTCGAAGAGAACTCCGTTGGTGTGGTGATTCTCGGTGACTACCTGAAAATCCGCGAGGGTATGAGCATCAAGCGTACTGGGCGGATTCTCGAGGTGCCGACGGGTGAAGCGTTGATTGGTCGCGTAGTGAACCCTCTGGGCCAGCCACTTGACGGCAAAGGTCCGGTCGTCAGTAAGACGACGCGGCCCGTGGAAATTATTGCTCCCGGGATCGCACGTCGTAAGCCGGTTTCAGAGCCCATGCAGACCGGTATCAAAGCGATTGACGCGATGATACCGATTGGACGCGGACAGCGCGAGCTGATTATCGGTGACCGATCCACCGGTAAGACTGCGATTGCGATCGATACGATCATCAACCAAAAAGGCACAGGCGTCATTTGCGTCTATGTCGCGATCGGGCAGAAATCTTCCACTGTAGCCGGGGTTATCGATAAGCTGAAGGAACACGGCGCGATGGACTATACAATCGTCGTGACAGCAAACGCTTCTGATCCGGCTCCCATGCAGTACCTGGCCCCCTATTCGGGTACCGCAATGGCCGAGGAGTTTATGTACAATCAGGGTAAGGCTACCCTGTGCGTCTATGATGACCTCACTAAGCAGGCGAACGCCTACCGTCAGATGTCACTCCTTCTTCGCCGCCCGCCAGGCCGGGAAGCTTACCCAGGGGATGTATTCTACCTCCACTCACGTCTGCTCGAGCGCGCAGCCAAGCTCAGCGACAAATACGGCGGCGGTTCACTCACAGCTCTTCCCGTCATTGAAACACAGGAAGGTGAGGTTTCGGCCTATATTCCCACAAACGTCATTTCGATTACTGACGGCCAGATTTATCTGCAACCCAACCTGTTTGCGGCGGGTGTTCGCCCTGCGGTCGATGTCGGCATCTCGGTTTCCCGCGTCGGTGGAGCTGCACAGATTAAGGCTATGAAGAAGGTTGCGGGAACTCTGCGCCTTGACCTAGCGCAATTCCGCGAACTCGAGGCGTTTGCTCAGCTCGGTACAGAACTGGATCCTGCAACGCAGCGCCAGATTGATCGTGGCCAGCGTTTGGTAGAGCTGTTGAAGCAGCCGCAATACAAGCCGATGCCGGTGGAAAAACAGGTTATTTCGATCTACGCGGCAACGAAAGGCTTCATGGACAAGGTTGCAGTGAAAAGCATCCGCGACTACGAAGAGAAGCTGCTCGACTTCATTGAGAAGACTCACAATGAATTCTACGTCACAATCCGCGACACCAAAGGCCTGCCTGACGAAGGCAAGCTGAACTCAGTTCTTCAGGATTTCACGGAATCTTACCTGCAGAACAAATCCGGCGATCCCCGCTAGTCGCCTGACGTAAGTCGAAGACAGCATGGCAACCTCAAAAGAAATACGCAACCGGATCGGCTCGGTACAGAATACCAAGAAGATTACGCGCACCATGGAACTGGTGTCGACTGCCAAAGCCAAGAAGGCGGTGGACAAAGTGGTTGCCTCGCGCCCCTATGCAGACAAGATCGGTGAGCTTATCAGATCGCTGGCCGCGCAGGGCGAGGTTGCAGACCATCCATTGCTGCGTAAACACCCACAGATCCGCCGTGCGCTTGTGGTGGTTGTAACTGCCAACCGCGGTCTCTGTGGCGGTTATAATGCAAACGTGCTGCGCCTGGCTATACAGCAGATTGAGGACTACAAGAAAGCGGGCGTTGAAGTTGCCGTTCACCTCATCGGCAAGAAGGCTATCTCGACGTTTAACTACCTGAAGATTCCTTTTGCCGCGTCGTTCACGCACCTGGACGACAAGCTGACCTTTGCTGATGCGCAAAAATTCGCAGAGGATTACATGGAGCGCTTCAGTCTTGAACAGGTGGACAAGATAGACCTCGTGTACACGCGCTATATTAGCTCAGCCGTCCAGAAGCCAGTAGCAGAAACCATCCTGCCGGTCGAGATACCGGCCAGCGAGAAAGCACACAGGTCTCTGCCATTTATATTTGAGCCTGACCCCCAGGCTATTCTGCAATCTCTCTTGCCCAAGGCAATTTGTCAGAATCTTTACCAGTCCCTGCTGGATGCAATGGCATCAGAGCAGATTGCGCGCCGCATTGCGATGAAGAATGCTACCGATGCGGCATCGGATATGATCAAGACATTGACCAAAGAATATAACCGCGTTCGCCAGGCAAAAATCACGCAGGAGATTGCGGAGATCGTCGGCGGCGCAGCTGCAATTCAATAAGGAGAAAACAAGATGGCAGTAGTGGGAAAAGTAAGTCAGGTCATCGGGTCGGTACTCGATGCCAAGTTTCCTGAGGGAAAATTACCGGAAATTTATAACGCTCTCGAATTGCAGGTTCAGGGCCAGAAGCTGGTGTGCGAAGTGCAACAGCATCTCGGCGGTGGCGCCGTGCGGGCGGTCGCTCTTGGCTCAACAGACGGCGTAGCCCGCGGGCAAGATATTACCGACACCGGAGCGCCGATCTCGATCCCCGTAGGTCTGAACTCCCTCGGTCGTATTTTCAACGTGCTCGGCGAACCCGTAGATGAGGCGGGCCCTGTGAAGGTAGAGGAGCGCCGTCCTATTCATCGCCCTTCGCCTGGTTTTGAAGACATTGAACCCAAGACACAGATTTTTGAGACGGGAATCAAGGTCATCGACCTGCTCGAGCCATACATCCGCGGTGGTAAGACTGGCCTTTTCGGTGGCGCGGGCGTTGGTAAGACCGTTATCATCATGGAGCTCATCAACAACATCGCGAAGCAGCACGGTGGCTACTCGGTGTTTGCCGGCGTGGGTGAGCGCACGCGTGAAGGCACTGACCTCTTTCTCGAAATGCAGGAATCAGGGGTTATCGACAAGACCTGCCTTGTCTATGGCCAGATGAACGAGCCACCCGGAGCGCGCCTGCGCGTGGCGCTAACAGCTCTGACGCAGGCAGAATGGCTGCGCGATTATGCAGGTACGGATGTTCTGCTCTTCGTCGATAACATCTTCCGCTTCACGCAGGCGGGTTCGGAAGTTTCGGCTCTGCTCGGTCGTATGCCCTCGGCTGTGGGTTACCAACCGACGCTCGCCACCGAAATGGGCCAGCTGCAGGAGCGTATCACTTCAACGAAGAAAGGGTCAATCACCTCTGTCCAGGCGATTTATGTACCAGCCGACGACATTACCGACCCGGCTCCGGCAACTGCGTTTACCCACATCGACGCATCCACCGTCCTTTCGCGTAAAATCTCCGAGAAGGGCATCTACCCTGCGGTCGATCCGCTGGCTTCAACCAGCCGCGCCCTTACGCCAGGCGTTGTCGGCGAGCGCCACTATACGATTGCGCGCGAGGTACAGCGTATCCTGCAACGCTACAAGGATCTGCAGGACATCATCGCAATTCTCGGTATGGACGAACTCTCAGAAGACGACAAGGTTCTTGTGGGCCGCGCCCGTCGTATTGAGCGCTTCCTTTCGCAGCCGTTCCACGTCGCAGAAGCCTTCACAGGTATGCAGGGTAAGTACGTGAAACTGGAAGACACGATCCGCTCGTTTGAAGAGCTGCTTTCTGGTAAGTACGATAAATATCCCGAGCAGGCATTCTACATGTGCGGCGCGATTGAAGAGGTTGTTGAAAAGGCTAAGAGCATGGGCTAACGCCCGGCTTTTGGTCAAAAAGAATCCGGAGGGAGCAGAGTGGAAAATACCGCGGCGCAGCTGACAGTCAGCATCTATTCACCGGAGAAGAAGTTGCTGGAAGAGCCGGCGGTATCGGTAGGCTTGCCGGGCAAAAAGGGAGCATTCACTGTTCTCAAGGGACATGCGAACCTGGTCGCCGAACTCGAGGCGGGCATTGTCCACGTCATGACCGGTGAACGCGAAGAGCTCTATGTCGTCGATTCTGGTTTCGCCGAGGTGAAAGGCAACCAGGTTATTGTGCTCGTTGAAGGCGCGACCGATCCGAAGACCCTCAATGCAGCTGACGAACGGGCTGCGCTGGAAGAAGCCCTCAACCGCCCAGTCAGTAACGCGGTGCAGTACGCCAAAAAGCAGCACGACATCGCGCTGCGCCGCGTGCGTGCCCGGATTGCAGAATCAGGTACTCGTTAAGGGGCTTACGCTCCTGTGGGAGCTCCGAGCCTACCGTGGCGGTCTTTGTAAGACAGGCCGCCGCGCAGCAGAATCCAAACTTTTTTTCGCGCGCGCGCAATGATCTTGACCTCGGCCTTGGTTTCACCCGGCGGCAGATCGAGAGCTTCATCGAGTATAAGCATCATTTGTTCCATGATCATTTCTGCAACATCCTGCGCGAGCGAGACTGGCACGCCCTGCCATTCGGGCAAACCGATGAGATCATGGGCGAGTAGCATTGCCATTTCATTTGTACGCTCACGGATGCGGCCACGCACCTTGGCCTTGCCGCCGAGCCGCTCTTTCGTCAGAAACAGGAAATATCGTCTGTGCCGGCGCGCAAAGCGAATGAAAGTGCCGATAGATTCATAGACCAGCTGGCGCGCCGTGAGGCGCCGCGCGCGGACTCCCGCGACGAGATTTTCCATGGGGCGAAAGCAATATTCCACCAGTTCGACCGCCAGGTCTTCCATTTCATTGAAATGGCGGTAGAAGGTTGCCGGTACCACGCCGGCTTCGCGCGTCACCTCGCGCAGGCTGATCGACGAGAAGCTGCGGTCGTCGCTCATCAGTTTAATGGCGGCAACCATCAGCGCGCGGTGCGTCTTGAGGCGTTGCTGTGACTTTTTCATATCGCACTGTCCTTCTGTAAGCGCAGACGCACGTATTCGATAATCATAGGCATAACCGAAAGAATGACTATACCGAGCACGACTGCGCTGAAATGGCGGCGGACAAACTCCAGATTGCCGAAGGCAAAACCTGCGAGCGTCATCGAGGAAATCCAGAAAATGCCGCCGATCACATTATAGAAGGCAAATTCGCGGTAACGCATCGTGGCAATGCCCGCGACGAACGGAGCGAGCGTTCTCACAATCGGTACGAATCGCGCGAGGACGATCGTTTTGGAGCCATGCCGTTCGTAAAAATCGTGTGTTTTCTGCACGTACTCTGGTTTGACAACGCGCGAGAAGCGCTTAAGTACATGGTCGCCAAAGTAGCGCCCCACAGAGTAGTTCAGCGTATCGCCGACAATGGCGGCGACCGCCAACAGGAGTATGATCAACGGCAGAGAGAGAACTCCGCGGGCGGCGATTGCGCCGACCGCGAACAGCAGTGAATCGCCCGGCAAAAACGGGGTGATCACGAAGCCGGTTTCGGCAAAAATAATCGCGAACAGGATAGCATACATCCATACACCGTAATTGGCAGCCCAGACATCGAGGTACCGCTCGAGGTGGAGCAGCACATCGAGCGCCGCAATGATGAACTCCATGTTTACTAACTTTGTTAAAAACGTGGGGTGGCAATTACGTTTTGAGCTCTCCGTCAGGTCCTTTTGGTTGTCGGCCGTTCGCTTTTCCGCACTATGGGCCATGCACAACCTACTGCTGTTTCTGCTGTTTGCCGGCCTATTTTTGCTGCCGGGCTGCTCCTCGACGACGAAGCGCCTCGATGCGGGCGAAGATCTGACCGCCGATTCAGGCGAGCTCACCCGCGGAGAGCTGGAAAAAGCGGCTCAGGAGCTCGCCCGGAAGGTGAAGCTGCACTTTGACGCACACCGGCCCGCTGACGGCATCTTCGTCGCATTTCTGCCCACCAAGAATGAGACCTCGGAGCAGTTGCCCCTGAATGCTTTCGATAACCGTATTGTCGGCGAACTGCTGGGCGCGAAAATTTATACCGTGCGTGTAGAAGATCGCAGTAAAGCACTCTCCGAAATTGCCTTCAGCCAGACCGGCGCAACCGCAAATGGTCTGACAGCAGGCAGGATGCGCAGTCCGAATTTCTTCATACAGGCCGAAATCACCGAAAATATTTTCAAGAGCGGCGGTGACCGCATTGTGGAGCAGATACTGAATTTCGAACTGCGCTCCGTCGAGACGCAGCTTGTGGTGTTCAGCGACCGCATCGTGTACCGTAAAAAGCCCCGCAACCAAAAAGGGGGAGTGACGTGGTAATCGCCATTAAGAGGAGCGCAAGCGCGCTCCTCTTAATGGTCTCAGTCGGCTGCGCGGGATCTTACGCAAAGAAGATTCTCGCTGCAGAAGAGTCTTTCTATGACGGCGACATCGATACGGCAGTGGCAACTATTACGCCGCTTGCACAGGATGCGACGGCGCGCGACCGACTGCTCTACTACATGGAGGCAGGCGTCATCTACCACAGCAAGGGCGACTATAAAACAAGTAACGAGATTTTTTCGCGCGCCGACGAGATGGCCGACGAAATAAAGACCAGCATTACGGGTTCGGCGAAAAGTTTTTTGCTCAGCGACCGCGAGGCCGATTTCCAGGGCGAAAATTTCGAGCGCATCCTGATCAAGTACTACCTGGCGCTGAACCATGTACTGCTCGGCGATCTGAAGGCGGCCAAACGGAGCTTGCGCAAGCTCGAAGCAGACCTAAAAGAAATGAAATATGAAGACGCTGCGTACAAGCAGATTCTGATCGCCCGATATCTGGACGCGCTTGTGTCAGAAGAGCTGGGTCAGTACAACGATGCACGTGTACAATACAAGAATCTCGAGATATTTGGCGTCGATACCAACTGGCTGAATCGCGAGCGCTATCTTTTGGCACAGCATGCGCGCGATGCGGGCGACATGGCTCGCTACAGCGCGGGACGCACTGCGCCGCTCATTGCTCCAGCTAAAGGTGAGCAGACTGGTGAACTCGTCGTTTTGCTGCAGGCCGGTAAGGCATCGGTCAAGGCGAGTCGTGGCAGCATGATGAGTGACCGCGAATTTGCGCTGGCGCTGCGTATCGCGATTGATGTCGCGATTCTGACAGATGGCAAGGGGCTTTCCACTGCCGGCGTGATTGCCATGCTCGGTGCAGCAGAAAATCCGATTCCGAAGTTTGCTGAGCGTGAGAGGGCAACAGCCCCTACGCTCAGCATTAACGGGGTTGGGCTTCCTTCGCCCGCGCAGCTGACAGATTTTGACCTGATTGCGCAGAAAACCTTTAACGATAACTATTCCTCTTACATTAACAAGAACGTTGCATCGATTGCGACCAAGATTGTGGTCGCAGCCGTTGCGGCAGATGCGGTCGCGCGGCAGATTCGCAAGAACAACGACGGCATTGTCGGTGCGCTCGGCGGTCTGGCGGTTGGCCTGGGAGCCGGTGGCGCTGTTGCAGCGACCGTTAAGCCAGATCTCAGGTCATGGCATATGCTGCCCTCAGGTTTTTTTGCTATGAGGGTCGTGCTGCCGGCTGGCAGATACGATCTTTCGGCACAGCCGGGTCTGGTGACTTACGGTAGCGATCTCGGGCAGATTGAAATTTTACCTGGCAAGAAGACCTTTGTTTCGCTAAGGAGCTTTCGTCGCGGCCTGAACAGCGCCGAATCGACCATCCAGTAATGGCAAAAGCCACTCAGTCGAGGGCTGCGATGATATGGTCGGGCGCCTGGATCAACTCAATGAGTACACCCTCGCCGCATAGAGGAAACTCCTCATTGCCTTTCGGGTGTATAAAACAGACGTCGTAACCCGCTGCACCCTTGCGAATGCCACCGGGCGTGAAGCGCATACCCTGGCGAGTCAGGTATTCGACCGCGACCGCAAGGTTATCGACCCAGAGGCCAATGTGGTTGAGCGGCGGTTCATCCACGCGCGGTTTTTTCGCCGGATCGATTGGCTGCATGATATCGACCTCGACAGCGTGCGCACCGTGCCCTATCTCGAGGATGTCTTCGTCAACGTTTTCCCGTTCGCTGCGAAATTCTGATTTTGGCGTAAGCCCCAGCACGTCCACCCACAGGCGGCGCAACCTTGCTTTATCGGGGCCACCGACTGCAATCTGTTGAACTCCCAGTACTTTGAAGGGGCGCGACATGGTATGGCACTCGTATTCGGGGCAATGCCCCGAAGAAAACGTTTAGGCCTCTGATTCTTTCAGGGTATATATTTCGTCTTTTACCGGCAGCTCGCGGCGCAGGTTCTTAATGAATGGGTTTGGATCGCCCATGGGAGAATAATCGGGACAGTCAGACACAACCCGGCGCGCTACGGTGAAGTATTTGTATTGTTTTTCTTCGCCAGAACGCTTGGCCCAGCGCTTCTTTGCGCATTTTACCCGCAGAACGTATTTGGTCGCATCTGCTTCAAAGACGCGCACTACATGGCAGTGTTCGCAGTTCGCGCAATAGACTTTTTCTCTCATTGTACTGGCTTTTCGGGACGGGGAGACAGGGGGTCAATGAAAATCAATCCCGAAACCTGGCTCTTTTACCAGGCACGTGAATGAATTGACCCCCGGTATCGACGGCGTGCGCTTACGCATGCTCAAGACGCTCGAAGCTGACGAACTGAAGATCCTCAATGCCCTTGCAGAAAACGGCCTGTTGGGTAACCAGGAGTTGGCATCGCTGGTAAGGCTCGACGAAAAGCGGGTAGCGGAGATCAGGTCTGAGCTCGAATCGGCTGGCATTATTCTGAAGTACCGGGCAATCATTAACTGGGAAAAAATCGAAAGCAGTGGAGTGAATGCGGTCATCCAGGTCAAAGTTACTCCAGCCCAGGGGCAGGGCTACGACGAGGTTGCGCGGCGCGTGGCGGCTTTTCCCGAGGTGCGTACCTGCCTGCTGGTATCGGGGTCATTTGATTTGCTGGTTGAGGTCGATGGCCCATCGCTGCGCGATGTGGCCTTTTTCGTTGCGGACAAGCTGGCGACGATTGAGGGTGTGAACCACACCAGCACGAACTTTTTGCTCAAGCGCTACAAGCAGTCCGGTGATATGTTCTCTGTCAGCGGCAAAACGCACCGTTTGCCGATGGTAATTTAGTCTGCACCGAGCCCGCAAAACCCGAAAGCAGCCGTCTTCGGCGCTT
>CAYOZO010000017.1:28353-36369 GCA_964408405.1 uncultured Turneriella sp.
CTGACACGCCCCGCTTCAGATGAGTTCGGTGCCAGTGTCAGATAGGTTTCAAAATATTTCTTCGCTTCTTTCTTCTTGTTGAGTTGCCCGGCAGCTATGCCGGCGCCCAGGTGCGCTTCGGCGAGATTCGGGTGTTTGTTCAATGCGCGTTCGTAGGTGGTCAAAGCCTCTGCAGCTTTTTTGCCGCGCAGTGCGACGCCGGCCCAGTTGAGGTATAGCCGCGGCTCGGCAAACCCATTTTGTTCGGCTTTGCCGTAGCTTTGCAGAGCAGACCTGTAATCATTCCGGCTGGCAAGGAGGTTACCCTGCACATAGTGTGCGCGCCCGTATTTGGGATGCCGTTGCAGCGTGTCATTCAGCGTTGCTGCGGCTTCGGCGATTTTTCCCTCGGACAGCTGAACCTCAGCGATGGAGGTCAGGCATTGTCTCTGCGTCGGGTTGGCGCGTTCACCCTGGCGCGCGGCGAGCATTGCTTGGCGCAGATCGCCCTTCTCAATGAGGAGTTCAGACGCTTCGCCGAAAAGCGCCGCCTTGCGGTTGTCGTCCGTCGCAGCTTCTGCTTCTTTAAGCAGAGTATCAATTTTCTGGTTGAGCGGAATATCGAGCCGTGTGCGCGGCTCATTCTTCTCACGGCAAGCGGTGGCCAGTACGGCCAGTAATCCCATAATGAAGAATCTCTGTAACATCAAAAGCTCCCCCATTGAGCGGTGTCTCAATTGCTCAGTTCGACGCCGTTCATGTAGATGGCAATCATTTCATCGACTTTGTTTTCAATTTCTTTCTCGTAGCGTCCAAAAAGCAGCCACTGCGAGAGGACTTCGCGCAGGCCGCCCGCGACCAGAAAGCTCATGAGCTCTGAATCATGTTTCTTGAGTCTGCCCGAGGCAATACCCCGGTCGAGCATGACTTTGATCGAGGCCTGCATCAGTTCCTGGAACCAAATGGTCTGCGCCCTTATCTTGGGTTCGGCGTTCATCGTGGTCAGTAGCAGGATCACTGTTTCGCGGTGACCCTGAAAAACGGAAAGCAGCGATTTTGCCAAATCGCTCAGGGCAATCTTAAAGTTCTTGTGGTCGAGCGATTCGACTTGCATATCGGTCAGATACCGCTGGATATCGATGAAAATTTCCTGTAGCAGGGCATTGAGCACCTGTTCCACGCTCTGGAAGTGCAGGTAGAAGGTGCCGCGCGCCAGCTTGCTTTTCTTCACAATGTCTGCGATGCTGGTGCCGGCATACCCTTTCTGGGCAAAGACGGCACGGGCCGCATTGAGAATTTTTTCGCGGGTAAGCTCTTTACGTTTTTCCTGGCGCATTCTTGTGGTTATGGTCAACGCGCGCTCCCGGCGGGGAGTGAACCTCGTTGGACAACCTGTCTCGAAAAGCGGGCTCGGTTAGCCAGTAGAATTTGGGCCGTCATCATGTTAGACGAAGCGACACTGCGAACCGCACTTTCCGCTGCCTACTCCGAGGCCGAGCTTGCCTTTCAGGAAAACGAAGTTCCGGTAGGCGCGGTTATTGTCTATAACAACGAAATCATTGCGCGCGATCACAACCGTATTGTGCAGCATGCTAATCCTGTGCGTCATGCTGAACTCAGCGTAATCGAAAAAGCGGCGCTCGTACTCAAGAATGAGCGCCTGGTCGATTGCCATCTCGTCAGCACGCTCGAGCCGTGCATGATGTGTTCAGGCGCGGTCGTGCACGCCCGGATTGCCTCGGTACATTTTCTCGCCGATGAGGAGCGCACTCCCGGTCTGCGGCAGTTGCTCGTCTTGCCCTCAGTCAATCATAAGCCACAACTTTATCGCCACCGCAGCGAAGAGTGGGATGCCCCGTCCCTGATGCGGCGCTTTTTCCAGCTGCGTCGGACATGAACTCCGTGGCCGAGACAGCGCCTTATCCCGAACTGCGCATACACTGCGCAGCACTGGCACACAATTTGGCGGTATTGCGCCGCCTTGCGCCACGCAGTCGTGTCCTGCTGCCGGTGAAGGCGAATGCCTATGGCTGCGGCATGGAGACGCTGTTTCCTTTCTTTCGCGAGGCTGATGTGGATATGCTTGGTGTTGCCAACTGTAACGAGGCTGTCCAGCTGCGCCGACTCGGCTGGAAAAAGCCTGTGCTGAACCTCGGCGGTTTCTTTGCACAGAACCTCGGTGCCATCATCGCGCACGAAATTACCCCGTCGATAACTGACCTCTGGCAGGTTGCCGCTCTCGATGCCGCTGCCGCAGGTCGCGTCATCGATGTTCATTTGAAGCTTGATCTCGGTATGGGCCGCATCGGCATACGCCCCGAAGATTTGCCCGAACTGCTCCGTTTGCTGATGGCAGCAAAGTCACTGCGCGTTGCCGGTATCTTTACCCATTTTCCGCATGCGGGTCCGGCTGCGCGCGAGAAGACGCTCGCGCAAAACGAGAGTTTTGAGCGGCACGTATCGGCGATTCTCGCAGCGCTTAAGCTGGAAAGGGGGAGCATCATTCTGCATGCGGCAAACTCCTATTCTGCGGTCTTTTTTCCCGAGACGCACCACGACATGATCAGACCAGGGATCCTGTTCTACGGTTATTACCAAAGCGAAGGCGACAGATTAGAATTCAGCCCGCGTTTCTCGTTCAGGCCATCGCTCGAGCTCGTGGCCACTCCGATCAGCCGCCGCACGCTCCGCCGGGGCGACACCGTGTCTTATTCCGGACTCTACACAGTGACCGAGGAGCGCGAAGAGATTGCGGTTTTGCCGCTTGGATATGCCGACGGCATACCGCGCGCGCTTTCGAACCAGGTATCTTTCGGCAGGTACCCGTTGCGGGGACGCGTCACCATGGACCAGATCATGCTGGGCAATTACGACGGTACTTCGCCCATTCGTCTTCTCGGTGAAGGTCTTCCCTCGCTGGAACAGTGGGGCGAGCTTTCGCTGAGTTTCTCGTACGAAATTATGTCACACCTCGGAAACCGACTCAATCGAATCCTGGTATAAGCCTTTGCTGTGCGGTTCAATTGCTTCCGGTCCGGTGGCCAGAACCAAATTCGGTAGACGGTATCGGGCAGCGCTTTACACTGTGCGGACAAAATTCTCCGGAGGAAACATGAAGAAGATTCTCATACTCGCATTGGCATCGGTCATCGCCGTTATTGCCTGCAAAAAAAGCGTGTCTGGCCAAACCAGCCAGTGGACCAGCAACCTGAACGAACTGGCAGAAGCATCGGGTAAGTACCCGAACCTCAAGCCACTGCTCGAGGCAAAGGCAACCGAAGCCAAGGCAATTTTCGCCGAAGCGGAAAAGATCGGGGACGAAGAACAGAAGGCAGAGAAGATTGCAGCGGCGATTGCGAAGTTGCGCGAAAATCTTGGAGTTGTTGTTGAGGTAAAGTACAAATCTCAGGGTATCGACTCGACGATCGAAAAAGTAACAAAAATCAAAACCACGACAGATAAGGTGAAAAAGGCCGAAGCTGAGATCAAAGCTATCCGCAAAGAGCAGGACGCAATTGAGCAGACTATGCAGGCACTGAAGCCCGCGAACGGTGAGGAGCTCAACAGCCAGGTGCGCGAACTGGTCGGTAAGCTGATTTCGCTTTCAGGTCGCGCAGACCGTGTGCTCAAGCTGGTAAAGGGCAAATAAATTATTATTGGGATGCAAAACAGCGGGCGCGCAGAAAGCATGATCGCACGATCACCGTTGCGCCCGATGACCCGGCGTTGGTCGGGGTTGTGGCAAAACAGGGTCACATTTGCATCCCTGCTTATTTCGTTCGTAACCCTTCTGCCGGGGCTAAAGGCAGAGACCACGGTCGCGGGAACAGCGGACAAACACCGTGGTGTACTTGAGATCGAGGCGGCCCGTCAGGATTTCCAGATCATGCAGTCCATATTCTCGCAGGCGCACGCTACTGCGTTCGCGCAGATACCAAAGCCGCCTTTGCCAGATCTTTTCGCCGATAAAAAGAATGTAACCATACGTGATTTTGTCACGCGTGTTCTGGCTTACTACCGGGGCATACGGGTCGATCACACAGGTCTGGGGTTTTCACCGGAGCTCATCGAATCGCTTGGCCTGAAGACTGCCCTATTCCCGTTTCCTCTGAAGTTTTTCCGGGGACGCGCCTATCTCGATTGCGCGTACCAGCAGATTCCTTTTGGCGCAGAATTGGTGAGGATAAACGGGCAAGAGCTGCGCGAAATATTCAAGCGCTTCAATACAGTGACCTCGGTGCTGAACGACAGGGGGCAAAGCGATGACTACCGGCTGGGTGAGAGCTTTTCCTTTCTGTATTACATGGTTGAGGGACCGCGCTCGCAGTGGCAATTGACGCTCAAGGTTGGCGAATCGAGCCGCGAATTTACAGTCGATACAGGCGACGGCAGCGGGGCTGCGTTTGTTCCCCGGAAATCGTTGGAGCAGCCCCAATATGCACGGCCAGTCTACATGATGTTCAACCCTCAGTTAAAGGCCGCTTATCTTGCGCTGAATACATTTATGCCTTCAGGCAAAGATCTCGATTCCATCGAAAGCTGGAACAATATGCTGTTCACTTTTCACCGCGAGGCCGCAGAGCGCAAGGCGGAGAATCTGGTGATCGACCTGCGCGTCAACCGAGGCGGGGTGATGCTCTTTTCGGCAGCGGCTGCCAGCTGGTTTGTCGAACGGCGTATCGACGATAAGAGCAAAAGCAGAGCGCGCTCGCGCGTTTTGCCTTACCGGGAACATATCCACGCAGTAAACAGCATGGCGGTTTCGGAGCAGATATTCCTGGACACGGAAAAACATTTGCAGACGGGTTTTGCCGACAAGATGTCAGAGGGGTATTTTGAGACCAGACGGAGTGAGGCACGGTATTTGACTTTAACTCCCATTGAGCAGGCGCATCGCTTTCAGCGCATCTATATTCTCGTGTCGCGCGCGACCTATTCGGCGGCCGTCAATTTTGCGCGACTTGTCAAGCTGGGGCATCCGCAGGCTGTGCTTGTCGGCGAAGAAACAGGTAGCCCGGGGGACGGGCACTCGGCAGAAATACTCATCACTTACAAGCTGCCGAATTCCGGGCTGCTCTTCGAAATTCCTCTGGTCCAGGTTACGTTTAATCCGTTAGTGCCAAAGCAGGAAAAAGGCCGCGGTCTTATGCCCGATATCGTGAGTGTAGAAACTCCCGCAGATTTTCTTGCGGGGCGCGATGCGCAGCTTGACGCAGTTTCAGAACTGATGCAGAAAATCGCACAACCATGACAGGACAGAAGTATGCTACCGGTGCTCTTCAGTGGCCCGGAATTCTCGCGGCTATCCTTCCGCTCGCCATGCACTGCTCTTCGGACCGGATACGCGACCGCCCGATTTCATTTTCCGAATGGCGGGCGCAGCAGACACTGGAATACGTGAACAAACGTTACGCTGTGCGGCAGCAGTCGCTCGAGATGCTGCCGGTTATGGTGGTCTCGCATTACACGGCGATGGACTCGCTGGATATTTCTTACGATTACATGAACCGCGAAGAGATGGAATCGGGACGCAAAGAGCTTAAGAAAGCGGGTGGAGCCAACATTGCGGTGCACTATCTTGTCGGCAAAGCCGGAGACATCTACCGCCTGATGCCGGAGAACAAAATTGGCAGGCACGTCATCGGCCTCAACCGCCACGCGATTGGCATAGAGAATGTCGGCATCGACGAAAATTCTCTTACCATGGCGCAGGTTGAGGCGAACGCGCTGATCGTCCGGCGCCTGAAAAAGCAGTATCCTATTCGTTATCTGATCGGACACTCCGAGTACCGTAAATTCGAAAACACTCCTCTGTGGGAAGAACTCGATCGCAACTACCGTACCGAGAAATTTGATCCGGGCGAGTGGTTCATGACTGCGCTGCGCGAACGTGTCGCCGATCTTTCCCTCGCGGGCGAATACAACCGGTCCGAAATTCCCGACCGCATTGGCTTCATTTTGCGCCAGGCGATGGCGAGAGGCGAGTTTTCCGGCGCTGCGCTCGTGATCGACGACGGAAAGGTTATCTACCGCGCTGCGCACGGTACCAATCCCGAAACCGGGAAACCTCTCACTGCCGAAGACCGCTTTTACCTGGCTTCCGCCGCCAAATCCATTACGGCGCTGGCGATTGCGCGTCTCGAGGCTGAGCGCAGACTTAGTTTTGATGCGAATGTCGCGCAGTTTTTCCCGGAGCTCAGGTCGCTCCTTGCCGGAGTAAAAATCAGTCATTTGTTGTCACACACGTCAGGGCTCGAAGATTACTACCGCAACGGCCGGCCCGCGCCAGGCTTCAACAATGAGGATGCGCTGCGGCTCATTGGCCAGCAGAAGAAGCTCCTGGCGCGGCCCGGTGCGCGCTTTCACTACTCTAACTCCAATTTTCTGCTTTTGGCCGAAATTGCGCAGCGACTGCAGAAAGAGCCTTTCGCTCGGATCGTGCAGGCTTCAGTTCTAAAACCGCTTGCGATGCAGAATACCACATTCCTCGCCGACGAAACCGGGCCGAAGACTGTAGCTGCACTCGACCCGGATGGTGCGATCTTCCGTTATGGCTACCGAACCGTAGGACCGGGCGGTATGGTCTCGACGGTGGACGATCTCGCGGCTTTGGATCTTGCCATCATGGATGATCGCCTGCTGACGCGCAGACAGAGGGATCGGCTGCTGAAGCCTGGACTGCGCGCCGAAAAAAGACCAGAATTCTATGCGTTTGGCTTCTATGTGCTGCCAGGGCGTAAGACTGCCAGTCATGATGGTAACTTCAATGGCTATCATGCCATGAATTGGATGCAGCTAAAAAAGCGGCAGGCAATTATACTGCTCAGTAACCGATACACGACGAAAATCCGTGATATCACGGCCGAGATTGACCGGGCGCTCAACGGGCTTGAGGCGCTGGAACTCCGTTAGCGCACAGGCTATAGAGCATCTGCTCATCCCGCAAAAACTTTTTGTGGTCGATGTGTCCAAGCTTGTATATTATCATTGGACAATGATCGATTCGCTTCTGGCCAAAGGTATTCTGCCCGACTACCTGATCCGCTTGGGCATACGCGCGCTGAATCGCCGTCGCCTGAAAGAGATCAGCGCGGATAACATCGAGCTGGGGCAGGCGAAAGCTATGGCGCTCGTGGAAGAGCTTAGAAAATCGAAGATCGCGATACTCACAGATAAGGCAAACGAACAACACTACGAGATTCCGGCAGAGTTCTTTTCGCTGGTGCTGGGCAAGAACCGCAAATACAGCAGCTGCTATTATCCAACAGGCAAAGAGACGCTCGATGAGGCCGAAGATCTGATGCTCGCAGAGACGGTCGCGATGGCCCGGCTGGCGAATGGGCAAGAGGTACTGGAGCTCGGGTGTGGCTGGGGCTCGCTCTCGCTCTACATGGCGAAGAAGTTTCCTAAATCGCGAATTACCGGCGTTTCGAACTCTGCAAGCCAAAAGGCCTACATTGATGGTGAAGCAAAAAAACGCGGCATTAGAAATCTTAAGATCATAACAGCCGATGTGAATGGGTTTAAACCCGGCAAGACGTTTGACCGTGTGGTTTCTGTAGAAATGTTCGAGCACATGCGCAACTACGATGAACTTTTTGCGCGTGTCCGTTCATGGTTGAAGCCCCGGGGGATGCTGTTCGTCCATATCTTTACCCATCGGATGTTTCCGTACCTGTTTGAAGACAAGGCGAAGGATGACTGGATGTCGCGGTATTTTTTCTCCGGGGGTATAATGCCGTCTAACTTTCTTTTCTCGTATTTCTCTAAGGGATTTAGCCTGAAAGAGCAGCGGATCTACAGCGGAACACACTACCACCGCACCGCCGAACACTGGTTGCAAAACATGGATAAACGCCGGGCCGAAATCGAGCAGATATTCACCGGCGTCTATGGAAAAGAAAACGTCACCCGCTGGATCAATTACTGGCGCGTGTTCTTTCTTGCTGTGTCTGAGCTCTTTCGTACGCGCGGCGGTGAAGAATGGAATGTCAGCCACTACCTGTTTGAAAAAGCATGAGGCTAACGGCGAAAAAA
>CAYOZO010000018.1:0-9281 GCA_964408405.1 uncultured Turneriella sp.
CGGTTCGCATCGCGAATCGCGGCGTCTGCAGCGAGCACGGGATTTTTTCAACATCTTGCCAGGGGCCCAAGCTTTTGCGTATAATCCGCAGGGTCGCGACTCGATTGTATGATACTGAGGTACTGCTCATAGACCTTGATCTGCTCGGTGTGCAGATGGGGCGCATGGCGGCAATCACTCAGCCGCGCTTCAAAGTAACGCCGGGATTCATCGAGGACATCAGACATTGTCCCGTATGCGGGCTATGCCTGAGCAGTCAATAACACAAAAATCTGCGGGGTTGACGGGACTTGAACCCGCGGCCTTCCGCGTGACAGGCGGATGCTCTAACCAACTGAGCTACAACCCCCAACCGATTGCCCGATTTGGGTGGGGCAGATTTTCAATCGAAAACAGGCTGTCTACGAAAAGTGAATGCAATACATGACGCCGCCAAGACAAGCGTACTCACGGGGCTAATCGAACTATACCGCCTGTCTGAGCACCGCCTTATGTCGCATGGCAAACGAGCTCACCAAGGGTCTCGAATACCTCACCGTGCTCGGTCCCGGCAAAGTGATTGTCCTGCTGTCCACTATGCCGGGCGACAAGCTCGCCTATCTGTCGCGCCGCATCGAGCACAAAAAGATTATCCAGGTGCTGCGTGCGACCTCAGTCAGGCAGGTTTCGGCGATTGTCAAGAAAACAGACGTTGAGGCGCTTGTGCACCTCATGAACGCTCTCAGCGCCGAGGAAAGTATTGAACTGCTCAACCGGCTTGAACTCGATACGATCGTGCTCTTTCTGACGCACCTCGAACCGCAGCGCCTTGCTTTCATTATTCGCGGCGTCGGCGTGGAAAGGATGCTTGAGCTTTTAGCGCAGATCGGAACAGAGCGCTCGCTCGCGCTCACGCGCGAACTACCCGCGGCAAACCTTGTAACCCTGGTCAATAAAGTCCCGATGCGCGAACTGGCCCCGCTGGCATTAAGGCTTAAGGTGGAGTTCCTCTCGAATCTCTTAGGCGCAGACAGCCCGGAGAATCTTGCTCGTCTCATTTCGACGCTGGGGCAGAAGAATCTGCTCGAACTCATCCGTTATATGGGAGAAAAAGAAATCACGCACCTGCTTGCGCGCTACAAAGGCCCCAAACTTGAGGGATTGATTTTGCTCATCCACGGTATGCGCATCAAAAGGCCGAAGCGCGTGAAAAAGAAGGTCGCCAAGAAGAAGAAAAAAGCGGTCGCACCTAAGACTAAAAAGAGTGCAATAAAATAAATCGCGGGACACGCTGTGTTAGCCGGTAAATGCTGTAGCTCCCATGTCCGACTTCGCATCCCTGCGCGCTGAATTCGCCCTGCGCGATGATCTCATCTGGCTCAATAACTGCGGCGTCAGCGTGCCGCCGAAGTCTTCCGTCGAAGCTGTAAAGCAATATCTCGAAGCATTCAGCGCCTCGGGCATCATGCAGACCGCAAGACCGCACGGGCAGGTGAAACGCAACATCCAGGCCCTCTTCGCGAAATTCTTAGGCGGCTCACCGCACGAATACGCAATCCTCAACAACACTGCCGAAGGCATGACCTTCATCGCGCAGAGCCTGCCGCTGACACGCGGCGATAAGATACTGCTCGTCGAGCGCGAATACCCCAGCAATGTCTATCCGTTCCTGCAACTTAAGCGGCAGGGGATTGAGATAGGCTATGTGACTCCCGGGCTTTCCAACGATGAATTTTTAGAGAATATCAGCCAGGCGCTCAGTACCAACGTGCGCGTCATGTCGCTCTCTGCAGTCGATTGGCTCACGGGCTTGCGTTTTGACCTCAAGCGCATCGGGCGGCTGCTCAAGAGCCGGGGAGTTGCATTTGTGCTCGATGCCGCGCAGGGGGCTGGGCATGTTGATATCGACGTCACGAGCTGTGGCGTCGATGCGATGGCATTTTCGTGCTGGAAATGGCTCCTCGGACCTTTGGGGTCTGGCGGGTTCTATGTGGCCGATGATTTCCTCAAAAAAATGGATATCCGCGTGGCGGGTACTTCTTCAGTCAAGAACGACGAAATCTATCTGCCACACCGCGAAGACTATAAAGAAAGCGTGGAGCGTTTTATGCTCTCGACAGCGCCCTACATGAACTGGGTCTTTCTCGAATCATCACTCCAATTCATCGACCGTATTGAGCTCGAAACGGTACAGCGACGCAATCTGGACCTTGCCGACAGACTGTCGGCTATCCTGCGCGAGGCAGGTTTCGAGGTACTGCGCGATCGTTTTGGCCACGATGCGACCGCCATTGTCTGCGCGCGGCGTGAGGGAGATATGGCCGGGCTCCATGCTGCCCTGACCAAGAAAGGAGTGGTCAGCGCCCTGCGCGAAGGTAACTTGCGCTTCTCGCCGCACCTTAACGTCGATGAGGCAGATTTAGAGAAGTTCAGGGAAATCCTCGCAAAAGTTTAGCCATCGTTTGGCTCTGTAAGCGGCTCTGCTTTTCGCATCCTTGGGAGTTCTTCCAAAACACGTTGATTTTCTCTTATAGCTATGGAATTCCATAACACAGCTATGGAATTCCATAACTGGGTGCGGGAGTGGCACTCAGGTTTATGCTTGGCTTAGCTATGGATTTCCAGAGCAGTCTGTGCGCCAACTCCAGCAAAAAGCCAAAAAGGCGATTTTTTGCGCGAGGCGGGGCCGCGTTTCGCCTGAACATGTGCGAAAATCGGCAAAAATTCGCGCCTTTTGGCGCCTCGCATAAGCAAATCGGTACGATTTGCGAAGGAATTTTTGCCGATTAGCGGACGCGGTCTCATGCGAAAAATCGCTCCGGCAAGTTGGCGCATGAGGCTCCAGCAGGATGTTGAAAAAATACCGTGCTCGCCACAGACGCCGCGATTTCGTCCCGAAATCGCTCGCAAAACGGCCATAAATGGCCTGTCTGCAGCTGCGGTCGGTTTCAACATCCTGCTTTATGGCTGTTTTTCAACAGCCTGCCAGAGCAGCTCAGCACCTGCCTGTTTTTGTGAAAAAAATGCTCGTTACGGAAATCCATAACAGGAGCAGGCTAACCCTGCTTCGGAAACTTCAGAAGCCCTGACATTTCATGAGCGGCATACCCAGCCACCGGCGCAGCCGCTGTGTGAAAATCACCGCTGGCCTCGGCCACCATCCCGGCATCTTGTATCAGCTGCAATGTTTCAGAAATACGCGCCCCCTTCACGTTGAGATATCCCTCAGCAAAAAGCGAGTTAGCCACCATGAGAGCCATGGCCTGCAATCCGCGCAGATGCCCCTCGCGGCCGGCAGCAATACGGATTTCCGAATCGGGATTAATGAGCCTGAACACTGTCAGCACGCGCAGACAGTATTCAGGCGTAAGTTTCTGCACATTTTTAATGGCATGCCCCGGTACAGGAATAAAGAAATTTACCGGAATCGAAATCACGCGGAGTGCCTTGAGCGCGAAAGCAGCCTCGACAAGGTCTGCCGGCGTCTCGCCTAAACCAACAATGACGCCAGAACACAGCCCCACGCCCGCAGCCGAGACGTTTTGTATGGTCTCTACGCGGTCGGCAAATGCATGCGTCGAGCAGATATCGCCGTAGTGGGATTCTGACGTATTTAGGTTATGGTTGTAGCGATCAAGACCAGCTGCGGCGAGCTGCTGCGCTTTGGCTTGATCGACGAGACCAGCTGAGAGGCAGACTTTAAGCCCGAGTTCGTTCGAAATCCGCGCGATCAGGGCAGAAAGTTTTGCGATTGCGTTCGTCGAAGGCCCTCGCCCGGATGTAACCATGCAGAATCGGTAAGCTCCCCCTTCTTTAGCTGCTTTTGCATCGGCGAAGATTTCTTCATCGCTCTTCATGGGGTATTCCTCAACAGCGGAATCTGCCGAACGGCGCTGCACACAGTAGCCGCAATCCTCAGGGCAGCGGCCATTTTGAATATTGTCGAGAATATGGATGCGCACGGTCTTGCCAAAGTACTGCTCGCGCTGCGCCGCGGCGCGGGCAAAATGTTCATAAAGTGGCAGCTCCCCTTCGAGGTAGCGGAGCGCCTCTTCGCGGTCGATCTGGGGTTGAGCTTCGGAAAGTTTTCTCTTATCCACGGTTTGGATGTTAAGGTTCATAATAGTTGAGCAGCGAATCGATCACCTCAAATACACGGTCAAGATTCTGCGCCTGAATATTGTAAGGCGGTGCGACGTAGAGCACATTACCCAGTGGCCGCAGTAGTACGCCCTGCTCCAGGGCAGCCGCCCGCAGGCGCTTTGACCACGAGAAAGCGTAATCCGCTTTTTCTTTGCGCGATACAAGATTGACGGCGCTTAAAGCCCCGCGGCAGCGAATATCGGTGATCTTCGCACTGTGCCGCATAGCTATGGAATTCCATAGCTCGCGCATGCTATTTTGCAGTGCCTTAACCTGCGCTAGGCGCCCTTCTGCGTCAACGATGCGCAGCGAAGCCAGTGCTGCGGCGCAACAGACCGGGTTACCGGTCATAGTATGCCCGTGGTAAAAAGTATGTTCTGCCCTTTCAGAGACAAAGGCAACGTGCACCTGCGGTGAGATCAGAGTAACTGCCAGCGGAAGCACTCCCCCGGTAAGTCCCTTGGCAAGCGCAACGAGGTCTGGCAGTCCACCTGCCTGCTCGTAGGCGAAAAAAGTTCCCGTGCGACCAAATCCAGTGAAGACTTCGTCAAAGAGTACCAGTATGCCGTGCGCCCGGCAGAGCGTAACTAGCCGATTGAGAGCAGCCGGCTCCTGGAATACCATGCCACCTGCAGCGGCTATGAGCGGTTCAATAATCACTCCTGCGAGTAAGGCGCTCTCGTTTGCGAGATACTGCGCAAGGTCTGCGAACAGCGCTTCGTCGTCGGCGCGCTGCGGGTACGGGAAGGTCTTCGTCTCAAAAAGCAAATCGGAAAAGGGCGCGGTAAAAAGCGACGGTCCGGCAACGCTCATCGCGCCAAAGGTATCGCCGTGGTAGGCCGCATCGAAGCGGATAAAACGCCGCCGCTGCTTTTCGCCCCGATTGACCCAGTATTGCCGCGCAAGTTTGAGCATCACCTCCACTGCGGTCGAGCCATTGTCCGAATAAAACACGTGGGAAAAATTCCCGCCTGCGCGGTTCAGTAAGCTTTCTGCCAACTGCTCGGCGCTCTCGTGGGTAAATCCGGCGAGCATCACGTGGTCGAGTTTTTTGAGCTGCTCGTAAATGGCCTGCCTGATCGCGGGGTGGTTGTGGCCGTGAATCACCGTCCACCACGAAGCGATCGCGTCAATATATGCCTTACCGTCCTCACCGTACAGGAATTCGCGCTCTGCTCGCACAATGCGCAGCGGCAGGTCGGATTTTCCCTGTGGCGTAAAAGGATGCCAGATCATAAGGCCTTGCCGATATTCCCCTCACGGTCAAAATGCCGTACTTTCTGCTGCAAGCTTTCGCTCGAGAGTAGCTCCCCTTCTGCTAGCAAAAGCTCCCCCAGAATTTTCACCCCGGTCATTTCCACAACACTGCGGCAATTATCGGCGTAGAGTGGGTTATCAGGGCCGAAGAAGATGACACCGGCACAGGCCACACCCGCCTGCCGCATCGCCATGAGCGAGAGGACCGTGTGGTTGATAGTACCGAGCGTCGTCCGTGTAACCAGAATAACCGGGAGCCCCAGGTCTCGCGCCAGATCAAGGTTCGTTTGGTAGCGGGTAAGCGGGACCATCAGGCCGCCTGCGAGCTCAACCAGAGTGGGATGTTTTCTGGAGCAGTCTGCTGTGTACTCCAGAAGTCTCGCATAGTCAATCACTTGCCCGGCACATTCTGCCGCGAAATGCGGTGATGCCGGCAAGGGGAAGCGCGCAAATTCAGGTAAGATGCGCTCAGAAGATATGCCTGAAAGCTTAAGCACGGTGTCACTATCGCTTTCTTCACCCGTCTGCACTGGCTTGAGGTAATGTAAGCGCCTGCTCGCATAGCGCGCCATAATTGCCGCGCTTACCATGGTCTTGCCGACGTTGGTTCCGGTGCCCGCAATGATGAGCGACATCGTTAAGCCTCAATTAACGCATCGATGAGGCGCGCAATATCTTCTGAAGAAATACCGGTATTGAGCGAGAAACGGATGCGCGACTCATTGACTGTCGGCGGGCGGATGGCCTTAGCGTGGAAACCTGCGTCCAGCAAGCGCGCTGCGAGATGAAGCGCATGCACTTCTGAGTCGCAGAGCAAGGGCACTATCTGCGTCGTGGAATTGCCGGTGGCAAAGCCCGCGCGCTGAAGCCCTTCACGCAGAATTTGCGCATTGGCTTGCAGTTCTTGCCGCTGCTGATCCATTTGCCGGACAAGGTCGATGGCTGTTAGGCCTGCATGCGCCACTGCGGGCAGCGGCGCGGTCGAGAATACAAGAGTCCGCGCGCTGTGCAGAAGAAAGCGCCGCACCCGGGCGCTCGTTACGACCACCGCGCCTTCAAGCCCCAGCGCTTTGCCGAAGGTCGCAACGCGAAAATCAGCGCTTTGAGGGGCAAGTCCCCTGCCCTCGGCTCCCAATACTCCCGTTGCATGCGCATCATCGATATAAAGCAAGGCGTCAAATTCCTGCGCTAACCGCAGACACTCCCCCATTGGAGCTTCATCACCGTCCATGCTGAAGACGCTCTCAGAAATGATGATGCGCTTTTTTGCCTTGCTCTTTGCCAGAAGTTCACGCAGGTGAGCCATATCGTTGTGCCGAAAGTAAACCTTGTCGGCGCCGGAAAGTCGCACACCGTCCACGAGTGAAGCATGGGAGCGGCGATCGATGAATGCAGCATACGAACCATCGCAGAGTGCCGAGAGCACGCCGACATTGGCGGCATAGCCGTTGGCAAAAAATAGCGCAGCTTCGCCCATTAGCCATTCGGCTGCTTTTGTTTCGAGTGCAGCAAAAACATCGCGGTGGCCCCTGACCAACCTGCTCGCGGTTGAACCCGCACCGTAAATCGCGATACCCTGTTGCAGCGCGGCAATAAGATGGGGGTGTTGCGACAGGCAGAGGAAATCGTTCGAACAGAGGTCTAAAGCGCCCGCAGGAGGTGGCTCTAGCACGCGCTCGCGGTTGTGGCGCGTAAGATGGTTAAAAAAATCTTCCAGATCGCAGTCGAAAAAGTCGGTAGGCACAACAGCAGTCCGAGTTGCAGCATAAGACAGGGTGAAAGCCAAAATCTGGTTGTTGAGAGCCTCATGCGCCAACTTGCCGGTGCGATTTTTCGCTCGAGCCGCGTCCGTTAACCGGCAAAAATTCCTCCGCAAATCGTGCCGATTTGCTTATGCGAGGCGCCAATAGGCGCGAATTTTTGCCGATTTTCGCCTATGTTCAGGCGAAACGCGGCCCCGGCTCGCGCAAAAAATCGCCTTCTTGTTATTTGCATGAGTTGGCGCATGAGGCTCTTAAATGGTTTGACGCCTCTCTGTGCAGGCGACAGTATTCGCTATGGGACTGGTCTATGCCAGGATTGAACTCTCCAATCCAAAAACGCCGGAATTTTCTCCGTATCCCGCTGAAGCCCTGGTAGATACCGGTGCATTCATGCTCTGCATCCCCGAGCATGTCCGCCTGCAGCTCGCCCTTGCCGAATTGGAAAAGCGCGAGGTCACTTTGGCTGACAACAAGAAGATGCTCTGTCCCTATGTTGGCCCCGTGATGATTCGCTTTGCGAACCGCAGCTGCTTCACCGGAGCGCTGGTTCTCGGCGACCGTGTTTTACTCGGCGCCATCCCGCTCGAAGACATGAATCTTATCGTGCATCCGCTCAAGCGAGAGCTGGTAGTGAATCCCGAAAGCCCGAATATTCCGTCGGGGATTGTAATGTGATCCAGTCTGCGGCACCAACTATCTATAGCGCGTCGCGTTTGTTGATCCAGTCTGTGGCTTTTGGCCAGACTTCTTTCGGTGCAGACTGGCCGCAGACTAAGTCCATGTGGCCGTAGCTGGTGCTGCTGCCGTATTCCTTGCCGAAGACAATGAGCTTGCGCTCGCAGGAAAGCTGGTCCATCGTCCATTCGACGCCGTCAAGAGCACAGAGCCAGTCGCGGTCACCGGCGAGCATCAGCGTCGGCACGTTGATGCGGCGGTCGTCGGCCCGGTGCGGAAAGCCGCCCGATAGGCGCGGCATACCTTCAGCGGCGGAGATCAGCTTGATCTGGTTCCATTCATTTACGGCAATGGGCTCGATCATGGTTTTGAGAACCTTGCGCGCAATTTCGGGATCCATGTTCTCAGGATTCCAGAGAAAGCGGTTCCAGAAGGTGTTGAGGCTTGCAAACGGGATCATCGGCTTGTAAAAGGTTTTGAGTGGAAAGTACTGCAGCGCGCTGATGTAATCCAGAAGCGAGCGGAAGTGGTTAATCGTTGAGTAGGTGTAATTGAGCGCGGTAGCAAATGTCGTGAGGCTTTGCAGGTTCGATGCCTTGTGCCGGATCTGGTAGAAGAACCCGAGAATACCCCCCATGCTGTGGCCAACCCAATGCATCTTCTCTGTATTATGCTGTTCGATGACGTACTCGACTACCGTAGGCAGGTCGCAGAGCAGATAGTCGTCGATCGACCACTGCTTGCCGCGTCCGGTATGCGGGCCGTCGCTGCCGCATCTCCCGCGCAGATCCATTGCATAGACAGCATAGCCTTGCTCGGCCAGGTGGCGGGCGTACGAGAATGCGGGCACGCCGAAATCCCAGACATTGTGGTTGGAAGCAATGCCGTGCAAAAGCATCACCGGGTAGCGCCGGGTTATCTTTTTGGGAATATACTGATAGACCGCGATATTCCAGTGGTCGGGAGTTTGCAGTTTTACGTGGCTGGTTCGAATGTGTATTTTTTCTGCTGTTGCCATGGATTACTCCCGAAACATCTCTGCAATGAGCGCCGCATGCTTTTGATGCACTACGCTGCGCTTTATTTTCATGAGCGCGGTGAGCTCGTCACCGACGCGCAGTTTATCGGGTAAAAAGCGCACGTGCGCGATGCGCTCATAGCTTTTGAAGCCATTCTGCTCGTTAATGAGCTCGTGACAGATTTCCCTGAAGATGGTGATGAGCTCGGGATACTTGTTCAGATCGTTTTGTAGATCAAACTCCGACACCTGATAACCCGCGTCAATAAGCCGGTCATAGTCAGGCCAAATCAGCACTCCGAGATTTTTTTCATCCTGCCCCACAACCACTGCCTGCTCAATGAGCGGATGCTGCGCCAGGAGCGTCTCGATCGGTACAGGTTCGAGATTTTCGCCCGAACGCAGCACGATCGTGTCTTTGGCGCGGCCACGGATGGCGAGCGCCC
>CAYOZO010000018.1:9328-24443 GCA_964408405.1 uncultured Turneriella sp.
CATCCAGCCGTCTTGGAGCACCTTTAGAGTCGCCTCGCCATTCTTGTAATACCCCTGCATGACGCCCGGGCCTTTAACGAATATCACTCCTTTTTGGCCCTGCGGTAGGCGTGCTCCGGTTTCTTCGTCACGGATTTCGACCACTGTGCCTTCGGGCACAAAGCCTACCGTGCCCATAATCACCTTACCTGGATGGCGCATAGCGATAAGCGGCGAGGTTTCCGTCATGCCATAGCCTTCATAAACCGGTATGCCAATGGCGTTGAAAAATTCGTCGATATGTAAAGGTAAAGCGCCGCCTCCCGAGATGGTGCCGCGCAGCTCGCCGCCGAGCATTGCGCGCACGCGCACCAGAAAGATCGAATCCATGTAAAGATCAGGCCATTGGAGAGTCGCCAGCGAGAAAACAGAAAGCGCCTTTTCTGCGATCGCACTGAAGAAACCTTTCTCCTCGCCCTCAGCCGACTGGCCGTTGAGTACATTGTGCGCGCGATGCAGGCGCTGCTTGATACCGTATGACAAATCGAAAAGCTCGCGGTTAAAAGCCTCGGTCTTGTCGATGCGCTCCCGCAGTTTCTGGTAGATCTGCTCCCACAGGCGTGGCGCTGAGGCCATAAGAGTTGGCTTCGCCCGCACAAAGTCTTCCATGAGATCTTTCTTGTTCGAGTAGTAATAGTGTGAGCCGGCAAAGATCGCCGAATAGAGCATGAAGCGCTCGTAAATGTGCCAGACAGGCAGAATCGAGAGTATGCGGTCGCGCGGCGACATCTGCAGAATTTTGGGAGCTACCTCGAGCTGGTAGAGCATATTTGCGTTTGAGAGCATCACTCCCTTAGGTTCACCCGTCGTGCCCGAGGTGTAGATGATCGTGAAAAGGTCGGATGGCAGAATCTTGCTGCGCAACTCATCGAGCTGCGCTTTATCTGCTGCGCCGAGCGGAGGAAGTTCCCGGAGTAGCCTGGGGAGAATGATCAGCCCCTCTTCGGCTGCCACCTTCTCGGGGAACAGGGGATCCATGATGAAAATCTGCGCCTTGCGCTCCTTGAGCACGTTGCCGATTTTCTTGAACAGGCGCAAATGCTCCACAAAACAGATCTGCGCTTCGGCGTGGTTCAGAATATATTCGAGTTCCTGCGGCGTGGAGTCGGAACCGCGCGGTACCACGATCGCACCCGCCATCTGGATGGCCATGTCGGTAATGAGCCATTCGGCCGAATTATCGCCGAAGATTGCCACCCGGTCACCCGGTTTAACTCCCCCTTTGATCAGGTGTATCGCAAGCGCCTGCGCGCGCTCATGGAGCGCAGCGAATCGTGTCGGCTTAAAGAATTTGTGCGAGTCTTTGGAGTAGAATCCCTGGTCGGGGTATTTTTCTGCGCTGCGGGCAAATACTTCGGGCAAATTCTGCATTATTACGGCTATGGATGGCCGCGCCGACAGATTGTCGAGGAGAATGAAAAAATGAACAGCTGTTCAGTTAGAACAGCGGGTGTAGTACATCGGTCTCTTCCCGCAGCACACTTGCCAATTTGTTTACGCCGCCGCTAAAGTACCGGCTCCGGCATCTGTGGCGGTTGCCTCTAAAAAGAAGACAAAAAAGCGGACCCGCCTGGCCGAGATCGGGCCGGATGTCGAAATCCGCAGCGAAGAGCCGATTGTTGACAAATCGCTCAGCAAGAACCCGTACACTGAATCGAGCATACAATGGTACCTCGAGGAAATCAATAAGATTCCGCTGCTGACACGCGAAGAAGAAGACCGCCTTGCTCGTGCGGCAATAGCAGGCGACGCCAAAGCGAAAGAACGCCTGATTACATCGAACCTGCGATTTGTCGTTCAGGTCGCTAAGAAATACCAAAAGTTTGGCATTAGCCTGCTTGACCTCATCAACGAGGGTAACCTTGGACTCATCAAGGCAGCTGAGCGCTTCGACCCTGACATGGGTTATCACTTCATCAGCTATGCGGTCTGGTGGATCAGACAGGCAATTATTCTTGCGATTAACCAAAAGGCAGCGATGATCCGCCTGCCCATGAACCGCACGATCGACGTGGCCCGCATCGATGCCATTCAGAAAGACCTGGAGAACGAGCTCGGCGAAGAGCCTACGCTCGCGCAGATCGCTGACCGCCTGGATATGCCCGAGGCCGAAGTGCGCTGGCTCAAGCAAATTTCGTCAGACTATGTATCACTGGATGTGCCCGCCAACGCCGATTCGGAAAACACGCAGATTTCGCAGGTCAGAGACGACAAATACATTTCTCCCGAAGACGAGGTGATGCAGGGCGCCCTCAAGCAGTCGCTTAAGGAAATTCTGAACGAACTCACGCCGAGCGAGCGTGAAATCATTGAGTACCGATACGGCCTGAACGGTAAGAAAGCGCTCTCGCTCACCCAGGCCGGCAAGAAATTCAATCTTTCCAAAGAGCGGGTTCGACAGATCGAAAAACTGACTCTGCTCAAATTACAGAAATATGGCCGGGCACGCCACCTCGAAGATTTTTTAGACAAAGAAGACTAGATCATGGCAGAAAAAGCGAAAGCAAAGAAGACGGCGCTGGTAATTGTTGAGTCGCCGGCAAAAACAAAATCCATCAGCAAATTCCTCGGCGGCAAATACCGCGTAGAGTCTTCGAAGGGCCATCTGATCGACCTGCCTCGCTCGAGCATGGGCATCGACATCAAGAATAACTTTGAGCCACTCTACATCACAATCCGTGGTAAGGGCAAGACCCTGGGGGAGCTCAGAAAGGCTGCGAAGAATTCTTCCGAAGTACTGCTGGCGACCGACCCTGACCGCGAAGGTGAAGCGATCAGCTGGCATTTGGAGCGCGCTCTTTCCGAGGTAAACCCCAGAATCCGACGCATCGAGTTCAATGAGATCACCAAAGAAGCTGTACTCAAAGCTGTGGAACACCCCCGCGAAATTGACATGCAGCGTGTGGACTCGCAGCAGGCACGTCGGGTGCTCGACCGGCTGGTCGGATATGAAATTTCACCGGTCTTGCAGAAAAAGTTTGGTTCACGGCGCTTTTCTGCCGGCCGGGTACAATCCGCCGCCCTGAAGATCCTGTGTGACCGTGAAGCTGAAATCGAAAAATTTGTCGCCGAAGAATTTTGGGAATTCGACGGTTTTTTTTCAGGTTCTGACTCCAAGGCGCGCGACAAAGAGACGCCATTTCGCCTGACGCAGGTGGCAGGAAAAAAGACCAGCATTGCCAGCAAGAATGAGGCCGAGGCTCTGGAAAAAGAAGTTCTCGCGGCAAAGTTTTCCCTTGTCTCACGCAAGACCTCGGAGCGTCGCATAAAACCGCTGGCGCCCTATATCACCAGCCGACTACAGCAAGACGCCTCGACTCGTCTTGGGTTTCGCGCGCAGAAGACCATGTCGATAGCGCAGGGGCTTTACGAGGGCGTGGAACTGGGCAAAGAGGGTTCTGTGGGTCTGATCACCTATATGCGTACCGACTCGACCCGTATTTCGGCAACAGGTCTGGAGCAAGCGCGTAACTATATCGCGGCAAACTTCGATTCGGCATATCTGCCCGATACTCCCAATTTCTACGGCAAAAAGAAGGACGAAAACACCCAGGATGCGCACGAAGCCATTCGCCCGACCGATGTGACCCGCACCCCCGAAAGCATCGAAAAATTTCTCGACCGTGACCAGTACCGGCTCTATTCTCTGATCTGGCGCCGTTTTGTTGCCTCGCAGATGGCGCCCGGCATCGACGAACTGGTCACGCTGGAAGTGCAGGACGCAGACAGTAAATTCACGTTCCGCTACTCGAGCTCCCGGCAAACCTTTGCAGGATTTCGCGCGATTTACCCGCTGGGCGATGAAAAGACACAATACGTGCCCAACTTTGGCGAAGGCGAGCCTTTGAAGTTGCTTGCGTTTGAAAAGCAGCAAAAGTTCACTCAACCACCGCCGCGTTACACGGAGGCATCGCTCATCAAAGCAATGGAAGAATCGGGTATCGGCCGGCCGGCAACCTATGTGCCCACCATTGCCACGCTCGACAAACGAGCCTATATCGAGCGCAAGGGCAGGCAGTTAATACCTACGAAACTGGGCCGGGTCGTCAACGACATCATGACGCAGCACTTTCCGGATATCGTCGATCTCAAGTTTACTGCGAACATGGAAGAGAAGCTCGACAGTATTGCGCAGGGGCAAAACGACTGGCGGCAAATGTTAGGTGAATTCTACCCGGCATTCCATGGTACAGTAGAGCGCGCGGGAAGCGAGATAGCCGACCAGACACATCTGGTGCGTATTCCGTTGGGGCGTGCCTGCCCAAAGTGCGGGCATGAACTCATGCAGAAGCTCGGCAAAAACGGCTATTTCATAGGTTGCAGCAATTTCCAGGGCGGTTGCCGGTTTTCCGAAAGTATTCCGCTCGGCACGTGCCCTCTCTGCGGCGGCAGCGTCGTAAAAAAGAAGGGCAAAAAGGGCCGCGGATTTTTTGGCTGTGCCAACTACTCCACTACAGGCTGCGAATTCACCATGCTCGAGACGCCTGCAAAACGTACCTGCCCCAAGTGCCATTCCATCATGGGGCAGAAAGTCCGTAAGACCGGAATCACGCTGACCTGCCAGAATCCTCAGTGCAGACACCAGATCGAAGAAACTGCAGAGGATACCGCAGGTGAAAATCCAGGCTCCGAAAGCTGAGCCGATTGCTCAGCAGGCAACCACCAGGCTGTTCAAAAACCGCCACAAAGCAGTATGTTGAAACCGAGCTTAAACTATAGTGCCTTGAAAACCCGCCGCAGCGCCTGGTAGTACGAAATATGCAGATTTGCCGGGCGCGTGCCCGAAAACGAAAGAATATACGCGTAAAGCGTATGGACCGTCAGCGAGTATTTTTCCAGCCGCCCCGTTTTCGGCGGATTGCGTCGAAACGCCTGATCAACGAATGAGAATATATCTCCGCCGTATAAGCTCGTGTACTTATCCGCTATCGATGGCGGAGAAGAATAAACCAGAGAAAAAAGCAGTGAAAAAAATTCCGGGTACTCCTTATGAAACCACGAGACCGCGCGAAACATATCACGGATTTCGCCAAGTAAGGTATCCTTGTCGCGAATCTGCCTGCGCAGGTTGCGAATCATGTACAGGTGCGTCGCTCTGAGCGATGCCCAGTACAGCTTCTCTTTGTTACCGAAATGATGGTAAATGCTGGGTTGTTCAAGACCAGCTTCATAGCTGATTTCGCGCACCGATGTACCGTAAAATCCCTTGCGGGAGAATGCTACCGTTGCACCGACAAGAATGCGTTCCCGGGAATCTTTCCATGGGTAATTCTTCCACGCGGGCTTGCTTTCCTCCGGTTTCATGGCGCCAACGGACGGGCCTACAGTCCGAGCGGACGCGCAAACGAAAAACGAAATTTTTGATTGTGCTATTGATTGGTATAGAGAAGGCGGCAGCACACGTCTTGCATGTTGAGGAAACCATGATATCCACACCGGCTGCGCCACTCACCCAGGCACGGCAGCAAATCTCATTAGGCGAAAGCCCCCTGGAGGTTCGACCGACACGTTTTGGTAAGGGCGTTTTTGCCCGGCGGGAGTTTGTACCCGGGGCGCATATCCTGCAGTTTCGGGGAAGAATCTATACCCGCGCCGAATACTTGAGCAAGGTAAATCCAGTAAAATGCCATTATATGCAAATCGGAGATAATGCCTTTCTAGGTCCAACGACCACACCCGATAATTTCGTGAACCATTGTTGTGAACCAAATACAGGGCTGGTCATTGAAAACGGCAAAGCCTGGCTGGTTGCGATAAAGAATATCAAACCGGAAGACGAAATTACCTTCGATTACTCCACCTCGATGGCTGAAGACCATTGGGAGATGGACTGTGCCTGCGGCGCACCGAGTTGCCGCGGCCGGGTGCGCGATTTTAAACACCTACAGGCGCCTCTGCAACAGCATTACATTGCGCTGGGCATCGTACCGGATTTTGTCATCCGATCAGCCGGTCTTGAAAACACCAATGACCTGTTCCATACAGTCACCGGTCATAATAAAAAAGCGGCAGCGCGCCGACGTATGGCTGCCGGGCAGCGCAGCACCAACAATCTCCGTTCCTCCCTGAACCATGCACCGCGCAAGGACGGCATCCATGCCGGCGCGGAGCTCGGTTCCTCCCTGAACCATGCACCGCGCAAGGACGGCATCCATGCCGGCGCGGAGCTCGGTTCCTCCCTGAACCATGCTTCACCCGCATATTGAAGTGCGTGGCAGCGACATAGAAGGTCGCGGTCTGTTTGCCACTGCCCCGATCAAGCGCGGTGAGGTTATCTGGCGCAGGGAGCCTGAAGAGAGGTACTATTCGCAAGAAGAAATCGATCGATTCACCCCGGAGCAAAAAAAGAATTTTTACAACTATTGTTACCAGGTAGGCCAAAATCTTTTCTATGGTACACCCGACGGCAAAGCAGGTGACGACGCCGATTACATGAACCATAGCTGCGATCCGAATACCTGGTTCGAAGCCGATGGGAGCATGACCGCCCGGAGGGATATAGATACCGGCGAAGAAATTACTTACGATTATGCCACAAGCGAGTCGCGGCCTGACTTTGTCCTCATGTGCCGCTGTGGGTCTGCCCTCTGCCGCCAAACAGTTCGAGGCGATGACCTCAGGCGATCTGCCGAGTTACGCGCACGATACGGTGACCACCTTCTGCCACACGTGCTCGCCTGAAATACCGTTGCACTTGCCAATGGTCGCTCGTTCGCGTAAAGCGTATATTCGGCGGGTGTATGGATGCACGATCGGTTTTCATTGGCGGCTTAAGCGCCGCAGGAGTAATGCCCCATGAATG
The DNA here is from genome assembly GCA_964408405.1 of uncultured Turneriella sp. Lineage (GTDB taxonomy): Bacteria > Spirochaetota > Leptospiria > Turneriellales > Turneriellaceae > Turneriella. Next base: position 16,170 of record CAYOZO010000018.1, read on the forward strand.
AACACTCAGCCGCGACAGTCATCGACGCTGCTCTCGAAGCAGGTGCCGATTTCGCGGATCTCTACGAAGAAGAGACACGAAACGCATCGGTCAGTCTGCGTGACCGCAAGATCGAGAATGCCACGGCAGGCATCGAATATGGGATCGGCCTGCGGCTCATCTTTGGCACGGACGTGGTGTACGGCTACACAGGCAGCGACACAACCGATGCGCTGCTGCAACTCTTGCGCGCACTCGTAGCAGCAAGACTAACCTCGCGGGCCTCACAGCAAAAGCCAGGCGTCCGCCTGCCGGCATTGACACATGCGCCAGGAATGCAGCAGGTCTTACGCAGCCCCGCTGCTACCGGTCAGGCGGCAAAACTGCCATTCCTTAAGCGCGCTGAAGAGGCGGGGTACTCGGCGTCACCGTCTGTCGTGCAGGTGAGTGCCTCGCTCAATGACTCGTATCGGCGCATCACTATTGCCAACAGCGAGGGCCTGTTTATCAGCGACGAACGCACACGCGTGCGCTTTTTCGTCTCAGTCACCGCGGAAAAAAATGGCGAGCGATTTGCAAGTTCGGAATCGCCAGGCGCTCTTCGCGGATTTGAATTCTTTGACGAACTCGATATCGAAATGCTTACGCGCTCTGCAGCGGAGCGTGCCCTGCGCATGCTGTCAGCCGGCTATATTGAAGGCGGCAAAATGCCGATTGTTCTTGGCAATGGATTCGGTGGCGTAATTTTTCACGAAGCATGCGGGCACCCGCTCGAGACCGAAGCGCTGCGGAAAAAGGCGACCCCATTTGCGGGCAAGCTGGGCCAGATGGTTGCACATCCCGCTGTGACGGCAGTCGATGACGGTACCATCTACCAGAGCTGGGGGTCGCTGGCCATCGACGATGAAGGTATGCCAACCGAGAAAACAATGCTCATTGAGAATGGCATTCTGCGAAACTACATTGCAGACCGCGTGGGAGCTTTAGAGTGCAATGTCCGGCGCACAGGCTCAGCCCGTCGCGAGTCCTATAAATACGCTCCCGTAGCGCGTATGCGCAACACTTATATCGCTGCAGGAATGAGCTCACTCGAAGACATGCTCTCTGGCATCGATGAGGGCCTCGATGCGCCGAAACTCGGCGGTGGCTCCGTCAACCCTGCAACGGGAGAATTCAATTTTGCAGTCGAAGAAGGCTACCGCATTCGCAAGGGGAAAATAGCTGAACCTGTGCGGGGTGCGACGCTCATCGGCAAGGGGCATGAAATCCTGCCTAAAATTTCGATGGTCGGCGCCGATCTGCAAATCGCTGCCGGCATGTGCGGAGCTTCTTCGGGTTCAGTTCCGGTAACCGTAGGGCAACCGACAATCAAGGTTGACGAAATGCTCGTGGGGGGTAGATGAACAGGATGTTCATGCACTCGGCGCCGGCCATGGAGGGCCTCTTCGGCGACGAGCAGATGACCATGGAGGGTCATGAGCTTTGCGACTGCCACGGATGGCATCTGTGTCGCAAAGCAGATGACCATGGAGGGTCATGGGCTTTGCGACTGCCACGGATGGCATCTATGTCGCAAAGCAGATAACCATGGAGACGAAACACCATGAAGATTGAAGAGGCTCTTGATTATTTGTCTGGTATCGCCGCAAAACGCGGTTTCGGCGAATTTGACATCGTCGCTTACGACAGCTTCAACGAGGCAGTGGAAATTTTCGAAGGCAAGGTCAGCAACACGGAAATTTCCCGCTCCGCAGCGATCGGTGTGCGTCTGTTGCGCGATGGCAGACCGGGTATTGCCTTTACCGAAAAATTTTCTCCGGAGGCGCTCGGGGTCTGTCTTGCAGACGCTGAATCGCACACGCAGTTAACCGACAGGGTATTATTCCAGCTGCCGTGTCCCGCAGCCATCGACATGCCCCGTTTTGACCGGCGATCACAGGATTTTGCGCGCACAGGCTTTACTGAGCTGAAAAACTTTGCTGTTGAAATGGAGTCCAGGCTGCGCACAGCAGATCCACAGATTGAGAATGTGCCTTATACCGGTGCAAGTCGCTCCAGTTCAACCGCCTACTTTCTTAATTGCCATGGCGTCCGCTATCGCATCGCGCATGAAGGTTTTGGGGCCTACACAGCTGCAGTTGCGGCAAAAGGCGAACAGAAAAAGATGGGGTTTGCCAGCAACGCGCGCACAAATTTCTCAGAACTGTGCGCGCTCCCCCTGGCTTCGATCGCCGCAGAACGCGCGCTCGCTCAACTGGGAGCAACGCCCATTCCTTCCGGGACTTACACCGTGCTTTTTAGCAACCGCGTGAGTGGCCAGCTATTCTCTCTTTACCAGTCTCCTTTCTTTGCGGAGACAGTGCAAAGGGGACAATCGCGGCTTGCCGGCAAGCTCGGAAAGACTGTTGCTTCGGAAAAACTTGAGCTTCGCTCTGTTGCCCTTGATGCCGCTTTGCCGGGTTCACGCGCGGTGGATTCTGAGGGCGTTCCCGCCACCGACCTGCCTGTGATTGCATCGGGTCAATTGGTCAATTACCTGTACAACCTCGAAGCGGCGGCAATCGACGGGCGTCCTTCCACCGGAAACGGAGTTCGTTCGGTAAGCTCAAGGGCTACCACCGGATTCCACAATCTCGTGGTTTCTCGAGGCAGCAAAAGTCGCGCAGAACTCTTGCAAGCCGGCCGCATACTTCTGATCGACAAGCTGGAGGGCGCGGCAGGTTGCTCCGCTATTTCAGGTGAATTTTCCATTGGCGCGCAGGGATTTCTTTACGAGAATGGCCGAATGATTCAATCCGTTGATCGTATAACCTTAAGCTCCAACTTTTTCGAAATGCTGCGCAATATAGAGGATGTCTCATCTGAATACAACGACCAGGATAGTTCGGTCCGGGTACCCGATCTGTTGATCGGTGGTATAGCGGTGGCTGCATGATGGCACAGAATAAGTATAATGTGCTGGTAACGGGCGGTGCCGGCTATATCGGATCTCACGCAGTACGCGCGTTGCGCGCAGCGGGTTATTCGCCTGTGATCCTCGATAATTTCAGCGCCGGTCACCGTGAGTTTGTGGCGGATTTTCCACTAATCGAAGCCAGTGTCGGCGATTCAATGGCGGTACGCCGCGCGATCGAAGATTACAAAATCAGCGCGGTGATGCACTTTGCCTCGCTCATTAACGTCGGCGATTCAGTGCACGCGCCGGCAGAGTACTACCGCAACAACGTGGCCGAGGGCATATCACTCATTGCCACTTTGAAATCCTGCGGAGTGCGCCGGTTTATTCTGTCATCCACCTGCGCAGTGTACGGCGCGGTCGAAGGCGCACGTGCCCTCACTGAAAGCGATCCCATAGGACCTCTGAACCCTTACGCACATGCGAAGCGGATGCTCGAGATTGTCCTCACCGACATGGCGCGCGCCGGCGAAATGGATTCCGTGATTTTCCGCTATTTCAATGCGGCAGGAGCTGATGCATCGCTTGAGACAGGCGAATGGCATGAGCCTGAAACCCATCTGATCCCCAACCTGCTCAGGTCTGCGCTCAGCGAAGGCAAGAATCCCCTGAAAGTCTTCGGTAACGACTACGCAATTCCGGGACGCGATGGTACAGCGGTGCGGGATTATATCCATGTATCTGACCTCGCTGACGCGCATGTCCGGGGGCTTGGCTTTCTCGAAAACCATAGCGGAAGCACGGTTATTAATTTGGGTACAGGCAATGGGGCCAGTGTCCTTGAAGTAATTCGCACTGCAGAGCAGGTTATAGGTCGTAAGATTGCATTTGCATACCATCCGAGACGGGAAGGCGACGCACCCTACCTGGTCGGCGACAACAAGCGGGCGCAGGATTTGCTTGGCTGGAAACCGCAGCATGACCTGCAGAAAATCCTCAGCAGCGCCTGGGAATGGGAGAAAAAACTTGCAACCATTAAAAATCGGCATTGATCGCTTGAAGGTGAAAACCTCTGTCGGGATCTATGCCGGCGAAAAAAAGAAGAAGCAGTTGCTTTTGATATCAGCCAGGCTGAATTTCCGGCACGTCGATTACCACATCGATGATATGTCCTCGTCGGTCGATTACGACGTCCTCTGCAGCGAAATCCGGCGCATTGCTGCGCTCAGGCATTACGAGCTGATTGAAAATCTGGCCCTGCATGCAGGCCAGGCACTTAAAAAGCTCGCGAAGTGCGAAACGGTAGAAATCCGTATTGATAAACCCCTCGCGGCGCGTAAGAATGAGGCGCAGAGTATCTGGGTTGTTGTCGAAACTTAAGGGTTAATCTTCGCTCATCGGCGCGTCACCCGTCTGACCGAGTAGTTTTTCCTTAAAGTACCTTACCGCATTGGAGGCAGTCTTGCGTTTCTCTTCTGCCAGCGCTACCGGATCGCCCTCGGTGAACAGGAACATGTCTTTTTCATTCCTCAGCAGATGGAACATCGCGAAGGAACCATGCGGGACTGAATGCTTATTGGTCAGATTCACGGAAAATGCCGTACTTGCTCCGATGCGGCCCGCAAAATATACGGGGTCAAAGTACCGCAAATTCTCTTTGATCTGCTGCTTGACCTTTTTGCTTCCTTTTGCAGCTTCATTAATTTCGCGCGCGTAGTCGGCCTCTGAGAGGTTCTGCGTCTGCTCCAGATTAAGGAAAGCCGGGTTCTCGAGATAGATGGCGTCGCCGCGCTGCATGTATGCAGCCACAAAAAGCGCCTGCGCAGCTCCGATGCCCTGCCCTATGATGCCGATACGCGACGTATCAATTTCTTTTCTGAGCCGCGCAACCTCAAGCGAGCGATAGGCGTCGAGGTAGATCTTGGTTGCATAGTAGTCTTCGGGGTCAAGCAGGTGCTCGCCGAAATAGCCATAGCTGCGCGCACGCTCCTCTTTGTTCTTAGCGACATTCTTTTCCTGAATCTGCGAAGGCCGCGGCGCTTCATGCCCTCTCATGCGCACGACCATCTGCGCAATACCGGCATTCATGAGCCCCTTGTAAGCAATGCTTTCGCTGCCATAATCGGGAAAGATGACAACGAGCGGCGGCTTACCGATCAGCTTACGCGGAGCGATGAACTGCGCCTGCATGTGGTACTTATCGATACTCTGGAAATCTATTGTCAGATTCTGCTCGGTGAAGAGTTTCCGGCTCACCTTTTTCCTGGTATGAATATCCAGAGGGATTTTCTTCAGTCGGGCAATCTGTCCGTTCCAGAATTTATCCAGATCCTTCGGAGCCAGAGATGTATCTGCCTCAGAGCTGAAACATTCATCGAAGAGCGCCATTCGTTCACATTGTAGAGTTGGATGGCCGCGTACATACTTTTGCCATTCAGGAGGCCTGTAATGATTGTCGCGGGAACATACGCTGTGGCAGTTGGCCATGGCTCAAAAGAAACTCCGCCTGCCTGATGACCGGGCGCTATTTTCCTTCATCTTTGCGCGTTTTATAGACGGCGAAATGACCGGCCTCATCGAAGGACGCGCGCTGGGCTACGCGCCAACACTTAAGGCCGCTGATTTTCTGGCGCGCCAGGTTCGCGACGAAATCCGCCATGCACAAATGTATGTCGCCCTGTACCGCTATGCCGCAGCGGAAGAAAGCGCGCCACGCTCGCCGTGGCTTTTGAAAAGCATCATGGCGCCCGTTACCGGCCGGCTCTGGTGGGAACATTGCTTTATTGACAAAGCAGTGGGAGAACGCTGGGTTCTCTACCTGATGCGGCAGCTGATCGAAGACACGCAGGATAGCCGGATACAGCGCACGCTGCGCGCCATCGCAAAGGACGAAGAGGAGCATATTGCATTCGGTGAATCACAGACACGCGAGTACATACAAGCAGGCAAATTTCGCCGCTACTACCTCTGGGGACTGTTTCTGCGCGTCGATTTTGCCATGTCTCTTGCGTACCAATTCCTGCGCCCGGTTATACACAGAAAGTATTCAGCAGCCGCTGCGGAGATGCTCAGGCGTTTTTTCGTAATTTCGCGCGAAAGGATTGCGGCAGAATGCGCGGCGCTCCTGGGAGTTCCTGTTCGCCGCTCGCCGATGCAGCTCATTATTTGCCTGCTCCTCTTCTACCTTCGCTTGCCTTTTGTCGGCTGGTTTCGCAGACCAAAACCCGGGCTATAACAGCACCGTGAAATTCTTGTCGGGCTGATGGGATTTCAAACCCTTTAGCATGAGCCGCGCACTGGATTTTCTGCTCAAGGCACGACCGGAACCCATGCAGGCCTATTTTTCCTTCCTCAAGCAGGCGGGCAGGCATCTCGATGCGAAGACTGCAGCGCTGATTTCGGTGATTACCAAGGTGTACGCCAAAACTCCCACAGGCCTGCGCCAGTACCTGTCGCGCGCGCTCAAGGCAGGTGCAAGTGCGGACGAAGTCATCGACGCATTGCTCATGGCTATGCCGGCGCTGGGCTTCAGCAAAATTGTCTGGGCAATCGACGTGATACTGGATATGAACCTTCCGGAATTTGCCCACTACCTGGCAGACGGAAAACCGGGCGATAGCTGGCGTGAACTTGGAGACATTTCTGCCTTCGCTATAGGTACGGCAAACTATGTGCGCTCACACGGCAAGGCTTTGATTGTTTACAGAAAAGCTGAGGAATTTCTGGTCTATGATGCCCATTGTCCGCATAAGGGCAACCTGATTCCTGAGAGCGGCCTCAGTAGCGATCAACTATTCTGTCCTTTTCACGAATGGAAGTTTGATCTAGTAAGTGGGAGCTGTACATCCGGTGGAAAAACGCCCCTTATCCGCGTGCCATGCCGCATCGAAAACGGCAAACTGCTGATCCAGATCTGAACCAGCAGATTACTGGTGCAGTAGCCCGCTAGCAGGCTGTTAAAAAACAGCCATGGAGCAGGATGTTGAAACCGAGCTTAAGCTGCAGACAGCAGAGCGACCTAAGCGATTGCACGGCAATCGCGCTGGTCGCGTCGCGTTTTGCATGCGGTTCGCATCGCGAATCGCGGCGTCTGCAGCGAGCACGGGATTTTTTCAACATCCTGCTAGACCGGCGGGTGCAGATGCAGAATCACATCAGGATTCTGCTCCTGGAAAGTGCGCAGGCGGAACTGGCTTTCAAACAATAACACAGGGTTGCCAGCCTCATCCTGTACGACCTTGTCAAAGCGTCCTGCTTTCTGTACATCCTCCTGGGAAATCCAGCGCGAACATTCAAACGGGAGCGGTTCGAGACGTACGGGCGCCCCGTATTCGTCTTCCAGACGGTATTTGAACACATCGAACTGCAGCTGCCCGATAACGCCAATAAGCGGCGTCGCGTCAGAGAGATTAAAAAGCTGTACCACTCCTTCGTCCGCGAGTTCCGATATACCTTTGCGGAATTGCTTTGCTTTGCCAGTGTCGGTGAGTACGATGCGGGCATAAAGGTCAGGCGCGAAGCGTGGCAGAGGATGGAATGCCGGTGCCGGACCATTGCAGAGAATGTCGCCCAGGCGATAGAGTCCCGGGCTAATAATGCCGATGATATCGCCGGCATAGGCCGTGTCAATCGTCGTGCGCTCCTGGCCAAAAAAGGCAACCGGGTTGGCCAGCTTCACTTCTTTTCCGAGTCGTGGCACATTGACCGACATACCACGCTCGAACTTGCCGCTGGTTATTCTCACAAATGCCACGCGGTCGCGATGCAGTTTGTTCATGTTGGCCTGCATCTTAAACACGAAACCCGTGAAGCGGTTTTCGTCCGGCAAAATTGTCTCGCCGTTGTCCAGGAGGATCGGACGCGGTGCGGGCGCAAGGTCAGTCAGATTCGCCAGCAGGTGTTCAACGCCGAAATTCGTGACCGCGCTGCCAAACAGAACTGGCGTCATTTCGCCTCTCAGGAATTTCTGCTTATCAAACGGAGGTAGGGCTTCGGCGGCAATTGCGACGTCTTCGCAGAACTTGTCATGCGCCGCTTCGCCCATGAGTTCCCGAACCGACGGATCTTCAATGCCCGATACGGCTTCGGGCGCCTTGTATGCGCCGCCCACGGTACGCTCAAAACGGTGCAGCTTTTTACCGTACAGATCATAGTAACCCTTGAAATCCCTGCCCGACCCCATTGGCCAGACCAGAGGGACGGCTGAGATACCGAGAACTTTTTCGACATTATCGAGCAGCTCGAAGGCTTCGAGCGCCGGCATATCCATCTTATTAATAAAGGTTATGATCGGCAGGTTGCGTTCACGGCAAATTTTGAAAAGCTTGATAGTCTGCGGTTCCACGCCGCGGGAAGCATCGAGCAGCATGATGGCAGAATCTACACTCTTTCCCAACCAC
>CAYOZO010000018.1:24453-36349 GCA_964408405.1 uncultured Turneriella sp.
AATCGACGGCCATGAGAGTGCGGTAGGTATCTTCGCTGAAATCCTGGTGTCCCGGAGTATCGAGCAGGTTCATCACGTAACCGGCATAGTTGAACTGCAGCGCCGCGGTACTCACGGAAATTCCTCGCTCCTGCTCAAGCGCCATGAAGTCCGATCTGGTCGTTTTGCGATCGCGCTTTGCTCGAACATGCCCGGCGAGATGGATCGCGCCGCCATAAAGCAGGAGCTTTTCAGTCAGGGTTGTTTTGCCTGCATCCGGATGCGCAATTATTGCGAAGGCGCGCCGGCGCGCAATTTCGGCGGAAATGTCGCTCACCCGTGGATGTTTCTGGAACAGAAACAGAGCGTAAATGATTTGCATTTTAGCTTAACGCCGCATCCTGACTCTGGCTTAGGTCGCCATGCGTGTTATTCTCCTGCTGGCAGTCTTATTCTTGCCCGTAGCAGCGAGTGCAACTCAGGGACAAACGCTGAGCGGCGCAGCGGAGAAACTATCACGGGAACTCTACCAGTCGATCTGCCGGGAATTACGCCCGCAGGATACTCAATGCGCCATCATCATCGAAAGCGCAACACACCACCAGAGAGCCCCTGACGTATCGCTCTGGGCTCTTACCTGGAAAGCAACCACTCCCTTTAGGCTGAAGAGCGAGAAAGCTGATACTCTGCGCGCAGTACTGGAAAAAAAGCAGGCTCAGGTGCTGGATATTTTTCCTGATTATTTTAAGGGAATAGCGTATTTCAGACAGCAGGCGCATGCATTCGAGAAGCTGAGCAACGCAGAATTTTCCCACCTGGCACTCAACACGCCCTACAAGGCCGTGGCACGATTATCGCCTGAACTTTTCCAGACGGGCGATCCGGCCTACGCGCTGCCGGCAAAATGGCAGAGTGAGGGCCTAAGCGGCTCTGACAGGGGAGCTATAACGCTCACGATTCCGCCGACCAAGAAAGATCACCTCTCGATCCGATTACGCGACCTCGACGACGCGCCGCTCAAGGGAATCCGGATTGAATCGTGTAGCCTCAGCGTGAATGGCAGAAAAGTCGCGTGTAATCCCGATAGCTTTGAGCCTGGGAAAAAAACAGCAATTGTTAATCTTACGCTTGTCGCGGTGCGAAAACTCAAATCTTCACAACCGGCGTTTAAGCTCGTCCTCAGCGACGCCGCAAGCGGTACGTTATTACTCCATCTCGCAATTCCTTACAAGCCCGGTCCCAATTTCGTTGTCTTTGGCGTTGCGGGGTTCCTGTTTGGGGGGCTCATCGCCGTTATGGTACTCTTCCTCAGACGAAAACCTGCAACGGGTGAGATCGCCTAGCAGGCTGTTGAAAAACCAGCCACAAAGCAGGATGTTGAAACCGGGCTTAAGCTGCAGACAGCCCCTCACCATAGCATGGTGAGGGGCGTTTCGCAAGCGGTTCGCATCGCGAATCGCGGTCGCTGACTCGCGACTTGAGCTAAGCCTCTGCAGCGAGCACGGGATTTTTTCAACATCCTGCTAGTAACGCTCGCGCAGCTTATCACTATTGACGATGATGACGACGCGCGCGCGCCGCATATTCTGCACACTGCCCGCGTGGGCAAGTAATTTCGCAGCGTCTTCTTCGCTGATAACGACGCCATTTTCACCTGCGCCCTTGATGTCAATCGCGGATACTTTTAGCGGACGTTTTCCGGCGCGCCTGATGGCTGCCGGCGTCGCGTCGGACAGGAAGTAACCGGCGATGCCTCGCTTGACTGCAGTCGTACGAGTTAAGAATGGGGCGCCATAAAACTGCCGCCCGGCAGAAGTAAAAATACCGACATTCAATGAAGGGACATAGGGCAGATGGCGCGCGTCGATGATGAGCCCGGTGTAAAGCAGCGGCTCATGATCTGAACTGTCGTACTCTCCCACCTGGGCTCGCTTGTCGTAATGCAGCGGTAAAGCCGCAGAGCTTTCAGCCTCTAATTCACCCGCGAAATCGAGCGGCAGATGCGCAAGCAGTGAATCCTGGCCTCTGAGCGCAACCTGCATGGTTGCCAGCGCGCGGTTTTCGGCGACCTGGAAAGTATCGAGCCTCAGCGAAGCCCAGAATTCTGAAAGATCGGGCTCCTCACGTGCGTCGGGCCTTGAGCGTTGCCACAACACGCTTACGACTGCACTCAGTTTTTTCAGTATTGCTTCGCGCATATGCCGGCGCAGTTCCGTGTTCGACTGAGCAAGAAGCTGCGGCCCCGGTTGCCAATGTGCGCTCAGCAGGATTTTTTCGCTCCTCCAGTCAATGACGGCTTCTGCCACCGGCTCCCGACTAGCCGTGGCCACCAAAACCCCTGCAGGGAGAATGAAGAGCAGAGACACGAAGTAACGTCGCACTCTCTATTTTCGAGCTATTCTGCCAAAAACTCGTTTAACTTTTTTGGGCTTAAACAGCCGCAGCCCCTTAAGGAAGCAGCGCGCACGCCTGCCGTAGCAGCTCTTTGATCCAGTTGGCGCACATCCCCTTAGCCGAGGGCTGCTTTTGGCTGCACTTGAGGGGACCTGTTAGTCGGCGATAGAATCGAGCGCGTCGTCCTGGTTCTTGTAAATATCAAACACGGAACCCAGTTTCGTGATTTCGAGCAGATGATCCACATCAGAACTAATGGAGCAAAGGCCAAAACGCCCGTTGCGTCGCTCGATTTCTTTGTAAATATTGAGCAGAATGCCAAGCGCAGCCGAGTTGATGAACGGCACTTTCTTCATGTCGACAATGATCTTAGGCACCTTGACGTCGTGCATGCACGACTCGAGTTCGTCAGCCAGGTCAAACTCCATGCCTGACTTTATCGCTCCATCTATCTCGACTATGCTAATCTCGCCTTTTTTCTTGACTTTAATCTTTATGCCTGACTTGGCGGCCATTGGTCTAAATTACCGGCTTTTTGTTGCAGACAAGTACTTTTTGATTTTTGGCTGAAAAAGTATGCACAATTCCGAGGAGACATAATTCATCTTGCCGTCCGTTCTGCACTAGCAACTTCATCCGCCAGTAATGCGCTTCAGGGCAATCATACAGGCCAGGCTTACGAGCTCCCGTCTGCCACGCAAGGTCCTTGAAAAAATCGGTTCACGAACCCTACTCGAGCATATCGCAGAAAGGCTCGAGAGCCTCAAGGGCGCAGGCATTGAGGCGGCATTTGCTCTGGCCGAAGATGAGCCCTCGGAACTAGCGGATTTTCTCGGCAGCCTGGGCTACAGCTACTCGATCGGGTCCGCCTATGACGTTCTCAGACGCTATATCGATGCCTCGAGCGATATGTCCGATAACGAATACGTGCTGCGTCTGACGGGCGATAACCCCTTTCCTGACAGAGAGCAGATTGCCCGACTGGTGCATTATGCCCGCACCCACGCGCCTGATTACGGCTATACCGCTGACTTGCCACTCGGTATGGGAGCTGAACTGATACGCGTCAATGCCCTGCGCTCAGTATGGTTGCGCACCGAGCCAGGAACACCTGGTACGGAAAGCCCGATCAAGCCCCACCATAGGGAACACGTCACGGTCTTTATCCGGGAAAATCCGCACCTGTACGAAATTTACCCGCTGCGGCTCGACGAAACAGTCTCAGAAGAAGCAGCCAGGAACCGCGTTAAGGGAATTCGGTTAACGATCGACGAACCGGCCGACCTCGAGGTTTGCCGCAGGGTTTATGCCCATTTCGAACTTCTGGGAAACCCGTTTTTCGGTGCGGTGGAAGTCATACAACTGGCCAAAAACAGCCCCGAAATGTTTGCCGGCAACTCAGCCGTTCAGCAGAAATCCGCCCAATCGGTAGATGAACGCGCGCTGAGACAGGCGCGCCATCCTTGACAGATCAGGTTACCTGCGTTCTGAACTTCACTGCGTCATCGGGGTTCACAAGGCCGATGAGTTCGTAAATTTTAACGGGCTCGTTCTTGCCTTTCACGCGAATATCATCGAGCTCACGCGCATACACGCGGTCCCTGACCTTGGCATAGGTAAACTCAGAGATGATGATGCGGGTGCCATACTGCTTGTTGGTTCCTTCGAGTCGGCTGCCGAGGTTGATCGTGTCACCCATCACTGTGTAGTCCATGCGGTGCGATGAGCCCATGTTACCTACAACGGCATAACCTGAGTTGAGACCGATACCGATGTCAATAATCGGATAACCCTGCTCTGCCCAGCGGGCCTGCAATTTGTGCAGTTCTTCCAGCTGCACCAGCGAAGCTATGCAGGCATAGTAGGCATGGTCCGGGTTAGGAATCGGAGCTCCCCAGAAAGCCATGATCGCATCGCCCATGTACTTGTCGATAGTACCGCGGTAACTGATGACGAGATCTGTCATGGTCGAGAGGTAATCATTGAGCAGGTAAACGAGGTCTTCCGGTGAAAGCGATTCGGACATCGTTGTAAAACCGCGGATATCCGAGAAGAAAACGGTGATTTCCTTCTTTTCGCCCCCAAGTTTCAGCGAATCGGGATTCGCCAAGAGTTCGTTCACAATGTCCTTGGCCACGAATTTCGAGAACGTACTGCGGATATACTTTACGTTTTCTTCTTCGGTTAAGACCTTATAGCCGATGACAGCAATGAGTATCACGACGACCTGTACGTAGGGAACGAGGAAGAAGTGGACGTATTTGAAAAACTTGAAGACCAGGATTGCCTCGACCAGAAAGACCGCAGAAATCACCCCCACCACGACCAGCACCACGCCGATATTCAGGCGCGGTATCAGGAAGCCCAGGAGCGCAGCAAAGGCAAAGAGGATAAGATAGTTTGTCCACGGGCTGGCGTAGCTGATGAAATCCTGCATGAGAATCGTGTTGAGTGCGCTGGCGTGGTGTTCAATTCCGGCAGTCGTATGGCTAAACGGCGACGGGTGAATATCCCGGGTGGTCGATACGCCGGTCGCATAGTACATAGCGGTCAACAGTATCTTGTTTTTGTAATCTTCGACGTTCAGCGTTTTCTCTTTCTTGTTAACCTGCTCTGCGAGCTCGACCATCTTTGTCGAAGGGAAAGTGTATGGGCCACCGATAAAGTTGATGGACATCATACCAATTTCGTTAACCGGTATGGTTATGCTGCGCTCCGCGTTTGGCTTGGTCATGACGTCGCGCTCTTCGCCAAAAATTCCTATAGAAATTTTCTTATCCGGTATATTCTTGATTTTTACGTAGGATCCAAGCTTCACCTCAATATCCCTGGTCACGTCCACACCATAAAAACGGCAGGCAAGCAACAACGAAATGGAAGGATACAGGCGGTTCTGCCACTTGAATACCATCGGCATCGCGTAGTTGACTGACGAGGCCTCGTATTTCACGTTCGCGGCCCCGAGACCCTTTGTGGCGCGGCTAACGGCGGGAATCGGCGGAAACGGGAACGAAACCCATTCGAGGTAAGGGTCTTTCAGGTATTCGTTTTCTACAATGTTCTCGTCAGGAATGCGGAACTTGTTGAGTTCAGCGATACGGGCTTTCAAATCCGGATCCTGCAAAATCGCTGGATCAAATTCGCTGGTCTCCATGCCATAGTCGACAACCACGTTGCCCGACTTGCGGATTTGATCGCTCCACCGCGCCGAGCGCGCTTTGAGCTCAGCAGCCGAGATATTGATACCCTTGCCGGAGGCGAGCAACTGAGGCGCCTGGTCGCGCAGAGATTCCACGGTGTGCAGAAGGCCGTAGTTGTCCTTATATTCATCCATGAAGAACACGTCGAACATGACGGTGTTCACCCCTGAACCTTCGAGCGACTTCAACTCGTCGGCGTAGTGTTTCCAGCTAAAAGGATAGCCACCGTATGCCTGCACCGTATCGGTCTCAATGCCCACAATATGGATTGCGGGATGCAGACTTTTCAGCGGTATTTTGACAATCTGGTCGCCAATCTGCTGGTACTTCTGTGTCTCCGCCGCCATCTTGAAGCGCATGTTAATGCCGAACTCTTCGAGCGGCTTCAGGATAAAGTCATAACGCTGGTAAATGAAGCAGAACCAACCGGCAATCGAAAGCGCCAGGTAAAGTCCCATGAACTTGTTACGGTCAAGGCCGAAGAAATTTACGAAGTTGAGCAGCACATAGACCAGACCAATAAACCCAATGGTGGAAAAAATCAGGACGATGTTGTATGTTTCGTGCAGCATCACGTTGAGACGCAGGTTATCCTTCGGGGTAACCATTATACCGATGATGCTCGCAAAACCGAGCGCGCTCACCATATAGAAGATGATGGAGATCGGTTTGCGGAGAACAGATTTATCGAATGCCAAAGCCATGGACGGCGATACCAAACCCGGCGGGCCTGACAATCAAAAAGTTTGGACTCTCAAGAGGTCAGATGACGTAATCGACGTCAAAAGTCTGGACGTTCTTTGGCCGGTAGAATACCGCCATGCCAATATTGAGCCCCAGCGTCTTCCCGGTCTCGTAGGGAACCTCTGCTTCAATCAGCTGCCCGGTTTTCTGATCGCTGAGCGTCAGTCTTGTGTAAGGGCCCAATGGCTGAATACCCTCAACGATCCCTGAAAAATCCGAAGGGAATTTCTGTTGCCTGTCAACTTCAATCTCATGCGGTCGCACATAGCCGAGCCCCTTAACCCCTTCGATGCGGCCGTGAAACAGGTTCACATTGCCCATGAACTGGTAAACAAAGGGGGTTTTAGGGTTTCGGTAAACCTCGTCCGGGGTGCCAATCTGCTCTACCTTACCCTTATTCAGAATGACTACCCGGTCAGCGACTTCCAGCGCCTCTTCCTGATCGTGCGTCACAAAGATGCTCGTAATATGAATTTCGTCATGCAGCCTGCGCAGCCAACGGCGGAGTTCTTTGCGTACCCTGGCATCGAGCGCGCCGAAAGGCTCATCGAGCAGGAGCACGCGCGGCCTGACGGCCAGCGCACGGGCAAGCGCCACGCGCTGCCGTTGCCCGCCGGACAGCTCGTGCGGATAGCGGTCTTCGAGATTGGCGAGCTGCACGAGAGAGAGCAGCTCCATCACGCGTTCGCGGATTTCTTTTTTCGATGGCCGTTCGCTGCGTTTACGTACATTCAGCCCAAAGGCGACATTGTCAAATATTGTCATGTGTTTGAAGAGCGCGTAGTGCTGGAAGACGAAGCCAACGTTGCGCTCTCTCGCGCTTAAACTCTCCACATCGGCGCCATCAAAACGTATCACACCACTGTCGGGAAAATCCAGCCCGGCAATGATGCGTAAAAGAGTCGTTTTGCCGCAGCCTGAAGGCCCCAGCAGAGCCAAAAGCTCCCCATGCGCAATATCGACAGAGACGTTATCGAGCGCGCGGAAACTCTTGTACGTCTTGACCAGGTTTTCCACCTGAATATGCATTAGTTTACCCCCTCTGCGCATTCCTGCAGGCGTCGCCGCTCAGCAAGGCGCGCCCTTACCTCCACTGTGGTTTTAACCAGCAAGGTCGCGAGCGCAAGGAAAGCCAAAAGCGATGCCACGGCGAATGCCGCAGTGAAGTTATATTCGTTATAGAGTATCTCAACATGCAGCGGCATGGTTACCGTCTCGCCGCGAATGTGGCCGGAAACCACAGAGACCGCGCCAAATTCACCCATCGCGCGCGCATTGCAGAGTATGACGCCGTAAATGAGTCCCCATTTTATGTTGGGTAGCGTTACCATGAAAAACATTTTGAGCGGTGAAGCTCCGAGCATCAGCGCCGCCTCTTCTTCGCTTTTGCCCTGCTCTTCCATGAGAGGAATCAGTTCGCGGGCCACGAAGGGAAACGTCACGAAGACAGTGGCGAGCACGATGCCTGGTACGGCGAAAATGATCCGCAGACCAGACGCATGCAGTGCGCCACCGAGCCAACCCTGCAGGCCGAATACCAATACGTAGATAAGACCTGAAATCACGGGCGAAATGGCAAAGGGCAGGTCGATCAATGACACAAGCAGGCTTTTGCCCCAAAAGTCAAATTTGGCTATTGCATAGGCGGCAACGACACCGAAGACAAGATTGAGCGGCACAGAAATCGCTGCGGCAATGAGCGTGAGTCGAATCGATGCCAGGGTCACCGGGTCAGTGAGCGACTCGAAATAGAAATTTAAACCCTTCCGGAATGCCTGCCTAAAGATTTCATAGAGCGGAAGCCCTAAGAGCAGCGTCAGGAAACCTATCGCAAATACGATGAGCAGAACCTTGAGCCACACGGGATCGCTCAGGTAGCTGCGTTGCCCGTGCGTCATACTTTCCTCTTCTGGCGAATCTGCAAGTAGTTGAGCAGAAGCAGCAGTGAAAATGAAATCAGCAGCATGATTGCGGCAACCGCTGTTGCAGCCTGCACATTGTGCTGCTCGAGCTTCGTAATGATAATCAAGGGGGTAATTTCGCTTTTATAGGGTATATTGCCCGCTATAAAAATAACGCTCCCATATTCGCCGAGCGCTCGCGAAAATGCCATGATCGTGCCCGAGAAAAGCGCCGGGGCAACTGAAGGCAGAATCACGCGCACGATGGTCTGCAAGCGGCTAGCGCCTAAGCTCATCGCCGCCTCTTCGATTTCTTTTTCGAAATCTTCGAGTACAGGCTGCACCGAACGCACGACGAATGGCAAGCCGATAAATATGAGGGCAATGGTGATACCTGTGGGATTGTAAGCGGCTTTGATGCCGGCACGAGAAAGCAGAGAGCCCAGAATACCGTTCTCGGCATAGACCGTGCATAGGGCAATACCCGCAACCGCCGTGGGCAGAGCAAAAGGCAGGTCGATCATCGTATCAAGCAGGCGGCGCCCCCAGAAATCGTAGCGCGTCAGAACCCAGGCGATGATGAATCCAGCGAGCATGTTGATGAGCGCAGCAATCAGCGCAGTCGTGAAACTAAGGCGCAGCGACAGCAAAGTGCGTTCGGCAAGTGCATGCTCAGCAAATGCATTCCAGCCGAGCGAAAAGCTCTTCGCAAACATGGTCCCGAGGGGAATCAAAACTATAATCAGGAGATAAACAGCGGTATAGGTAATGCTCGGGAAAAACCCGGGTAAAATGGTTTTCTCACGAAACCGAAGACGCCACGCCGGATTATTTGCCATAAATCTGGTCGAAGAGCGCGCCGTCCGCGAAATGTATCTTGTTTGCCTTTTCCCAGCCGCCAAACGCTGCTTCAACGGTGACGAGTGTCAGAGGCCTGATATGCGCGTACTTTTTGGCGATTTCCTGCCGGCGCGGGCGGAAAAAATGTTTGCCGGCTAAATTCTGGCCTTCGTCACTATAGAGGTATTGCAGAAAAGCCGTGGCGAGCTCAAGGTTGCCCCTTTTACGTGCCACGGCCTCTACGACGGCGACGCTGGGTTCTGCGAGGATACTCAGCGACGGCACAACTACCTCAAACTGGTTGGGAAATTCGCGTAGGATAATGTAGGCCTCGTTCTCCCAGGCAATCAGCACATCGCCCAGCCTGCGCTGCGCGAAACTAGTAGTAGCGCCGCGGGCCCCGCCGTCGAGCACCACCACATTCCTGTAGATTTTCGACACAAACTCCCTCACCGAATCATGCTTACCGGCAAACTTTTTGTCTGCATACGCCCAGGCAGCAAGATAGTTCCAGCGCGCGCCGCCGGAAGTTTTTGGGTTCGGCGTGATCACGCCCACGCCCGGCTCAGCAAGGTCAGGCCAATCTTTGATGTTTTTGGGATTTCCTGCCCTGACAACAAAGACAATCGTAGATGTATAGGGAGCGCTGTTGTCCGGCAGAGCCT
Organism: uncultured Turneriella sp.; assembly: GCA_964408405.1. Lineage (GTDB taxonomy): Bacteria > Spirochaetota > Leptospiria > Turneriellales > Turneriellaceae > Turneriella. The sequence goes on from CAYOZO010000018.1 coordinate 34,177, forward strand.
TTTGCCAGCCTGCCGGCAAGAGATTTGACTGCTGCACTATCGTATCTATGTCAGAGGAGAGAGCCAGTGTCACGACATCAGCCTCGAGGCCGTCGATGACGCTGCGCGCCTGCTTACCGCTGCCACCATGCGACTGGCGAAAACTGATGGTTTCACCCGGGTGTGACTTCTGCCATTCGCGCGCAAAGGCTTCATTAAATTCACGGTAAAATTCGCGCGTCGGATCGTAAGACACATTGAGCAGTGCTCGCCTCTGCTTCTGCGGGCCACAGTAAATCACGGCCACCATTACGGCTAGCAGGCTTTTTTTCATGACAGAGACATTCTTCTCTCAGATGGTGAGCCGTATTTCCCATGTCGCCACCGCGCCTGCGCGGCGCGGTGCGCAACTCTTGGGATTATCTGTCAACCAAACAATCCTTCGATCGAAAGGTAGCGCTCGCCCGTATCGTAGTTGAAGGTCAGAATCCGCGCACCTCTCTTGAGTTCAGGCAGCTTTTTGGCGACCGCAGCCAGCGAAGCACCGCTCGAAATACCACCAAAAAGCGCTTCTTCGCGCGCAGCGCGTTTGGCATACTCAAATGCTTCTTCCTTCGTGACCTGGATTACTCCGGTTAGAATTTCTTTATGCAAATTTTTCGGGATGAAGCCGGCACCAATACCCTGAATTGGGTGGGGGGCCGGAGAGCCGCCTGAGATGACCGGCGAAGCAGCAGGTTCAACGGCGTAGATTTGCAGATTAGGCCACTTCTGCCTCAATACTTCGCCCACTCCGGTAATGTGGCCGCCCGTGCCGACACCGGTAATGAGAACGTCTATGCCCTCGGGAAAATCACGGAGTATTTCCTGTGCGGTGAACTTGGCGTGTACGGCTATATTCGCTTCGTTTTCAAACTGTTGCGGCACCCATGCGCCAGGAGTCTGCGCTGCCAGCTCGTTTGCCCGTTCGATCGCGCCTTTCATGCCCTTTTCGCGCGGAGTCAGGTCAAACTGCGCTCCGTACGATGCCATAATGGCGCGACGCTCGACCGACATACTCTCCGGCATGACGAGTATAATTTTGTATCCCTTTGCCGCCGCCACAAGTGAGAGACCTATACCGGTATTACCGGATGTGGGCTCTATGATCACGCTACCCGGCTTGAGAACGCCCCTGCGCTCCGCATCTTCTACCATCGACAGCGCAATGCGGTCTTTTATGCTTCCACCGGGGTTTTGCCGCTCGAGCTTTACCCAGACCTCAAAATCCTCGGAAAAAAGCCGGCGCAGCCGTAAATGGGGTGTGTTACCAATAAGTTCAAGAATGCTGTGTACTTTCATAAATCCTCCAGTCTAATGCGTTCGCTATAACGAACGAACGACTCATAACGCGAATTGTCGCTGCGGCGTCAAGCGCAACTTACGAGCCTGATGGCCGGTTCACTTTTTACTGTGCTGCGCGATGCGGTTTTCGGTAGCTTCCGGCTGATGCCTGCAAAAAAATCACGGAATGCCACTAAAAAAACCCCGGCCGACAAATCACGTGTGCAGACGGGAGAAAATCTCACCGGAGTGGTTGCTGAAAACGTCAGACGCCTGCGCTCCGACCTCGATCTTTCGCTCGATAAGCTGGCAAATCTCTCCGGCGTCAGCAAGGCAATGCTCAGCCAGATCGAGCAGTCGCGCAGCGCACCTTCTATCAATGTGTTATGGAAAATTGCGCGCGCGCTCGACGTGCCTTTTGCAGCGCTCATCAGCAAGCGTACGGACGCCCAGCTGCAGGTTGTGCGGCGCAATGAGATGAAAATTCTCAGTTCGCAGAAAGGTGGCTTTGTCTCGCGCGCATTGTTCCCGCTCGATATTCCACGGCGGGTAGAGTTTTACGAGCTGGAGCTATCACCCGGCTGCGTCGAAAAGGCCGTGGCACACCCGCCGGGCACCGCGGAAAATATCGTCATTGCCGAAGGGCAAATCGAAATTGAAATCAACGGTCAGAAGAATCTGCTCGAAGAAGGCGATTCCATCTACTTCGTCGCCGACCAGCCACACACCTACCGCAACCTGGCTAAGGGCACCTCGCGCGCATACCTGGTGATGACTTACGCGGAAAAACGGGTTTAGCAGGATGTTGAAAAAATTCCGTGCTCGCTGCAGACGCTCGCTGAGTCGCGAGTCAGCGACCGCGATTCGCGAT
>CAYOZO010000019.1:0-35668 GCA_964408405.1 uncultured Turneriella sp.
TGCGGTAGTGCAGCCTCGTGCGCGGCGGCCTGGCAATTGGTGGCAGAGTACGGCTCAACAGGCAAGACGAACATGCGGAGCAATAACGCAATCGGCGCCAACAACACACATGTGACGCTGCTCGAATTTATCGGCAACTGGCTCTATGTCGGTTGGGACAATGCAACCGATGGGGCGAACGTCTGGCGAGTGGATTTTAGTTCCTCCACTTGCACCGGCTCTGCGAGCTGTATGGTGTCTGGTAACAAGCCGGCAGAGACCCAGTTCTCGATGGTAAACCTGCCTGGTATCGAATCGGGCGGTGGTGGCACCAACCAGAAAATTTTCAGTCACGTTACCGTGAACGACGCCGGCAAAGACTGGCTCATTATCATCACGCGCGACGGTTCGAATGCGATGAAGATCTACCGCACGGCGAATGACCAGAATTGATGGAAAGGTTGCGCCGGCGGCGCATGCAGAAATTTCTTGCCGGTCGCGCTGCCGTCTTGATAGCTTGGAGACATGGATTCGACAATGATTGCAGTCCTGGGCTCGGTGGTCGCCTTCGGCGTTGCCAGTATTCTGATCATGATCCTGGGGTTTCGACAAAATGCAGCGGCCGACCGCGTCATTGCAGAGCGCATTTCGATGCAGATGGCCGAGTCATCGGGCCTCATGAAAGAAATGGCGCGCAAAACCGACGAGATGGCACGCAGGACTGATGAAATGGCGCGAAAGACAGATGAAATACACGAAGAATTGGCGAAGCTCCACAAAGAAAATTCGCTATTCCTGCGCATGATTTTTGAGCGTGTCGATAAAAATCCCGGGCAGGCGTGAGGCTAATGAAACTCAATTTTTCACAGTGTATGAATCCCGTTCTGCTTGGAGGTTTGCTACTTCTATTGCAGTCATGCAAAGGCGGCAATGACTTGCCGAAGGAAGGCCCCATCCGGCCGATGAAGGAGTACTCCATCGGCAACTCGCGCGAGTGGGTGGACAAGGAAAAAGAGTTAGCCCCGCAGGTACGCAAATCAGTCAATAACGGAAAACCAGCGCTGCTGGTCGAAGTGCCGAATGCGAAGGTGGATCAGGGCACCTATATCGAAAAAATTGGCGTAATGAATATGGACGGTAGCGAGATCGCGGTGACGACGATCAAAAGGGAGAGAAATCCCACGACTTACGCATACTTCGACTGGAATCTCATACCCTGGTCTGGCAAGATCAAGGCCTTCGTCAAGTGGAACAAGTACGATCTCTGGGTGCAGGAGATAAAGGTCTCGGATATTCCGGGAAACAAGTAGGGCAGTTCGAATTTCTTGACAGAGAGACCGAAGAGCGTTAGCTTGAAAGCATGAAAGGCATTGTTGCACATCTGTTATCATTGGTTATGCTGACGGGGGCCGTTGTGGCTGCAGACAGTGATGCTGCGACGAAAGGTGACCTGAAACAGATGATGCAGCTTATGGAGAAGCGGCTCGAGCAGATTGACCGACGCTTTGACCAGATGGATAAACGTTTTGATGACTTGAAGTATTATTTCACGGCTGTCATAGGACTTGCAACCGCTGCGTTAGGATATCTCATATTGCGCGTGATGCGACAAGAGGAAAAAGTTTCGCGTCTTGAAGCGCATCGGCTGGATGCGCGCGACATCGCTTCTGCGCTCTTTATCGCCGATGCGGAAACAAAGAAAAAACTGAGAGAGGCTCTTAAATCTTAGATTTTTTAGCCATTGTGCCTTAAGGCAGATATATTGTCAGCAATGGAAGCTACGACAAAAGCCCCGGCCGAAGAGGTGGCCTCAAAACCGCAATTCACTCCACAGACGACAGTTGGCGAGGCGCTGAGGATACACCCCGAAGCAGGTCTGGTTCTGGCAAGCTACCATTTAGGCGGCTGCTCGCACTGTGGCATCAACGAAATCGAGACGCTCGAGCAGATCTGCATGGGCTACGGCGTGCCGATCGACGCCCTCATTGCGAGCCTGAATGCTCTGCTCGAAGATTGATCTGGTGCATCCGGATCAGTTCACATAAACTTCCAGGTGCTGTATATCGCGAATTGCGAGCACTGAACGGCCCCCACGGGCGGTTGTCGAAATAACATTATCGCCCTCAATCGAGCGCATTTTAGAGAGCGTGATGCGCTCGCCGGTTCTGAGTGTGACTTCGAGATCGAGACCCTGGTGCTTCACGTACTGGGAAAGAATTTTTTTGAACTTGTTCCGGCTGGCCGCTATAGATGGTTTACGCATGGATACTCCTGGAAAAAAGATTCGGCATCCATGCCTCGTGGTGACGCCGAAAAAGAGCCGCATAGTTAGCAGGATGTTGAAAAAATCCCGTGCTCGCTGCAGACGCCGCGATTCGCGATGCGAACCGCTTGCGAAACGGCCATAAATGGCCTGTCTGCAGCTGCGCTCGGTTTCAACATCCTGCTTCGTGGCTGTTTTTCAACAGCCTGTTAGTCGTCCCTTTTCCGATCTCTCCGGTGCACGCCATCCATGGCGTGTGTCATGTGACATAAATTATATCGGCGAGTTCAGGAATAGCTTGAGAGGAAAATCCACCTTTTCGGGGCGTTTGCCCCGAAAAGGTGAAAGTATCAACCGGCCTTAACTTCGACCTTCTTGTAGTTGGCCTTTGCCTTTTCGGATTTCGGCAGGGTGATGGTCAAAACGCCGTTCTTGAATTTGGCGTCGATCTTCGCCATGTCGATATAGCCCGGCATTGAGATCACGCGGCGGAATGTGCCGTATGAACTTTCGATGATGTGGTCTTTGTCCTTTTCGTCGCGCTTTTCGATCTTCTTTTCGCCCTCGAGAATCAGCTCGCTGTCTGAATGCGTCACGTGGATGTCCTTTTCGTCAAGGCCCGGCAGCTCTGCGGTTACGATGACGGCCTCGTCGTTTTCGCGCACGTTGATCGATGGCACGAAGCGATTGAAGAATTTCTCGGATTCGAGCACTATTGGGCTCGAACGCCAGCCGGAAAGGTTATCGAAGAGCTGGTTGAATTCGCGCTGCAGCGCGGTCATACGGTTGTTCATTTCTGTGAGCAGGGCTTCCCTGCCTTCTGGTGTCCATGGTTTGAGTAAGCTCATAGTTCCTCCTTTGGTTTTTGGCGCATTTTGTTTCGCCTGTGGCCGAACCCATATCATGAAGGATTGCGCGTCAAGTACAATAGATGATTTTGTCTGGTATTTGTATTTTCATGGCTGGGGGAGTGTAGGTTTTTCGGGGGAATTTGGACCAGAAAAAGATACACTCGGTGATAACACCGGCATTTTCACACCAGATCAGAGAATCACACTCATAGTTAGTCACATGCGTATTGCCACGGTCGCGGCGAGTCGGTTTGAGCCAGAGATTTATCATGCGGTCAACGAGCCAGGAGACGCTTACTCGCATCGCCGCAGCAGCACAGTGCAGAGTGTCGTATTCTGCTTCGGTGAATCTTGTGGTGACAATGAGGAATTCCCCCGGGATTCGGTTATAGTGACGCTTTACGCCGCGCCTTATGCCCTGCCGGAACATAGTTAGTCGCAGGGTGCGAATCGCGAGGCGCATAATCTCGCTCTGGTGGGTACGCCAGAGTATGGCCTTCGATGCTGGTAGTGAAACGCTGGTAGTCAACATGATCCCTCTATATATTAAATACCAAAAAACCCGTGAATTTTCTCACTCCAAAGGCCTTTTTTTGCTTTACCCGCTGATTTGCCGTCGGTTTTCTCCGTACGGAAATTTTTTCCTGCTGGCCAGATAGCTCAGTCGGTAGAGCAGAGGACTGAAAATCCTCGTGTCGGGAGTTCGATTCTCTCTCTGGCCACATCTTAAACTCCCTTGGTCTTCTGGCACCGGAATTTGGCCGATTTGAGCGTGATTTAGTATAATACCGTATGGAAGCGCTTGGCTGTTGCCAACCAGAGCGTGGGATTTCTAGCCGCTTAGATGCGGCGAACTCAAGTCGGTCACCGGATCGACTTGTATAAGGGGACGCATTGGCTTCGATTGCCGCGTTGGTTGTTTGAAAAGCATGCACGGTAGCCTCCGACCCGGCTGGGAGCCTCTCGGCTAACAGCCATCCAAAAGGCAATCTGTATAACTGCAGAAAACGAAACTTACGCACTCGCGGCTTAATCGCCCGGTGCACTGGTGATAGCCTGAGTCTGCGGAAGCTATTACCTTCAACCTACAGCAGAACAGGTGATGCGCGCGCGGCGTGCGCATTACTGAGATTCAGCCGCTAAGCTCCGTTGCGGCCTGTCGATGGGCGGCGCGGGGATGAAAACCAAATATCGACTAAGCATGTAGAAAGCAAGCAATTGAGCGGTAAGACGCGGGTTCGACTCCCGCCGTCTCCAAAGATCATTTATTTATTTTCGTGGCAATGCCACGAAAATAAATAAACAGTGGGCGTCGCCGCTGTTATTGTCACCTACAATCCAGACGAAAAATTCGGCGACCGCCTAACGGCGATTTCCCGTGAATGTGGACGGGTCTATGTCGTCGACAACGGCAGTAAGGACCAGGTAACCCTGAAAAAAATCACGAAGCGCCCGCGGGTTAAATTGCTGGCTCTCGGGCAGAACACAGGCATTGCGCATGCCCAAAATGTGGGATTAACTGCGGCTTTTGCGTCAGGCGCTGATGCGGTTATTCTTTTTGATCACGATTCTGCGCCTCGTCCAGGTTTGGCAAAGACCCTGCTATCTGCTGCAGGAGGACTCCGTATTGCAGGACCGCGTGTGTATGATATAAACAAGAAATCCTTCGCGCTGCATCCGTGCTACAGTAGATTTTTTTTTCGCCGCCGTAAAGCACCTGAGAGCGGGGTACTTGAATCGGTCATGATGGTGATCGCTTCTGGCTGCATGATCCCCCGAGCAGTTTACGAAAAGGCGGGTGGCATGCGTGAAAATTATTTTATCGACTACGTTGATTGGGAATACTGCCTGCGCGCCCGCCACCGGTTTGGCATCGAGACCGTGGTTGCTGGTGCGGCGGTGCTTGACCACGCTCGCGGCGAGCGACGCGAAAAAAAGGTTGGCCCGCTGACCGTTTATCCGCCGGGCTACTCTGCTTTTCGCTACAGTCACATCTTTCGGAATCGAGGCCTATTGCTGCGCGAGTATCTCTTTAAAGACTTGTCCTTCGTGGCATTTGAATGCGTCTCACTCGTGCGGGATTTCGCGCTTCTGACCGCCGAAGCAAAGCCATTTTCGCTTATCTGGATGGCATTGAGGCAGTGGTTGTCTTCTTTATTGTTCCGAAAATAACTCCGTAAGCGAACCTATTGCCTTTTCTTGACGTAGCGATTTCACCTCCTGGTTCTACCCGCAGCCTATGCCTCTATCTCCGGAAACAATAGAAATCCGCCTGCCGAAAAAGGCGCTGTCTGGCAATGTTGTCGAAATCGTCTGGAGCGATCAGCACTGGACTATGCACACGTCGTTCAACCTGCGGATGCGCTGCCCCTGTGCAACCTGCCGCGACTCGCATAATCCTGACCCGAAGGCGATCAGGGGCCCCAAGGGAGTGCCACCGATGGTTGAAATCGCCTCGTTTGACTGGGTGGGCAACTATGCGGTAAACTTCATTTTTAACGACGGGCACAACACCGGCATCTATACTTACAAATACTTAAGGGAAATCGACGAATCCGCCAATGGCATCTGAGCTGATGCAGGCATTGCTGCGTCTGAGGGCGATTGGCAGCGGTCTCTTTGCGCGGCAAAAGCTGCGATGGCTTGCATACATTGCTGCCGGTTTTGCGCTTTGGCAGGTGCTCGATTTCTTACCGATGCTGTTTTTCAACGGCAAGGCCTTTCAGACAAAACTCGAGCAATTGATCGACCTGAGCCGGTTGGCTATATCGTACCAGGGTATTGATGCCAGTCTTTTTCGCGGTGTGCGTATCATTGGCGTGCGTGTATCTTTCGACCGCGACTTTTCGCGGGGGCGCTATTTGCTAGAAGCGCCGGCAGTTTACATACGGAAGCCACTTTCTTTGCTGAGTGCTACAGAGAGTGTCTTGCCTGATGGTGCGCGCGTCATCATTGAGGATGGCAAGATCGGCTATTGGGTGACCTCAGACAGAGCCGATAGCGAATTGGTGGACCAGGTGCGTAGTCTTTTTCAGAAAGATCGTCGTTACCACATAGAATGCGACGGTTGCCGGTTTAACCTCAACGTAAAGGATAACAGCTATTTCCAGGAGGTAACTCCGGTTGAGCATCTGAGCTTCACTCTGAACCACGGTGGAAAGGAAATACAGACACTGCTCCGTTACGAAAGCTCGGCGATCGGCAGCGGCGATTTTTTTGGCCGGTTTGATGCCTGCAGCTCGATTGCCTGCGATGACCTCGAAGGCTACTGGTATTTCAAGCCCTCGAAACTGCGGCTTGCGCTGCTCAATAATTTCCAGAAAGATATCGACATATCATCGGGTACGGCGTCGGGTGAAATCGCCTTTGACCGACGGTTGGCAGACATCAGCAAAAAGGTTCGTGGAAAAGAAGTCATACTGCGCGAACCGCTTTCCAATTTTCGCATGGCAATGAACAGCCGTGATTTTGCCATACGCCGCAAGAAACAGCCGTGGTATCAGGTTGACGCGTTCACCATTGATACCCGCATGCAGATCAGGGGGAGTAGCAGCACGGGGTATGTGCGCGGCTCCCTCGGCGATTATAGAATCCAGGCGGAGTTTGAGGACTTGCGGCCTGAAGCGTTGCCGGAAAAATATCTTTTCCGGATAGAACCCGAGATTTTTGGCGAAAAGCGGCTCAATCTTCCCGCGCACCGCATGCTGAAGGGATTACGCGGTTTCTCGGTCAATCTGAGCGGGCGCAAAGGCAATAAGTATACCAAGAGCGAGATACTGCTCGATATTACGGACGGCGAGTTTATCGCGGGTGAAAATTTGCCGCCGCTCTATCTTTCTGCGGTTGAGCTGAATCTCAGCGACGAAAAGCTGTCGGGCAAGATCCGTGCGCGCGCGGGAGCGTCGCTCATCAGCGCTGATCTTTCGGGCGCGGTCGAGCTCTACCCGGTGCAGTTTGTCCCGTTGGTAGATGCGCTGCTTCGCGAAAAATCCGGCGCAGAAGAGCGGACGATATTTTCTTTGCGCGGCAAAGTGACATGCCCGCTCACGGTGGAGACCTTGAACTGGGCTGATATCAGACCTTTCGTCGATGCGTGGCTTACAGACTACTGGGAAGAAGTGAAGGAGGGAATACAGTACTCCTGGCTACCTTCGCGCCTGCGCCGCCGGGAGTATTTTGTCAGGTTCATCCAGTTTCTGGATTTTTCAATGCCGATCGATATCAGAAAGTTCTTCTGGGGCGCAGAGATGCCACTGAAGGGGAGTCTCTACTTTTCGCCTCTGTACGCAGGCGGCGGCTTCAAGTTGGAATCTCCGGATGGCAAGAACTCCACCTCGCTCATGGTTTCTTATGGCAGCGATGAGCCCAGCGCACCTTACATGAGCCATAATCTGAATCTGAACCTCGAATACGCGTACGATCTTCTTACACCGTGGTTTGGTGACGAATACTTTGAGTATTTTTCTTCTGCACAGATTACCCATTTCAATAATTTTATGGGCGAACGGCCAGCGGACCATTACCTGAAATCCGTATCGCAGACCGATATGCGTCTGACGCGTGTCAGGCTCGGCAAGTGGGCCCGGGCACAGGCATTACCTCTGCAATGGGAAACAGTGGATGTAAAAACCAACCGCAGCAACGGTAACGGGGCGATCTCGTTCATCAGGGCTGAAAGCGACAACAATATTCTTTCCGGATACGGGGAATACAGGCTGTTCGACCGGCAGATTGAGACGAGCCTGAAGTACTCAGTCCAAATGCGCTGAGGTTACAGATGAGAATCCATATCTGCCCTGCGGCTGAAATTCGAGTGACGCCGGGTTAAAATGCCCCAATTAGCCCTGTGCCGATTACAGACGTTTTAGCTCCCAACCTGGAAAAGAAAGCCACCCGAGACGGTTATGGTGCCGCGCTCGTCGAGATCGGGGCTACAAACCCCAAGGTTGTGGTTCTCGATGCAGACCTCAGCGGTTCGACAAAAACCAAGAAGTTCAGCGAGAAGTACCCGGAACGTTTCTTCAATTACGGAGTTGCCGAGCAGAATCTGCTGGGTCAGGCTGCCGGTTTCGCTCTTTCGGGTCTTATTCCAGTAGCGTCGAGTTTTGCTATGTTCGCCGCAGGCCGCGCTTGGGAAATTTTTCGCAACTCGGTCTGTTACCCGCACCTGAACGTCAAAGTCGCAGCAACGCATGCCGGCATTACGCTTGGTGAAGACGGCGCGAGCCACCAGATCATCGAAGATCTGGCGTTGACGCGCGTGATACCTGGGCTCACGGTTTTGGTGCCGGCGGATTACTACCAGGCGGCAGCAGCGATAAAGGCGGCGGTTGCCTTTGAGGGCCCGGTATATCTGCGTCTCGGCCGTCCCAATGTCCCCTCGATTTATAGCGCAGAGGATGCTTTCCGTGTCGGCGGCAGCACAGTGTTACAGACGGGTAGCAGCGCGGTTTTTATTGCGGCTGGTGTGATGGTGTATGAGGCCTGGAAAGCTGCGGCGCTCATCGAAAAAGAGACGGGGCTCAGGGTCACAGTAATAGATGCGTACTCGGTGAAACCTCTCGATGAGGCGACAATCCTCAAGGCGACGGCCGACGCACGGCTCATTGTGACCTTTGAAGAGCACAATATTCTCGCTGGCCTGGGTGGGGCAATATCGGAGCTTCTCTCAGAGAAGCAGCCGCGCCGCGTGCACCGTATTGGGCTGCGCGACGAATTTGGCCAGTCGGGCGACGCTCAATCGCTCATGAAACATTACAAGCTGACAGCAGAGACGATGCTGCCGGATCTCCTGGCGCTCATAAAAACAATCTGATCTTCAGCGCTTTCAGCAGCTATGGAATTCCGCAGCGGGTCAGCTCGGTAGGATTTTCTACCGTGCGCGCCGTCTTGGTTTAGGCCTCGTTATTGGGCCGGCATTTCAACGGCTTGTTAGTGCTTGACTGCTTGTTATTAATTAGTTATTTAGCAAAATATAGATTATGCGGATTGCGATCTTTACTGACTCCTTCTTTCCCAAGATTGACGGTATCGCTGTTTCTGTTCAGAATTTCTGTGAGAAGCTCGAGCAGCGCGGGCATAAATTCATCATATGTTGTCCGCGCTATGCAGACGACGATGCAGAGCTCATCGGCCATAACATCCGGGTTGAGCGGTTTAAGTCTATCGCCTTACCCTCGTATGAAGAGATGCGCATCGTCGTTCCCGGACGCAAGAAGCTGCACAAGGTCATGAAGGACTTCAAGCCCGATCTCGTGCATATCCAGACTCCCGGTTTCATGGGGCAGTATGGCGTGCTTGCCGCAAAACTGTATTCCGTGCCGGTGATCGGCACCTACCACACTATGATGAGCGAAGTCGGTATGTACGTTAACCCGTTTCGCCTGCTCAAGCTCGACAAGCTGCTGAACCGGGTCAAACGGCGAAAAAAAATCGCAAGCAAGCTGCACAAGGTCACGCGCAAAAAGCCCGGGTCTTTGGGTGGCAAACTGCTCTACAAACTCGCGAACCGGTTGTATGAACAGTGCAGCCTTATAATTTCACCAAGCGATCTCATAAAAAAAGAGCTCGTAGAGAAAGGTATTCGCGCCCCGGTAACCGTCGTGTCCAATGGCATCGACCTGAGCCTCTTTCGGGCCGAAAGGCGGATTTTCCCCGGTGACGAGCCACGCCTGCTGCATGTCGGCCGTATCGCACCGGAAAAGAATACCGAAGAAGTTATCCGGGCATTTGCGCTGATCAAGCGGGAGTTACCTCGTGCGCGCTTGACCGTAGTAGGGGATGGGCCTGTGCTTCTCGATCTCAAGCGTGAAGCGTCCGAACTCGGAATTGCCGATAGCGTTGAGTTCACGGGGTATATGGCCCGCAAGGATTTGCCCGAGATCTATGTGGCACACGATCTTTTTATCACGGCATCTGCAATGGAAACTCAGGGCCTCGTTGCACTCGAGGCCATCGCCACAGGATTACCTGCCGTGGGCGTAAACGCGTTTGCGTTGCCCGAACTGATACAGCAGGGCCGTAACGGATTCTGCGCCGAACCGCATAATGTACCGGATATCGCTGCCGCAGCGCTTCGTCTTCTCAAGGATCGTAACCTGTTTGAGAGCGCTTCGCTGGAAAGTATGGAGATTGCGAAAGATCACGGACATGACCGCTGCACTGACCGACTGGAGAAAATCTATCGCAAGGCGGTCGGTAAATAGTCCAGCAAGCAGCTGTACTTAAGACCGGTCAGGGCTTCAGATTGAAGATCTCATGGATTTTCTTCTTTGACTCAAACTGAAGGCCGGTGAATTCGCCGTTATGCTCTATCACAAACGTGCCTGATTCAATCCAGTCGCCGGTATTGATGACTCGCAGCGCCGCATTGGCCATCGGTTGGTGCGTGTGCCCGCAGATGAGCAGCCGGTTCCCCTGGTTTGCGCGCTCGCGCAGAACGCCGTAGTACTCCCGCACCTCGTCCTCCGTTTCATTGCGGTCAAAATTGAAGTGCTTGCGGTAGAAGTTTTCCATGACCGTGAATACAGAAGGGAAAATACTACTTACCATGTGCAGCAGGCGAACTCCCAGAATATTCACAAACCAGAAGATTTTGCCGTACTGGCCCTGGTGGCCGTGCAGGACAACGAGGCGGTCATTCTCCCACGATTCAGTAATGACGTAGTCGCGCTCGCGCAGGTATTGCTCGATTTTCGGGGGCAGGCTGATGATATAACTAATTGAGTCATGGTTACCAATCAGATACACCTTGAGCGATACTGGAGTCGCTAGTGCATCTATGCGGTCAAAAAGCTTGTTGAAGCGTTTTCGCCCGTACTTGCGTACCAGCCTACGCTGCGAACTGAAGTACCAGTTCTCGATGATATCGCCCACAAGAAAGATTTTGCGAAAACGGACGCCTTTCTTGCGCAAATGGTCGAGCAGGCGAAAGAGATCCTTGTGCCGGTGGTTGATGACCTTTTTGCGCAGCAGATAGTGTATGTCGGATATGTAGAGGGCGTCGTAGACAGTATTTTTTCTGAACCGGTATCTTTTCTCTTTTTGCGGCACCTTTTCTGCTCTGCTCTTCAGGCCTACGGCACCATGAAGGCCAGCAATGACATATCGTCCAGCCTTCGGTATTTGCCTCTGTAGGCTGACAATGTCTGTCGCATGTAATCTACAAGCTCAGAGGGGTGACGGAATTGCCTGCCTGTCAGAGCCCGAATAATGCCCTCTTCACCAAACTCTTCGCGCGCCTCGTTACGCATCTCGCTGATGCCGTCCGTCATGGCGATAACGATATCGCCTGAACGCACCTGTACGTTGGTGCCGCGAATAATGAGGCTTTCATCGATGCCGAAAAAAGGAAAGCCGTCTGATTCATGGTGCTCCGGTCTTGGCAGTCTCAGCATTCGCCCGTTGCGCAGCACATAGACCGGTGTATGTCCAAAGTCATAGTAGGCAAGCGCATTGTGCTTTAGATCGAGCAGAATCACGACGCCTGAGGCGTACATATCGCTCGGTGTGGATTGCGTAAGCATTCGGTTGAGCATACGCAGGCGCGAGGCCATTTTTACGGATTTGTAATCTGCATCCTGCGGAATTCGGGTCAGATACCGAAACATCGCGCGGAAATACGCACCGAGCGCAATAGCCATCTGCGCGGCCTTAAGGCCTTTCCCGCAGACATCCATAACGGAAAACAGAGCCAGATGCGGCCGGAGTCCCTGCACATACAGAAAATCCCCGCCAACTTCACCATTCTGTTCGATAAAAAAATCGTAGTCTGCAAGAATTTTTGGTTCCAGCTCCTGCGTATTATTCATTGCCTGCTGTGCTTCGCGCGCAGCTGCTATGTCTTTCTGTTCATAGAACGCAATACCGTCCATCACTGCCTTGACTGTGGCAACGCCGAGATACTCACCGTGGTAGGTGATGACGAACGGGTCGTAGAGCTGTTCACGCGGCCGCGCCATAAGGCGTCGTGACACTTCAGGCAGCGGAGTACGCGCATCGACGAGTACAATCCCCGTTTCGAGTACCTCCCGGACCGTGTTGCCCTGGCGCAGGTAAACGTGCCTGCTGTACTGGTTCTGTCCCAGGAGCGCCCGAAATTTTTCAGCCTTGACGTATCCGACGAACTGCCCCTTGTCTTTTACCGGAAAAAACTCTGTGTTGAAGTCATGGATCAGTTCATCGAGCAGCTTGAGACTCGTCTCTGCGGAGATCCAGTCAATCTTGATATCTGCAAGTTTGCCGACTTCAAAAGCGGAAAAAACGGTGTTTTCTTTTACTGAACGTCGCCATTCGCGCTGCTCGATGATCTTGCATGCCCTTTCGTAGGCGCGGTGCAACTCGTCACTTTGGGGCACACGTTCGTCCGCGATATTTGGGGTCTTTCCAGGTATCATATTTAGCAAAATAACGAAATAATGTACGCGCGACAACCTTTTTGTGTCGCACTAAACTCCCGCTATTTTGTGAGGCGCTGCCGGATGGAATTCTGGTGGCGTACGTCGATTCCTTCCACCGAATAAATGATGTTTTCGGCAATGTTCGTGGCATGGTCTGCTATGCGTTCCAGCGCTTTCGCGGTAAGCGAGATGCCTAGTTGCGGATATTTTTGAATGATGTTATATTCCATCGTGTCGATCTTGTCGTCATCGAGAATAATTTCCATCGCCATTTTGGAGTCGCTGTTTGCCAACGCCCGGAAAGTTTTTTTTGCGGTTTCTGAAACCATGTGCGCCAGCTCTTTCATTTCGGGCGGTACCTTTTCGCCGGTATTCTTCATTTCGCGTGCGACGTTCTTCATCTCATCGCCCATGCGTTCAATATCAACGTTGGTTTTGATGACGGAAAAGACAAAGCGCAGGTCAGAAGCATGGGGATTGATAAGCGCCAGAAGCTCCATGCACTGGCGATCGAGGGATTTTTCCAGCTGGTCGAGATGCTTGTCCTGCTTGAATACAATTTCAAGATCGTTAATGTTTTCCTTCTCCAGCGAAGTATGCACGAGCTCGAGCATGTCGAGGACAACCTCGGTCATGGCATGCAGGTTATCGCGTAATTGTTTGAGTGCTTTTTCAATAATCAGCATACGTTCCTCCGGTGGCCGGCCTTAACCAAACCTTCCCGTTATATAGTCTTCCGTGCGTTTTTGCGTCGGGCGTGTGAACATCATTTTCGTGGCGCTGTATTCGACTAATTCGCCGAGGTAGAAGAATGCCGTGCTGTCGGAGATGCGCGCAGCCTGCTGCATATTGTGCGTCACAATAACCACGGTGTAATTTTCCTTGAGTTCAAGCGTGAGCTCTTCGATCGTCTGCGTGCTAATGGGGTCAAGCGCGCTCGTGGGTTCGTCCATCAATATGATATCAGGGCGTGTCGCAATAGTTCGGGCAATGCACAGCCGCTGCGCCTGGCCCCCCGAGAGCGCCATGCCTGAATCCTTCAGCCGGTCAGAGACTTCTTTCCACAGACCGACTTTCCTTAGTGCGTCTTCGACTCGGTCGTCGATCTCTGATTTTGGCAGCTTGCTGGCAATGCGTATGCCGTAGGCGATATTTTCGTAAATGGTCTTGGGAAACGGATTGGGCTTTTGGAACACCATGCCGATTTTTCGGCGCAGCTGCGTGACGTCGAGCCTGCGATCATTGATGTCGATCTTGCCATCGAAAATGATTTTGCCATCGATGCGTGTCGATTCGATGAGGTCATTCATACGATTGAGGCAGCGCAGCAGCGTTGACTTGCCGCAGCCGGAAGGGCCGATGAGCGCCGTAATCGAGTGCGGCGCAATTTCCATGTCGATGCCCTTGAGGACGTGCTTGTCGCCGTAGTGCAAATTTAGCTTTTCCAGCTTGAGAATTGTCTGAGTGGTTTCAGCGGTATTTTCCATAATTATCCCAGGTTTCCGATCTTCTTCCTTGCGCGGGCGCGTGCCCAGATGGCAAGCAGGTTCACCGCCAGCACCAGCGCGACCAGAACGAGTGTCACGGCAAACTTTTGCTCATCGCTCACTCCGGTATTTTGCGTGCTGATGACATAGAGGTGATAGGAGAGCAGCATGGACTGGTCAGAGAGACTCTGAGGCAGGTTGGGCATATAATAGGCCGCTACAGTAAAGAGCACCGGAGCCGTTTCGCCCGCAATACGCGCGGTCGCGAGAATCACTCCGGTAAAAATTCGCGGCAGGGCGGTCGGTACCACAATGCGGAAGGTTGTTGCGAGCTTGCTTGCTCCGAGTGACAGGGATGCCTCGCGCAGGGTTACAGGCACTGCTTTGAGCGCCTGGTAGAATACCGTGATGAGTAGCGGCATCGACATGCAGGCCATCGTGAGCGCGCCCGCGATGATCGACTTGCCCAGGCCGAAGAAAATGACAAAGAGACCAAGGCCGAAAAGGCCATAGACAACAGAAGGTACACCCGCAAGATTTACAATCGTGAGTTCAATGAGCTGGAACCAGCGGTCTTTGCGCGCGTATTCTGACAGGTAAACAGCCGCCAGCAGAGAAACAGGCACTGCGATGGCGAGCGAAGCCAGCGTCAGAAGCACTGTACCGTAAAGCGGGGCAAAGATGCCCCCGGTTTCCATTGAGGCGGATGCAGTGAAGAGAAAATCCAGGTTGATACGGCTAATGCCTTTGGCTATGATGTAGATGATAAATGCAGCCAGCGGCAGAAATGCTGCAGCTGTCAGTAAATAGATGACAGAGTAGCCAAGGATATCCGAAAACCGTCTGCTACGCGTGGTCATGTGCCCTGCCTGCGGCGAATGCGCTCAATAATCACTCCGCTCAGCGTGTTGACGCCCAATGTGATCAGAAACAAAAAAAGTCCGATCATGAAAAGGGCCCGGTAATGGTCATCGCCCATGACAACTTCGCCCATTTCTGCTGCTATGGTGCCTGTCATCGTCCGAACGGGCGCCAGCGGTGAGAGCGCAATTTGCGCCGAACCGCCTGCCACCATCATCACGGTCATGGTTTCGCCAATGGCGCGGCCGATGCCGAGCATGACCCCGGCGATAACTCCCGACGAGGCAGCCGGAAAAGTAATGCGCAGTATTGTCTGCATACGGCTGGCACCGAGCGCCAGCGAGGCCTCGCGCAGGCTGCGCGGTACGGCCTGCAGCGCCTCGTCAGCGACCGAAGCGATTGTCGGCAGTGCCATGAATGCGAGCAGTATGCCGGCGCTGAACGCATTGAGTCCCGTCGGCAGTGCAAAAGTTCTCTGCACCCACGGGCCGAGAACGACAATACCGAGAAAACCAAAGACAACCGAAGGTACAGACGCCAGTATCTCGAGCATGACCTTAAGCACGCTGCGCGCCGCAGGGGGAGCGAGTTCTGACATGAAGATTGCAGTCCCCAGGGCCATGGGCACCGATATAACCAGTGCAAGGAGCGTCACCATGACGCTGCCTGTAATGAGCGGCAGCATGCCATAGCGTCCCGAAAGCGGGTACCAGTCTGTTTTGAAGAGGAAATCCGAAAGGCTGTAGATGCCGAGAAAGGGCAGACCCTCCCGCAAGATGAACAGCAGGATCAAAAAGAGAACCAGGACGGCCGCATAGCCAGAAAAACGGATCAGCCCCTTTTCAACCAGGAATTCGACAATTCGGCTGCGTTTTTCCATAACCTGCTGCCAAGATGGGATAATCTGACCTTGCGTATAGTTTTATTCGTTACTTAACGAAATAACTTTCAGGAAATTTCCGGGTGGGACACCCACCCGGAGACCATCACTTTACCGGTACGAAATCCTGCTGTTTCACTATCTTCTGCCCGGCCGGGCTCATGACGAAGTCGATGAACGGCTGGCCCTTTTCTGCCGCGGCGGTATTCAGGTACATCTGCAGACCGCGGGCAATGGGATACTTCTTACTCGAGGTATTTTCCGCAGTTGGGGCATAGTAGGCTTTGCCGTCCTTGCTGATTTCGAGGGCCTTGACGTCCTTCGTCAGCCATCCCATGCCGTAGTAGCCGATGGCTGCCGGGTTGTTCTTTACCTGGTCGCTGATCGCCTGCGAAGAGACTCCGAAGGTAACTTTGGGGCCAAACTCCAGCTGGGCCAGCGGATCCGGATTGGGATCGCCCGGCTTGGCTTCCTTACCCTGGCGCAGCACGTGCTCCTTAAAGTAGATATGGGTACCTGAGTTATTTTCGCGTGAAATGACGAGGATTTCTTTGTCGGCACCACCCACTTCCTTCCAGTTCGTGATTTTGCCCGCGTAGATATCGCTCAGTTGAGCAATGGTCAGCTTCGAAACCTTGTTCGAGGGGTGTACGACGACCGCCAGCGCGTCCAGCGCGATTATATACTCCTTAATATCGATGCCTTTGCTCTTAGCGAGATCCCATTCTTTGGGTTTCATTTCGCGCGAGGCGCTCGCGATATCCGTTGAGCCATTAAGCAGTGCTGCAATACCCGTACCACTGCCACCACCCTGCACCGAAGCCGATTTTCCGGGATAAGCTGCCATATAAGCCTTAACCAGGCTCTGGCCGAGCTGCACCATCGTGTCAGAACCGGCAATTTTCAAACTCGTGTCTTTCTTGCCGCACGCGGCGAAAGCGACTATGGATGCGAGCAGAAACCATTTTTTCATTGTTGTCATGTAATCTCCTTGGCATGGACCAACATCGGTGGGGCTGTATTGCGGGCGAATTGCAGCACCGGATGTTTAGCCAATATTGCCTGGGACAGGAAAAGATGCCGCGACAGAGCGAAAATCTTTATTTTGATAAATAGCGAAGTATAAATATGTTAGTTAATTAATAAAGGTGGAAACATTCGAGTTACTTGACGTCCTGCCTCATTTCGCCGATTTGTTAAATGTGCAATTGCGCGAATACGAACGTATGTTCAAGGCGCTTTCGGATAAGCAGCGCCTGCGTATTCTCGCGCTATTGTCGCGCCGGCCACTGGTAGTCAATGACATCAAGCTGATGCTGCGACTTTCGATGCCCACCATCTCGCAGCACCTCTCTATCTTGCGCGATGCCGACCTGGTGATTGACAACAAGCAGGGCAGGTGGGTGGAGTATTCCATTCATCCTCAGCTCAACGACATCAAGACGTTTCCCGGCCTCATCTATGCCGAACTGAAAACTCATTTCGATGGCGATGACACGCTGCAGCTTGATTTCGAATTCCTGGACAAAATTAATAGCCGTGCCGGCACGACCGGCTGACGGCCTCTTTATTTCTCATTCAATCAACAACGCAGTCGAGAAAATAGTCCATTGTACCCCTCGCATTGGGCTCTTCTACCAGGCCGTGGATTTCAGTCTGAAAGCCGGGAAACTGGTCATTGAAGCGCCGCGTTGCCTGCAGGTAAGAGACAATCGTCGCGTTAACCATCTCCCCCGGAATCAGCAGAGGAATACCCGGCGGGTAGGGCGTCAGCAATACGGCAGTGATCTTGCCGTCGAGGTCGTCGATCGGTACGCGTTTGACGCGCTTATGCGCCATTCGGGCGTAAGCCTCTGACGGACGCAGTACCGGTTGCATCACTGAGGTGTACATCTGCGTCGTCAGCTGCGCGATGTTTGAAGACCGGTTCGCCTCGTGCATTTGCTGGCAAAGCTCCTTGACTCCGATGCGCGCGTACTGTGGGTACTGCTTCGTAAAGCGCGGCATGACGCGCCAGAGTGCCGTGTTGCTGTCGTACGCGTCCTTAAACTGCTGCAGCTCGGTTACCATCGTGTTCCACCGGCCTTTGGTGATGCCGATGGTGAACATGATGAAGAAGCTATAGAGGCCCGTCTTTTCCACGACGATGCCGTGTTCGCTTAAGTACCGCGTTACTACCATCGCCGGAATTCCCCATTCCTCAAATGTGCCGTCCAGTTTCAGCCCCGGAGTGATAACCGTTCCCTTTATCGGATCGAGCATGTTGAATCCGTCCGAAATTTCGCCGAAACCATGCCAGTTGTCGCGGGCTGTCAAAATCCAGTCTTCGCGCCGGCCAATACCTTCGGAAGCGATCTCTTTAGGCCCCCAGACGCTGAACCACCATTCGGATTTATAGTCAGCTTCGACCTTGCGCATCGCGCGGCGAAAATCCATCGCCTCGCGTATCGATTCTTCGACGAGTGCCTGCCCCCCCGGGGCTTCCATCATGGCGGCAGCCACATCGCAGCTCGCGATGATCGCGTACTGCGGGCTCGTACTCGTGTGCATGAGAAATGCTTCGTTAAAAATATCGCGATCCAGCTCTTCGGTTTCAGAATTCTGTACGAGTATTTGGCTCGCTTGAGATAGCCCCGCGAGCATCTTGTGCGTCGACTGCGTCGAAAAAATCATGCTTTTTTTGGTGCGCGGCCGATCCGAGCCAATCGCGTGCATATCGCGGTAGAACGGGTGAAAGGCTGCATGCGGCAGCCAGGCTTCGTCGAAGTGCAGCGTGTTGATTTTGCCGTCGAGCATCTGCTTGATCTCTTCAACATTGTAAAGCACGCCGTCGTACGTGCTCTGCGTTATCGTGAGAATGCGCGGGGGACCTTCGGCCTTTGCTGCCAGCGGATGCTCGCGTATTTTTTTCTCAATGTTTTCCCAGGCAAATTCTGATCTGGGTATTGGCCCAATGATACCGTAGTGGTTACGTGTTGGCATAAGGAAAACAGGCACAGCGCCGGTCATCACGATCGCGTGGAGAACAGACTTGTGGCAGTTGCGGTCAACAACGACGATGTCGCCCGGGGCAACGGCAGAGTGCCAGACAATTTTATTTGAGGTGGAGGTTCCATTCGTGACAAAGTACAGCGTATCGCACTGGAAAATTCTGGCCGCATTCACTTCGCTTTCGACCACCGGGCCGCGATGGTCGAGCAATTGACCCAGTTCTTCGACGGCGTTGCACACGTCTGCCCGCAGCAGGTTTTCGCCGAAGAATTGGTGGAACATCTGGCCCAGGGGACTCTTGAGGAAAGCAACGCCGCCCGAATGCCCCGGGCAGTGCCATGAATACGAACCGTCATGAGCGTACTGCGTCAGTGCGCGAAAGAACGGCGGCGGCAGTTTTTCCAGATAGGCATTCGCCTCTCGGATAATCATGCGCGCGACAAATTCGGGCGTATCTTCGTACATGTGTATGAAGCCGTGCAGTTCACGCAATATGGAATTCGGCAGATGGTGGCTTGTCCGGGTTTCACTGTACAGAAAAAGCGGAATATCCGCGTTGCGCAGGCGTATTTCTGCGACAAAGGCTTCCAGCTGCCTGAGCACTTCCGAAGGCTGTCCGTCGGCTGATAGAGCCAGATCTTCGTCGTTAATCGATACCACGAAGCCGCTCGCACGGCTTTGCTGTTGCACAAAGTTGGAAAGGTCGCCGAATCCCGTGACGCCGGTTACCTCAAGCCCTTCCTGTTCAATCGCCCTGGCCAGCGCGCGGATGCCGAAACCTCCCGTGTTCTCTGCTCTGAAATCCTTGTCGATGATGATTATGGGAAAGTGGAACCGCATGAAACCCGTGCCGGTTTATTTCCGCTTCGCGTAAAGGAAGTTCTGAAAAGACAAGAGCATACGCGCATTTGTCAAAAAATGAGCCTATGCTCTCGTTCGCAGGGAGCCTGTGCGCCAACTTGCCGACGCGATTTTTCGCGCAAGCCGCGTCCGCTAATCGGCACAAATTCCTTCGCAAATCTTACCGATATGCTCTACGAGGCGCCAAGAGGCGCGAATTTTTGCCGATTTTCGCACATGTTCAGGCGAAACGCGGTCCCCGGCTTGCGCAAAAAAATCTGCTTTTTGGTTTTTTAAATGAGTTAGCCCACAGGCTCCAGGGCGCGCAGAGGTCTTTTCAGAACCTCGCCCGCATTCTGGCGCTATTCGCCGCTTAAGAAAAATTTCATGAAGCGGGTGTACGTTTCAACATCGGCCAGGGCGCACGTCTCGCGCGCGGAGTGCATGCCGAGCATCGCGACGCCGACATCGAGCGTCGGTACACCCAGCCTCGCACTCATTGTGGGGCCAATGGTACTGCCGCAGGGCAGGTCGTTGCGGTGCGTGTAAATTTGCTGATCGATTTGGTGCCGGTGGCAAATATCGGTGAAGAGAGCGTGCGTGGCGCCTGATGTTGCGTAACGGCGGTTCTGGTTGATCTTGAGCGTAACGCCCCCGCCAAGCCGGGGACGATTTTCTGCATCATGTCGGTCGGCAAAATTGGGATGTACTCCGTGCGCCATGTCAGCACTTAAGAACACGCTCTGTCGCAGCAGTTTTTCATAGTACGTTGATCCAACTTCATAACGAGCCGCGATTTGTGAAAGTAAGGCTTCCGTGAGGCGGGTTTCTGCGCCGCTCTCTGACAGCGAACCGATCTCTTCATGATCGTAGAGCGCCACTATCTGCGCATAGGGGGAGTTATGACTTCTTGCCAGGGCGAGCAGTGCGCTGTGGCAGCTGACGAGATTATCGAGCCGGGCAGAAAAAAGCAGATCGCCCAAAGCTCCCCCGATTTCTGCCGCCTGCGCGTCGTAGAGCGACAGATCATAGCTTAAGATTTTTTCCGCCGGGATGCCCGCGAGCGTTGCCAGGTAGTCGTTCCAGTTGAAATCCGACGCGCGATGGGTGATGAGCGCCGAAAGTGCAACTTGCTTGTTGGGTGCAAAGCCTTCATCGTTTACCCCGCGCTGCAGATGAATGGCGAGCGATGGCACAATGGCCGCCGGGCCTGGGCTGCGTACCAGACGGCTTCTGATGCCCGTGCCATCATGGTAAAAAATTTCACCGGCTAAAGCAAGCCCGCGGTCAAACCAGGTATAGAGCAGGGCGCCACCATAGACTTCGCTCGCGAGTAGAGCGTATCCCTCCCTAAGCTGCGCTGCATTCGCCTTCAGGCGCAGGTGCGGCGAATCGGTGTGCGCTCCGATCATGCGAAAGCCGGCGGGTTTGGCCTGCGGCAACCTGACCGCGATGAGCAATCCTGCATGTGGTCTGAGGTAAAACTGTGACGAGATGGCAGAGGCCACCGAATCTGTCCGGCTAAAGCCCGCCCGGTCGAGCATGACTGCCGCGGTCTCCGTCGCCCAGGCCGGCGAGGGAGAATTATCGAGGTATTCGACCAGTTCCATATCGAAGACATTATCTTTATTTGCGCGGTGTCGCAAATAAAGATAATGCCGCATGCCTTGGATGTTTGAAAAGCGCGAGTATGACGCCCCGCAGCGTATGCAGGCCTTGCTGGCGGGTAAGCAGATAATCCAGACGCCTGGTGCACATGACGTATTGACGGGCCTCATGGCCAAAAAGCTCGGCTTCCAGGCGCTCTACATTTCGGGAGCGGCGTTTTCGGCCTCGCGCGGCATGCCCGATATTGGTTACTTTACCGTCACCGAACTTTCGGAGTACGTGCGCAGTCTCTACCAGGCAACCAATCTGCCGATTCTCGTCGATGTTGACACTGGTTTCGGCGAGGTCGTGCACATTCCGCGCATGGTGCTCGAAATGGAAGGCGCGGGAGCTGCGATGGTGCAGATGGAAGACCAGAAGCTTCCCAAAAAATGCGGCCATCTGGAGGGCAAAGAACTTGTCACGGCCGATGAAATGTGCCGCAAGATTGAAGCCTTCAGAAAAACACGCAACAAGCTGCTGCTGTTGGCGCGTACAGACGCGCATGCAATCCACGGCATTGAAGAAGCGATCCGACGAGCGAAGATGTACGTCAATGCAGGGGCTGATGCCATTTTCCCCGAAGCGCTCAAGACCGAAGAAGAATTTCGGCAGTTCGCCGCGGAAGTGAAAGTGCCACTGCTTGCCAATATGACCGAGTTTGGCAAGTCCCCGTACTTTAAGGCAAAAGACCTCGAGGCGTGGGGTTACAAAATAGTCATTTACCCGGTCACCTCGTTGCGCGCGCAGATGAAAGCGGTGGAGCGCGTTTTCTCTGCAATCAAGAACGAGGGTTCGCAGGAATCCGAGGTGAAAAATATGCAGACCCGGCAGGAACTCTACGATCTGATCGATTACGCCGGCTATGGCGAATTTGACGAAGGTGTAGCAAAGAGTAAGTTTATTTGAAAAGAAACTGCGCAGTCCTGGTCGGGCACATTGCAAATTCCAAAACAAACTCCAACGGAATTGACGGCCTGTCATCATAACACAATTTGAACATCCGCGCCCAGATGGCGGAATTGGTATACGCGCTAGTTTCAGGTACTAGTGAGGGCAACCTCGTGGGGGTTCAAGTCCCCCTTTGGGCACAAACACCAATCTAAAAGGGCTGCCTTGCGCAGCCCTTTTAGTAATTCGAGAGCGTTGCGGCGATTGCCCGGCTCAGCGCAGCACGTACCTGAGGGTCTGTTTCCAGTTGCTCGGCGCGTTCAAGAGCCGCCAAAGCTTCTATATTGGCGTAGTAGCCAAGGACTTCGGCGGCGCGCATTCTGGCAGCGCGGTCTTCGCTCGTGAGTATTTTGGCGAGCGCGATTGCGTGCTCGACTTTACTGCCTTCGTGCAGCAGCGCGGCATTGAGCATTTCAGCGCGCGTGAAGTCGTCCTTTTCAGACGCTATTTTGCCGGCCGCTTCGGCAGATGCAGTTTTATCATCAATTTCAAACAGCGCGCGCGCAGCGGCTCGGCGCAGCAGAGCCTCATTGTCGCTGAGAAAACCGGCAATCGTCTTGATATCCGCCTTGTTGCCGATAGAGCCGAGCGAGCGCACGATGGCGGCCTTGACATAGATGTCATTCTCTTTCGCGAGCAGCAGTAGCAAAGGTTCGCGCGCCTCTACAGCGCGCAGCCGGCCGAGCGCATTTGCGCTCTCGCGCCGCAGCGTTGCATTTTCTTTTTCCGTTTTCTTCAGGTGATCGATGAGCGGGTAAACGCAGGTCTGAATTTTACTTACGGCGCATTCGCGAATTGCGTCGATCTGCTTCTGTTCTGTTTCGCTGCCGGCCTCAAAAGCCTTGCGCGCCCGGTATTCGCGCGAATCTTCGGCGTGAAGGGCAGACAATAGCAGGGTGGTGAGGAGAAGTCTGACAGATTTCATGCTCGCAAAAGGTTCATGCGCCTTGTGGCGTCAATTCGCAATTGATGGGGCGCTTGGGCAAGGCCAGAGCGCGTGTCTGCAAATGTCTTGCCGCCGGGCGGGCAGCTGCTTTTTCGGGGGAGCTCATGCGTGAACGCGGCATGTTACTCATCCTGCTGTTGTGCCCTCTGTTCTTTGGGCATTGCGCCGAGAATCGTCTGAGTACCTATATGCTGGTGCAGCAGGCGCAGGTTAAGGGCGGTACGCAGAAAAAAGGGCAGGTTCAGCTCTCGGCGGCTCCGCTCTTGCTTTCCATGATAGCTCCCACACCGGACGAGCTGGAAGAGCTGGCCGACGACCTGAAGCTTTCGACCGTTTCGAAATACCACAGGCTACCGCCCCTGACTTACCTGCGCTTTGATTTCGAAAATCGCAGTGCGCTCAGCTGGCAACTCAATCTCGGCGCAGTGCGCTTTACGGTTGGCCAACGGACTTTTGGGGTGGTTAGGGCGCCTGAGTATGCCGCGCGGTTTACCTCCGTCGCCTACGAACACTTCCGCTACGACGCCATGTTCGCTTCGTACATTACCCGGCGCGGCTCGGCACGTCCTGCGGAAAACTTCTGGTTTGTCAAACGTGCGCCGCATGAAGTCATAGAAATTGGCGCTCATGAAGCGGGTTTTCAGGTGTTGCCCTTCGAGTTCATACCTCCGGGCGTGGACGAACTCGAACTACACTACACGGTTGAGGGACAGGCTGAAAAAACGCTGACGGTAAGGCTCGTCACCGAGCGGGGAGATTAATATGCAGAACCAGCTGGCGATTTTTGCGGGTCTGGTGTTGCTCGCGGTGGCGACGAAACTCTGGGCGCGCAGGGTCTATATCTTTGCCAAGCCGCTGCCGATTGTCTTTATTCTTTTCCTCGCCTTTCTTTTACCGAACAGACCGCCGGCCATTTGGCTCATGGGGTTGATCTTCGGGCTTGCCGGCGACCTTTTCCTGCTCTGGCCCCGCGGCTTCTTGCCCGGACTCATCAGTTTTCTTCTGGGGCATATTCTCTATATCCGGGCATTTGCTGAGCAGCAGCCGGCAAATCCTGACCCCGGGCTTGCCGTGGTCGTTGGTATTTCAGTCGCGGCGATCTATGCCTATTTTGCCCGACTGCTTGTGGCGTCGCGGCAAAAGAAATACCTGCTGCCTGTCCTGCTGTACGTTACAGTAACGGGAGTGCTGGTTGCAAAGGCAATACAGACCGGGATGGTGTATCCGGCAGCAGCGGGCGCCCTGTTGTTTGCACTCTCAGATTTTTTGTTGGCTTTTAATAAGTTTTCGCGTCGAAGCTGGTATGTTGAGGCGGGTGTCTCGCTCACTTATTATCCGGCGCAGTGGCTGCTCGCAGCGTACTTCGCTGGCATATAACCGAAAGCTCCGCCTTGCGCAAATCTACAGCCAATCTTGGGAGACAACTACATGGAACATGTGAAGATTACCCGCGTTCAGGTATTTCCGCAGCACGACGGCAAGAACACGATAGGCTATGCACACGTTACCCTCTCTGACGCTTTTGTGGTAAAAAATCTGCGGCTTGTCAAGGGCAGAAAGGGAGTTTTCCTTGGTATGCCTTCATTTCGCCTGCGGAATGGAGAATATGCCGACGTATTTTTTCCCGTGTCGCGCGAGGCGCGCGCCATGCTGACGGAAGCCGTGGTGGCAGCCTTCCGGCAAGAATATCCTCATCTTATGGAAGGCTTAGAGATCTACGACGCCGACGCGGCAGGGGTCGTCTAAGAGCCTGTGCACTAACTCATGCAAAAAGACAAAAAGGCGATTTTTTGCGCGGGCCGGGGTCGCGTTTCGCCAGAACATGTGCGAAAATCGGCAAAAATTCGCGCCTTTTGGCGCCTCGTGTAGCAAATCGGTACGATTTGCGAAGGAATTTTTGCCGATTAGCGAACGCGGTTTGCGCAAAAAATCGCTCCGGCAAGTTGGCGCACAGGCTCCTAAGCGAGACCAAAAATTGCTGTCCGCCTGTGGCGTGCGTTGGCGTCTATCCCGTAGGCGCTGAGCCTACAGGAGTAAATGGATCATGAAAAAAATTTCCCTAATTATGGTTGTGGCTGCTCTGGCTGTGACCTCGCTTTCAGCGAAACGGCCCACTGCCGAGCAGAAAGCCTGCGTCAAGGATGCAGTAGCTGCGAAAAATACTGCGATTAAAGAATGCAAGGCCAAGAAAGGCAAAGAAAAAGCAGAGTGCATGAAATCTGCCAATACAGCTTTTGCTGATGCACGCAAAGCCTGCATGGCTGCCAAAGCAGAAGAGGCAGCTCAAGCAGCTGGAAAGTAACTATCCCCATCGCCGCTGCCGCTCGTACCGGGGATCTCCGGGTCAAGGCTGCGGCTTTCTATGACTTGTCGTAAAGCATAAAATAACAGACTCTGTGGTATAAATAAAAAAAGACCTATTTATCGTTTACGCAATCAGCGGGTGTTTATGAGTGGTCTTGCAGTGAAAGTTACCACTCTGAATGCGCCTGGTTCTTTTGTGCAGACTCCGAAATCCTGCGCGCACTGCGGCGCGCTCGGCGCTGCGATCAACAGGGGGGCCGAAGATTTCTGCTGCGAAGGCTGTGCACAGGTTTACTCAATCCTCAAAGACCAAAATATGCTCGCCTTCTACGAGATCCCGGATAATGCAGTCAGGTCTCTAAAAGAAAAACCGGCGGCAGACTACAGCTACTGCGACAGCGAATGGTTTCGTCGCATGTTCGTACGCCCATCCGGTAAGACGGGCTGGTCGCTGCGCATGCGCCTGCCCGACATCCACTGTGCTGCCTGTGTCTGGTTGCTGGAGAAACTGCCCGAGATGCTGCCGGGTGTCACCTCGGCGCGGATAAACTACCTGCGCAAGCAGATCGATATCTCTGCTTCGGGCGATCTTGACGTCTCGCGTCTTGTGCAGTTCGTGGCAAATCTGGGCTACCCGCCGGATTTTGCCCAGGAGAGTGCGGCCTCCCGCCGGCTGTCAGCATACGACAAGTCGCTTTTGCGCAAGATGGCCGTCGCAGCCTTCGGCTTCGGCAATGCCATGCTCTTCAGCCTGCCAGAATATTTTGCCGCGAATCTGGAATCATCGTTTTCCCGGACGTTCATGGCACTGAATGCAGTACTCTCGGTCTTCGTCTTGTTCTATTCAGCGGGCGATTTTTTCCGTAGCGCATGGCGTGCCCTCAGGCAGCGGCAGATAGTCATTGATGTGCCGATATCCCTGGGGATCGCCGCGATGTTCACGCGCAGCGCGGTCGATGTGATCACGGGCGCGAGTGCGGGTTACTTTGACACCTTCACCGGCTTGATTTTCTTTCTTCTCATAGGTCGCTTCGTGCAGAGTCGCTCTTATGCCTGGCTCAACTTTGAACGCGACAATCTGCTCTTTCTGCCTTTGGCTGTGCGGGTAAAGACTCAAGACGGCGAGGCCATCACTCCTGTACAACAGGTGAAGCGGGGTGATACGCTCCGACTGCTGGCAGGCGAGATTGCGCCCACCCGTTGCCGTGTGATTTCGGAAGAAGGCGCTGCGGACTATGCTTTCATCACCGGCGAGTCGCTGCCGGTCACGCTCAGGCGCGGCGATATATTTGAGCCGGGCGGTAAGGTCGTGGGGCAGTCGGTCTTGCTCGAAGTGCTTGAAGAGGTCGACCAGGCCCGCCTGAACCGAATTTGGGAAGCAGCAGAGCCTGAAACCGAGGGAGAAACGTATTCATACGGAAGTTCATTTGCCGAAAGGGTGCTACCTTATTTTACCGGTACGGTCATCGCGATTGCGACCGGGGCCTTGTTGTATTGGCTGCCGACAGACGGTGCCCGTGCATGGAATGCATTTTCCGCTGTGCTCGTCATTACCTGCCCTTGCGCGCTGGCGATGGCGAAACCCTTCAGCTTCTTTACGACGCAGAGTGTTCTGGCGCGGGCGGGCCTATTCCTGAAATCTGCAGCGGTGGTGGAGCGTTTCTTTGCGCTGAAAAATATCGTCTTCGACAAGACCGGCACGCTTACCAACCCCGGCAAATACGACATTGAGTTCCGTGCTGCAGGTACTGATGGCGATAGCGGACCCCTGCAGGCCTTGATGGCGCTCGCCAACGAATCTTCTCATCCGCTCAGCCGCGCAATTGCTGAATTTATGCCGCGCACAGGTGAAGCAGTTCTCAGCGATTTTGCGGAGAAGCCGGGTAAAGGCACGTCAGCACGCATCAACGGGACAAAGTACTGGCTGGGCTCGCGGGCCTGGCTGGTGGAAAACGGTGTTGTGGTACCTGACATGGGCGAGGCTGGTTTCAGCTCCCTGGTTCATGCAGGTAGCGAAAAAGAGTACCTTGGCTGTTTCCTGATCCGCAACCGCATGCGCGGCGATCTCGGGCAGACACTCGCCGAGCTCAGTTCAGAGTACCGCATTGCTCTGCTCTCGGGTGATTCGGACCGCGAGCGCAGCCGCTTTGAACAGTACTTCTCCGATTCAGGGGAGCTTTATTTCAGCGCGACACCCGGCCGCAAGGCAGAGATCATTGCCGCGATGCGCAAGGATGGGGCGACTATGATGATCGGTGACGGGCTCAATGACGCCGAAGCGCTTAAGGCTGCCGATCTCGGGGTTGCACTGACCGAGAACCACAGTAATTTTTCTCCCGCCAGCGATGCCATACTTTCCGCAGAATCGCTCCACCGCCTGCCGCAGCTGATTGGGCAGGCGGCGCAGGCACGCAAGCCCGCTATTGCTGCGTACGCAGTCTCATTCGGCTACAACATCTTCGGCATCGCTGTCGCCGTTGCGGGTGACCTGACGCCGCTCTTTTGTGCCATACTGATGCCGATCAGTTCGCTCAGCGTTATCGGACTCGCGTTCGCCTCGGCCCGCCTGGGTGCGGCGGTACGGAGGATTAATTAAATGGAAGCACTTTTTGTCCTGCTTATCTTCAGCCTGATACTGGGCGTCGGTTTTCTCGTGGCCTTCTTCTGGGCGCATAACAGCGGACAGTTTGAAGATTCGCAGACTCCTGCCTTGCGCATGCTGTTCGACGATGTCGACCGCAAGCGCGGCATTCACGATACGCATTCATCTCAACACAAAAAAACTGGAGGAGAATAAAACATGGCAGTCGAAACCTTTGAGTACGACAACCGGATAGTCAACAAGTTTGCGCTTGCGACGATTGTCTGGGGCGTCGTCGGCATGCTGGTTGGGGTGCTGGTAGCAATATTGCTCTACATTCCCGACTATTTGGGGCACTTCCCCATACTTTCGTACGGCAGATTGCGGCCGTTACACACCAACGCGGTGGTCTTTGCCTTTGCGGGCAATGCAATCTTCATGGGGGTTTACTACTCGCTGCAGCGTCTGCTGAAAGCGCGTATGTATTCAGACCTCTTGTCGAACATCAACTTCTGGGGCTGGCAGCTGATCATTGTATCTGCGGCAATCACTCTGCCTCTCGGGTATACCTCGAGCAAAGAGTACGCAGAGCTTGAATGGCCCATCGACATCGCGATAGCGCTGGTCTGGGTTGTTTTCGGTCTCAACATGCTGATGACAATTCTCAACCGCCGTGAAAAGCACCTCTATGTTGCGGTGTGGTTCTATATTGCGACGTTCGTAACGGTTGCGATGCTCCACATTGGTAACTCACTCGCCATTCCGGTTTCGTTCATGAAAAGTTATTCGGTCTATGCCGGTGTACAAGATGCTCTCGTCCAGTGGTGGTACGGACACAACGCGGTAGCGTTCTTCCTGACGACGCCATTTCTCGGTATCATGTATTACTTCATTCCGAAGGCCTCCAATCGCCCGGTTTATTCTTACAAGCTCTCTATTGTCCACTTCTGGGCTCTTGTGTTTATCTATATCTGGGCCGGTCCACACCACCTGCTCTATACTTCGCTGCCCGACTGGGCGCAGTCGCTCGGTACAGTTTTCTCCGTCATGCTGATTGCTCCTTCGTGGGGCGGTATGATCAACGGTCTTCTGACCCTGCGTGGCGCCTGGGATCGCGTGCGTCAGGATCCGGTGCTCAAGTTCATGGTGGTCGGTGTTACTGCTTACGGTATGTCAACATTCGAAGGCCCGATGATGTCTCTCAAGAACGTCAACGCGCTGACTCACTATACAGACTACATCATTGGTCACGTGCACCTTGGCGCGCTGGCGTGGAACGGTGGTATCGCGGCATCGATGCTGTACTACATCATTCCGCGTATCTATAACCGCCCGCTGCACAGCCTGAAACTCGCGAACTTCCATTTCTGGATTGGTACCATCGGTATCGTGTTCTATGCAATCCCCATGTACTGGGGCGGTATTACGCAGAGCCTGATGTGGAAACAGTTCACCAAAGAAGGTGCGCTGCTGTACCCGAACTTTCTCGATACAGTGACACAGATTATCCCGATGTACGTGATGCGTTCTGTCGGTGGTGCAATGTACCTGACCGGTTTTATCGTTATGGCATACAACATGCTGAAGACGATCCAGGCAGGAAAACTGCAGCCAGGTGAGCAGGCAAGTGCTCCTTCGCTGAAAGACGATACGTCAGAAGCCCACGAAGCGCCAGGAAAATTTCGTCACCGCATTCTTGAACGTAAGCCGCTGGTCTTCACTGGCCTGACGCTGGTTGCAGTTCTGGTGGGTGGGATTATCGAATTTGTGCCCGTTGCGATGGTTCGTTCAAACATTCCAACCATTGCGAGCGTGAAGCCTTACACTCCGCTCGAACTCGAAGGCCGCGACATCTATATCCGCGAAGGCTGCAATACCTGCCATTCGCAGATGATTCGCCCTTTCCGTTCTGAGACAGAACGTTATGGTGAATATTCGAAGGCCGGTGAGTTTGTCTACGACCACCCGTTCCTCTGGGGCTCAAAGCGTACAGGTCCTGACCTGCACCGCGTCGGTGGTAAGTACAACCATGCATGGCACTACAAGCACATGCTGGAGCCACGCGCGATATCTCCGGGCTCAATTATGCCGGCTTATCCTTGGTTGGAAAAGAACGATCTTGATTCAAGCCTGACAACGGCCAAGATTCGGGCTCTCAGCAAAATCGGTGTCGATTACCCTGCGCACTACGACAAGCAGGCCTTGACGGACTTGAATGTCCAAGCATCGAAAATTTCTGAAGCTCTTAAAAAAGACGGTATTGAAGTCGATGCCAAACGGGAGATTGTAGCGGTCATTGCTTACCTGCAGCGTCTGGGTACCGACATCAAGGCTGAGAAGGCCGAGGCGAAGTGAGGTTGGTATGATATCCAAAACACTCAGCGATATCGGTAACGTCTCTATCTACCCGGTAGTGACGCTGGTGATCTTCTTCAGCATCTTTACCCTGATGCTGATAATCGTACTGCGCGGTAACAAGGCGCAGTACGCCAAGATGGCAGCTTTGCCCCTCGAAGAGGGGCAGGGCGAAAGGAGATAAGTCATGGCAAACAAGAATGACGAAAAGGACAAATTACTCGACCACGAGTATGATGGTATTCGCGAACTCGATAACCACATGCCCCGCTGGTGGGTGCTTGGTTTCTACTTCACAATAGTATTCGGTCTGGCCTACATGGTGTACTACCATATGGCCGGCGGACCTTCTTCTGACCAGGAATACCAGGCAGAGATGGCTGCAGCCGGGACTGTTAGCAAAACTGTAACCGTTGACACGACTCTGAAACCACTGACGGATGCGGCATCGCTTGCTGCTGGTGAAAAATTGTATGTCGCACAAGCATGCGTGGGTTGTCATGGGGCAGCATTGGGCGGAATGGTTGGCCCGAATTTGACAGACGAATTCTGGATTCACGGTTGTGACTACCCGGGTGTAATCGCCAACGTGAAAAAGGGCTTCCCTGAGAAGGGTATGCGTCCGTATGGAAATGACCGGCCATTGCAGGATAACGAACTGCAGCAGTTGGTAAGCTACGTTTTCTCGAAGCGTGGTTCTAATCCGCCGGGGGCGAAAGCTATCGACCCCGAGCGCGAAAAGAAGTGCGCAGCTAAATAGTTAAATGGGCTCCACTTTTCCGGTTAACCCCGGAAAGGTGGAGTGTTTGAGGCTGCAGCAGGATTGTCAGTTAACCCGGACACTCCCGCCGTGTCCTTGAACCGTTCGCGGAAGTCCTGGTCAGCCCGGAGCGCAGAAAGCACTTGCGGCTCAAAGCCCGTCAGCGGTTTCGCCGAGCGGCGCGACACGACACGTCGAAATGCAAGGGGGATAAATGTACACCGCTTCCGATCCGCTGCTGAACATTGAAAAGGATACCGAAGAATACCGCGACCATATCAATACCATTCGACCGGATGGTAAACGCGCGTGGATATATGCCAAGAAGCCGAAGGGGCGTTTCTATCAGTGGCGTAGTCTGGTCAGTTATCTGCTGCTGGCGCTCATGTTTTTTGGGCCGTATGTGCGTATTCACGGTCAACCGCTGCTACTGCTTAACGTGCTCGAGCGCAAGTTTATACTCTTCGGTTTTGTTTTTTGGCCGCAGGATTTTTACCTGGTAGTGCTGGGGCTTTTGACCCTGATACTGACTATCGTCCTCTTCACCTCAGTCTTTGGCCGAATCTGGTGTGGCTGGACGTGCCCGCAAACTGTCTTCATGGAAATGGTCTTCCGGAAGATCGAGTATTTGATCGAAGGGGATTTTCAGCAGCAGAAGCAGCTTGCTGCGTCGCCATGGAATGCGAATAAGATTTTCCGCAAAGGATTGAAATTTGCCATATTTTACGGGATCTCTTTTGCGATCGCAAATACCTTCCTGGCATATATCATCGGCAGCGAAGAGTTATTCACGATTATTTCAGAGCCGGTTAAGGATCACGTTGGCGGGTTTGTTGCCATAAATCTTTTTACCATGGTTTTTTTTCTGGTGTTTGCGCGCTTTCGTGAGCAGGTCTGTCACTTCGCCTGTCCGTACGGCCGTTTCCAGTCGGCGCTGGTCGATAACGATACTATCAGCGTCACCTATGATTTCAAGCGGGGCGAAAAACGCGGCACGCTGGGCGCGCGCAAAAAGGCGGGCTTTTCGATCGCGGCGGCGGCAGAAGCCGGAGGTGTGTCGCAGGCGAAGCTTAGCTCTTCAGCCACGGCGAACCCGTATGGCGATTGCATAGATTGCGGCTCGTGCGTGGTGGTTTGCCCGTCGGGAATCGACATCCGTAACGGTATCCAGCTCGAATGCGTACAATGCACTGCGTGCATCGACGCGTGCGACAAGATGATGGATGCAGTCGGCAAACCCCGCGGACTCATTCGCTATACCTCCTATAATGCGGTTAAGACCGGCAAGAGTTCTTTCTTCAAATTCCGCACCGCAGGTTATCTTGCGGTGTGGTTACTCGTGCTTTCGATTTTCACAGGCTTGTTATTGACGCGCGAGCAGATCGAGACTGTGCTCTTAAGGCAGCCGGGTATGCTGGCGCAGAGACTTCCTGACGGTTATGTAGGCAATATGTACTCGCTGAAAGTTTTTAACAAGACCTTTGAGACGCAGAAGACCGACATCCGCCTGTCAGAGCAATTTGCCGACAAAGGCGAGATTCGCTTTATCGATACGATGGGCGAAACCGCCGCGCAGAGTTTCACGCAGGTGCGTTTTCTGCTCGCCCTGAAGCCTGAGGCGATTGGCAATGTGAACATTCCCATTGAATTTGATATTCTGCTGAACGGAAAGTTTTTGCGCAAGAAGCAGACGGTATTTATTGCGCCGGGTAATTAGATGCTGAAAAATCTGCAAGGCTGGCCTTTGGCGATAACTGCGGCGCTCATCCTGTTTATGGGTATGACAATCGCCTTCGTCAGGGTCGCTTTTTCCGAACGGGTCGATCTGGTTTCGAAAGATTACTACTACCGCGACAAGGAGTTTTCTCAGCGTCTCGAGAAAGAAAAGCGCCTGCTGAAGCTGGGCGAGACAGAGATCATTCGCTCAGCCGACGGCATTGAGGTAAAACTGCCCGCGTATTTTCAGGGAAAGACCGTCGAAGGGAAAGCGTTTTTCTATTCGCCGATCAATCCGGCAGAAGATTTTGAAATCCCCCTCAAAATAACGGGTGCACGCGCGAACGTACAAGCTCGGCTCAAAACAGGGCAGAAGTGGCGCGTCTTACTCGATTTTGTTTCGGCTGGACAATCCTACTTTGCCGAAAAGGTTCTCTGGTGAGTTTTTTCGCGTCTGCATTCGTCATGGGGTTACTCTCCGGCGGTCACTGTCTGGGTATGTGCGGGCCGCTCGTGCTGGCGCTGCCGGTGAGTAAGAGCCTGGTGTGGGTTTCCATCTTTTACCGGGTGATATATAATCTTGGCCGGATTTTTACTTATTCAATCTTGGGAGCAATTGCGGGAGCTCTGGCCGCTGCCATTCCTCTGCAGGTATGGCAAAACCGCGTGGCAGTGTTTGCAGGATTGCTACTGGTATTGATTGCGCTGGCGCAGATCTTTGCGCACATACGTCTGGGATTTCTCTCGCGGCTACACGGCTATGCTGTGAAAACTTTGTCTCCTTTTCTTAAGAATGCGGGCCGGGGGCGATTTTTTCTTTTGGGCATGCTGAATGGCATCCTGCCCTGCGGCATGGTTGCCGCTGCCCTCCTTGTGAGCATCGCTGCAGAGAGCTTGCTTGGCGGTGTTGCCTATATGGCGATCTTCGGAGCGGGTACTTTTCCGCTGATGCTGATTGCCTCTCTCTTTGGTATTTATTTGAGCCAGCGGATGCGGCAGGTGGTTTCGTGGGCAGGTCCGCTCTATGCGCTCTTACTTGGGCTTCTGTTACTGATTCGACCCACGCTGATCGCGCCACACTGCGCGCGTTGAGTAGTTGTTCCGCTGCTACTTGCCGCATTATCTCCGTTACCCATAGCTGGATTGTGCAGTCATACTTTGAGCTGATTAGCGAGGGCGACAGATATTATGCCCGCGCGCTCCACGCGATTCGCCGCGCACAGCGCAGCGTGTATGTCATGGTCTATATCTGGCAGGATGATGAGATCGGCAGAGTTTTTCTGCGTGCGCTCGAGCGCAAAAGCCGGCAAGGTGTGCGCGTGATGGTTGTCGTGGATGCGGTCGGTAGCTACGAGCTTCCCCGTAATTTTTTCCGCCCGTTACGAAATGCCGGGGCACATATATATATGCACCACCACTTTCGCGCGCTCAACTGGCAGTGGTTTCGCTTTCTGATCAGGCGCAACCACCGCAAGATCATCATAGTCGATAACCGCATCGGTTTTACCGGCGGATTCAACATCATGCGCGAATGTTCCCGGCGTTTTTTTGGCGCTCGCCGCTGGCTGGATTTGGCGTTCGTAAGCGCGCACAAAGGCTTCGTGCACAATCTTGCGCAGCAGTTTGATGACGCTTGTCGGCGGGCGAGCCATGAAAAGTGGGCGCGGCGGCAGCTCTTGCGCAGCCGCAACCGCGCGATTCTGCTCAGCCGCCGCAGCGCCGCAGCGTATTCCATGTCTCGCTACCTCAAGCGAAGGCTGCGTCAGGCCCGCAAACAGATCGTGATTTCAGTGCCTTATTTTGTCCCGTACGGATTCTACTATCGCATACTCAAGAGGAAACTTACCAGAGGAATCTGTGTCGAAGTTATTTTGCCCGAATCTTCGGACGTACCGTTCGTCGATGGCGTGTCTTTTTATCTGGCGCGTAAGCTCATGAAGCGTGGAGCAAAAATCTATCTTTACCACGGACCGGATGCTGAGCGCAGATTCTCGCACACGAAGTTCTATATGGTCGATGGTTTTGCCGGTACGGGGTCTGCCAACTACGACTATCGCAGCATGGTGCTGAATCTCGATACGCTGGTTTTTACCCGGTCTGGTAATGAGCAATGGCGTGACCTGCGCGAAGACATGAAACGCTTCAGCCGTCAGGCAGCTGAAAGAGACCTGAAGCCCGGGCTTTTCACCCGCCTGTTACTGCCTTTCCGCTGGTTGCTATGAATTGCCTGTCAGGTCTTAACGCGCTTGAATACGGTCTTTTTCTGGCCTGTGGGATGGCGCGCCTTCTCGTGCATGATTTCGTTGGCGACGGGCAGCGTTGTTATCTGCAGTGATTTGGTTGCCGCAGCGCGCAGATCTTTCCAGATAAAGTGAGCCGGACAGGGGGCCTCGTCGTTGCACGAGTCTAACCCCAGCGCGCATTCCACGAATTCGGTGATGCCATCAATGGTCACCTTGATATCGTAGAGGCTAATTTCGCCCGGTGGCCGCGCAAACTGGTATCCTCCGCCAGGGCCTTTGTTGGATTTGAGAATCTTGCCGGTGACGAGCTGCTTAAGTATCTTACTCAAGTAAGGCTTCGGCACCGCCGCCCCTCTGGCGATTTCTTCGACTGTGAAGACGGTCTGGTCGGCTTTGGATGTCATGTAAGCCAGTGCC
Organism: uncultured Turneriella sp.; assembly: GCA_964408405.1. Classification (GTDB taxonomy): domain Bacteria; phylum Spirochaetota; class Leptospiria; order Turneriellales; family Turneriellaceae; genus Turneriella. Next base: position 35,471 of record CAYOZO010000019.1, read on the forward strand.
CTGACTGCATACTTGCTCGCGCTGCTGTACAACATAATTGCCGAATAGTGTATCTACAATTCTGTTCGTTTTGTCAACTCATTTGTTCGTTTTTGCTCTAAGCCCCGGAGAGATATGTTACACTTTTTATAGGTGTTTTAGTTAGGTGGGGCTCCCGCAACTTGGTTTTGCAACATATCAAGAACAAGGAGCCCCTAT
>CAYOZO010000020.1:0-12907 GCA_964408405.1 uncultured Turneriella sp.
TATACGAGTATCGGACGGAATATGTCTCTTCGTTGAGGGTTTTTTGGCCGTGCGCCTGGAAGGCAAAGCTTCCCTTGCTTTTTCTTGCTGAACCAGGCGCCGTGTAGGATGCGCTGACAGAACAGCTCATGCGGCATATCAGAGCCAAAAGTATCTACCCCGGCAGAGTTCGCGGCCTGATGGCGGAGTTCAGGCGTGAACGGTTCGTTTCTGAAGAGAAGTCTGACATCAACCCCCGCAGCGAGTTCAGGCAGTTCAAGAGCGCCCTGCGCGCGGCGCAGTTGCAACTGGCTGGCGAAAAGAAAATGATGCTCGACCGGCGCCGGAAAAATCCCGGCGAGATGGCAGCAATCGACGAAGCGATCGATGTGCTCGAATCGCATATCCTGACACTCGAAGACCCCTTTTTTCTGGGCGAGATCAAAAACCGGATCTTCGGCGGGGGCGCAACCGCTGCGGCGGCACTCGGCGCCGTGATCAGCATGGTCTCCCGGCAGTTCACATTCGACTCGAGTGCCCGCGGCCTTGCCACTGCGCCGCAGAACCGGCATTTTCTCAAGGACATGACCGATATGAAGCGCCGCATCCAGTTCTTTCTGGGGCTTCAGCAGGAACTGCGCCTGCCTGACGGCGTTGCGATTGTGGCGGCGCCTCGGCTCACGGTCAGCGAAGTGCTGGCCCTCAAACGCGCCGGTGTGCGGGGAATCATCATCGGCGAGACGAGCGATACCGCGCATGAAATTGTGATGCTCAGGGCGATGAGAATACCATGCGTTTCTGTGACAGATGCGCGCTTCTTTCGGTTTAAGAAACAAACCGAAACGCTGCTCGACGCCGACATCGGTTACGTAGTCCTGAAGCCCCGCAAGGCAGCGCGCTTCATCGAGAGCAACCCCGAGAGCGAGGCCAGGCGTTGGTCCGTGCAGGTACGCATGCAGTCGGGCGAAAAGTATGATCTGTCAGGGACCATGCATTTTCTGAGTGAACTGGCCCACACAAGCCAGGCACAAAAGGATGAGCGCATCGGCCTCTACCGCACCGAATACCAGATCAGCGAAGCCGGCGAAGTGCCGTCGGCGCGCGCGCTGCAGCGCCAGTACGAAGAGATACTCCAATCGCCGGTTGAAGTAACATTTCGGCTGTTCGATTTCTCCGAAGACAAGAATTTTCTTGCGCACCCGCTGATTGAACGCGACCGTGAATTGCGCGGCGTGCGTTTCCTGCTGAAAGAGAAAAAAATTCTTGAGACACAGCTCACGGCTCTTATCCGGGCGGCGCAGCAAGCGCGCAAAAAGGCACGCCTGCTGATACCGTATCTCTCGGAATGGCATGAGCTGGCAGCAATCCGCGACCTGCTGCGCACAATGATGGCGGAAAAAAATGCGCCCGTAATAAGCCTGGGCGCAATGCTCGAAACGGCCGGTGCGGTCTTCAACGCACGCCGCTGGGCAAACAAACTGGACTTTATTTATGTCGGCACATCCGATCTGCTGAGCAACATTGCCGCCGAACGCCGCGAGAACAGCTCCGCCCTGCACCGGACATTACTCAGCGATGCTTTTGTCGCCGTTGCCCGCGAGCTGCGCTCGCTCGCGCGCCGCAAGCCGCTTACCATCTGCGGCGAAGTAGCCGGCGAGCCGTGGGCGATTGCGTGGTTCGCTGCTCTCGGCTTCCGTGACTACACCATGCCGACGCACCGTATGGCAGTGGTCACGAATATGCTGCAGGCCCTATCGCGCACGCAGTTAAGACAGTTTGCACGTGCGGTTCTGAAAATTGAAGACGAAGCGCAGCGCGTCGAAACTGCCAGGCTCCTGGCACTGGATATTCTTTATGGCAGGTCCTGAACGCATCGTCTGCCTGACCGAAGAAACGACCGAGTGGCTCTATCTGCTCGGCGAAGGACGGCGCATTGTGGGAGTGAGCGCCTATACGGTCCGTCCGCCGCAGGCCCGCAAGAAACCGCGTGTCAGCGCTTTTCTGACCGGCAACATAAAGAAGATCAAATCGCTCAAACCCGACCTGGTAATTGGCTTTTCCGACATACAATCTGAGCTTGCAGCGAAACTTATTAAAGAAGGATTAAATGTCCTGGTTACCAACCAGCGCAGCCTGGCCGAGATCGAATCGACGCTGCGACTCTTTGCCAGTATCGTGGGTAAGAGCACACAGGCTGAAATGCTGCTCAAGGCCTGGAAGAAGAAGCTCAACAGCATACGCGAGCGCAATCTCCGGAAACGCAAAGTCAGGGTCTTCTTCCAGGAATGGGATGAGCCTATAATCTCGGCAATTCGCTGGGTATCCGAGCTCATCGAAGTCTGCGGCGGCAGGAATATCTTTGCGAAACACTCCGGCGCGATGGCAAAAGACCGAATCGTAACAGTCGAAGACGTTCTGCATGCACAACCCGAAGTGATCATCGGCTCGTGGTGCGGCAAGGCCATGGACAGACAGTGGCTGAAGGCAAACCTTGCGGATACCCCGGCAATGCGCAACGGCCAGGTATATGAAGTCGATTCCACTGAAATACTGCAGCCCGGCCCGGCCCTCTTTCTCGACGGCGTTGACCGTCTTGAACGCGCGATTGCAGCGGCGCGCGATTCTTAGCCCCCGAGTGTATGTAACAGAGTGCTGCCGTATATCCAATGGCTAATCCGCTTTACTGCTGCCTGAAATTTTCTGCATTGCCGCCATAGCAAATGAACTCCCCCGAACTCAAGCAGCTCTACCCGGAAATTACCCGCGTCAAATCCTACCGCCTGAAGGTCTCTGACCTGCACACCATCTATATCGAAGAATGCGGCAACCCAAAGGGAATTCCCGCGCTCTTCCTGCACGGCGGCCCGGGCGCAGGATTATCGGTCAATCACAGGCGATTTTTTAACCCGGAAAAATATCGCATCATTCTGTTCGACCAGCGGGGCGCAGGCAAGAGCACTCCGTATGCCGAGCTGCGCGAAAACACCCTGTGGGATCTCATTAGCGATATTGAGGTGATTCGTCAGAAGCTGAATATTTCGCAATGGCTGGTCTTTGGCGGTTCGTGGGGCAGTACGCTTGCGCTCGCATACGCCATAAATCATCCCGAGCGGATACTCCACCTGATCGTCCGCGGTATATTTCTCTGCCGCCACGAAGAAATTCTCTGGTTCTACCAGTACGGCGCGCACCAGATTTTTCCCGATGCCTGGCAGAAGTATGTGAAGGTCATTCCTGAAAACGAGCGTCACGACATGCTTGGTGCATTCTACCGCCGCCTGACATCGACCGACAAGAAGGTACGCCTTGAGGCTGCCAGGGCCTGGAGCCAGTGGGAGGGCGCGACGATCTGTCTCAGGCCCAGCGAGAGTATGTACAACGAATTTACTGAGATTGCGGTATCGCTCGCACGCATCGAATGCCACTACTTTGTCCATAACTGCTTTTTTCCCGAAGACAATTATATCCTCAACAACGCGCACCGCATCGCGCACCTATCGGCCGACATTATCCACGGCCGCTACGATGTCGTCTGCCCTGTTAAGAATGCCTTTGACCTGAAGGAGAAACTGCCGCGCGCGCGGCTCACCATTGTACCCGACTCGGGCCACGCAGCATTTGAACCGGGTATTCGCTCCGCGCTCATTGAAGCGACCGACAGATACAAAAAAAAGTGAATGCGATTGCTTCTGTAGGCAAAAGGTCAGATCGCGTGACGCGCTGAATCGGCGCGCCATATTAGCCCATGTATTTTCAGGATATTATTAGTACTCTCAATCAGTACTGGGCTGAGCGCGGCTGCGTAATCGCACAGGGCATCGACATGGAAGTGGGGGCCGGCACTTTTAACCCACACACATTCCTGCGCGTCCTCGGTCCCCGGCCCTGGGCGGTGGCTTATGTCGAACCTTCCCGCCGGCCGACAGACGGGCGCTACGGCGAAAACCCGAACCGCGGCCAGCACTACTACCAGTACCAGGTAATCATGAAACCCTCGCCGCCTGATGCGCAGGACGTGTATCTCGGCAGCCTGCGCGCGCTCGGCTTCAGGCTCGAAGAGCACGACATCCGCTTTGTGCAGGATGACTGGGAATCGCCGACTTTGGGCGCAAGCGGTTTGGGGTGGGAGGTTTGGCTGAACGGCATGGAGGTAACGCAGTTCACGTATTTCCAGCAGTGCGGTTCACTGCCGCTAAAACCCGTTTCGGTCGAATACACCTACGGCCTCGAGCGGCTCGCGATGTACCTGCAGGGTGTAGAAAATATGTACGACATAGCGTGGAGCAGGAACATGAAATACGGCGAGATCCACAAGCAGACCGAATGGGAATACTCGCACTACAACTTTGAACTGGCAGATACCCAAAAACTCTTCCGCTGGTTCGACGAATACGAAGAAGAAGCCAAACGCATTCTCGCCTGGGAAAAGGAACCGCTGGTTTTTCCCGCCTACGACTACATGCTCAAATGCTCGCACACGTTCAACCTGCTGCATGCGCGCGGTGCAGTCTCGCCGACCGAGAGGCAGACATATATTGCGCGCGTTCGGCACATGGCACAGCAAATTGCCGAGCGCTATGTCGAAATTGAAAAAAAGGCCGCAGAAAACAAACAACGCTCCGCTTAAGGAAGCATGTACGAAAATCTCGTTCTGACAGTTGCCTCGCTGCTCTTCATTGCGGCCTCAGGCGTGGTCAGCATAGGTTTGGCGCGGCTCACGCGCATACACCCCGCGTGGGGTTTCCTGCTCTGCGGCGCTGCGCTGCCGTACTTCCTTCCGTTCAGCTTTCCCCAACAGAGCCTGCTGGTACAGCTCTCTGAAGTGGGAGCGCTCTTCCTGGTTTTTCTGGCGGCGCTCGATATCGACTGGGGAGAACGCTTCGGTATCACCTCGAAATCCCTCTTGTTTGCCCTGATCCATCAGGCGCTGACGGTACTGCCGATCGCTCTGCTGCTGCATCTACTGCTACACGAGCAGTGGCTGACAAGTCTCAGCGCTGCAATGATTGTCGCCGTGCACGCACCTGGCAAAAGACAGAACCCGGCGGGAGAAAGTTTTCGTAGCAACCAGGTCGATGACCGGTTTGCATTTGCCGCGCTTTTTTCTGAGATGAGCGCATTGCTTGCGCTGGCGCTATTACTCACTTTCACACGCAAAAGCCCTGCCAGCTCAGAATTACTCCAGCAGTTAGTTGGTCTGGTACTGCTCTTTGTTGTCCTGCTCTCTGTTGTGCCGCAAGCGCTGCGCGTGCTGCTCCGCCGGGTAGGCGAAGAATCGTACGCATTGTTCTACCTGGTAATCGCTCTCACACTCGGCGTCGTGCTGGCAATCCGTACAGCAGGCATTGAGCCAGTCCTCGGCGCCTACGCCGCCGGATTTGTGATCTCCCGCTTTGTAACCCAGGGCTCGCGTATCCTGGGCCGACTGCGTTTTCTGGGGCTGAGCATTCTTGTCCCCGCTTTCTACATCTATTTTGGTCTGAGTGGCCTGCTCTTTCAGGATCTAGGCATGATCACTTTGCTCGAGGCATTTGGGTTAACGCTCGGGGCATTAGGTCTGCGCTTTGGTCTTTCTGCGCTACTCAGCAAAGATGGCGAAGTTCGTTCGACCTGGCTTATGAGCCTGCATAGAAATCCGATCGTGCTGGTCTTCGTCTATTTTGCCACCGCGCGTGGCCTGCTGCCGCCCATGGTTGCGCAGCTCGTGCTCTGGCATTTTCTCACAAGCGAGATTCTTGCAGCGGTTCTGTTGAAGGGCCATCAACCGGAAAGCAGCAGCGCTACATCTAAGACGATGACCAGGGTGTTGCTGCCGCTCAGCAATCCAGAGACAATGCTGCCGCTGATGAATCTCGCAACGCACCTCGGGGATCTCCGCCGCCCGCCTAAACTCTACCCGCTGAATGTTGTGCCTGACGACCATACCGCCGAGGAGCGTATTCGTACCGTCGAGAGCAGATTCAATGAAATCGTGCCAATGTACGCTGCGCGCGATCAGACAGTCGAGCTGACGGCGCGCATCGAAAACGACCGGATTCGCGCCGTCACGCATGCAGCGCGCGAGCTTTTATGCGACCGCATTCTGCTCGGACTCGGCGCGGTACCAACGCTCAGCCGCCCGCGGGGCTATTCCTTCCTGGAAAACCTCGCGCTCGCATCCACTGACCGAATGGTAATCGCAGCACACCTTACGACCGACCTGTCGGTGACAGAGACGGTCAACGTCATTGTGCCCCACTCCCGGCTGCTCGAAAGCCAGGAAAGCTGGTTCCAAATGCTATTCGTCCTGGCTAACCGTCTGCGAGCGGGACTGACTGTCTTCGGCGATTCAGAAGTGCTTGCGGCCATGCAAACCAGGCTCGAGCATACAGGGTATAAAAGGCTCTGTAACTTTCGAGCGGGACAAATTCATGCAGGCCTTGATCTGCTGGCACTCGATGGCAGCGCCAACTCGCTCACAGTCGCTTTACTCGCCCGCGCGCCGCTCTTTCCGCAGGAAAAGATACACGCACGACTGCCCGAGATGATGCTTCGGGCGTTTTCCGATCGGAATTTTGTGCTGCTATATCCGCCGATGGGCGCAGGTGTGCAGAGAACACGACCGCGCTCAGCGTGGAAAAAAGTCAAACGATGGTTTGGATTTTGACACGGGCGCAGAGCCCACCCGTGCCAGCAGAAACTTAGAAGCGGGCGCCGAAGACTACTCCGGCAGCGAAGCCGCGCTCGTCGTCGAGCGCATCCGTCATCTTTATGTTTACATCAAACTTCAGATGACTCATGTGCTTGAGTATCGGTATGCGAAAGCCGGTATTAAACGCTCCGCGGGCGCCTGCGCGTGTCGGCGCATTGCCATAGAGATAGTCGTAGTTCGAAAGTTCATTCAGCCAGCGCACATACCCCTTGAAAAGACCCGGGAAAAAGTTCAGGTCAAACCCCATCGAGAAATCCAAATCTCCTGATCGGGTTGCACTACCAAAGGTCTTGCCGAAAACGAGCGAAGTATCTGCTTCCATACCAAAGAAATTTGCCTCATAGGTCGCAGCAAGGTAAACCTGGCCCACGGTGAAGGCGCCGGGTTCAAGGCTTTGGTAATTGCCGCCAATGGCGAGCGCCGAGTTGCCCCTACCAGACCAGGGGGAGAAGCGCAGCTTGCCGTGCAGCATAAAATCATTGTTGCCGCTGCCTTCTACTGCATTAAAAACGCCACCCATTTCAAAGCGATCGAACAGCGCGACGTTGACGTTGGGCGCGTTATAGGCCGTGCCGTTATTGGCATAGCTATAGCCTGCCGTGACCGCTGCGGTACTGTTATTGCCTTCCCAGACTACACGCGCAGTCGGTGTAGAAATCAGACCGGTTTGCCCGGCCATATTGGTGGAAGTATAGGCAGACAGGGTAAGCGGGGAAACCGCGATTGTCGCCAGCACAAGAATTTTTTTCATAGTAGTTCAATATAAATGGCTGGGAAGGGATGTCAAACTCTTTGGAGCACAACTGAGTACATGCAATTCTGTTCCTGCGAGCCTGCCTGGCAGGCGACAAAGCGGACACAATTTACGGAATGATCATCGTACCGACGCCGGTATCGGTAAAAATTTCGAGCAGCAGGGCATGCGGTACGCGCCCATCTATGATATGCGCGGCGCGAACTCCCGCTTCAACTGCTGCAACGGCACAATCGGTCTTTGGAATCATGCCACCGGATATCACGCCGTCGGTCTTCAACCTGCGCACGTCGGCAGGCGTTAAACGTGTCAGCGTTTCACCGTTGTGCATGACTCCCGGCGTATCGGTCAGCAGTAATAACTTTTCTGCGCCAAGCGCTGCAGCAATGGCGCCGGCCATCGTATCTGCATTGATATTCAGAGAACTCCCATCATCATCGTATGCTACGGGCGCAATCACAGGGATAAAACCACCAGCTTTAAGTACATTGAGCACTTGCACGTTCACATCGCGCGGCTCAACTGAGCCCACCCTGCCCAAATCGACGAATTCTGTACCGTGTTCTGTCGTACGTTCGAGTTTATGCCTGCTGGCGCGCGCCAATGAACCGTCACGCCCTGAAATCCCCACTGCTTTGCCGCCCTTACGGGCAATCTGCGCGACGATGCGCTTGTTGACATCGCCACCGAGGACCATTTCGACTGCGGCCATTTCTTCATCGCCGGTAACGCGGTGTCCCTGGATGAACTCTGATTTCACCCCCAGGCGCGCGAGCAGCTGGTTAATCATCGGGCCGCCACCATGGACAATCACGGGATCAATGCCGCATGCTTTGAGCATGACGACATCCTGCGCAAAGCGGTCGCTGAGGTCGGCCTTATCCATCGCCGCGCCGCCGTACTTTATCACCAGCGTTTTACCGGCAAAACGCTGGATATACGGCAACGCCTCAACGAGCGTGCGTATGCGATCCTGCGAGTTTTCGCTTGAGGCCAATGGGGGAGCTATTTCTTTTTCGCGGCCTTTTTCTTAGGCGCGGCAGTACGCCGGGCAGCAGGCCTGCCGCCGCGCGCCTTGGGAGCAGGAATGGATTTAGGCCGGTGCGACTCTTCGCGTTCGTGCGTGTGCGGAGTGATATCGCGTTCGGGTATGTGCTCCTGCGCCTCGATGGGTTGAGTCCCCTGGTTCATTCCCCGGCGGAATTCATGGATACCTGCGCCAAGTCCGCGCGCAAGCTCGGGCAATTTTTTGCCACCGAAGAGCAAGAGAATGAGAACCACGATGATGATCATTTCGCCCATGCTGGGCATACCGAAGAGGAAAACCATGCGTGAGCACTGTGCGGAAAGACAGCGTGTAAATTGTTTTTCAAACTCAGAGACTTTCGTTGGTAACTGCAGGAGAAAAGGTCTATAAACGCTGTACAGCGCCGCGCGCCCAAAGCATTATGTCTCATCATGCATTTGCCGTCGGGTAACTTTGTATCCCGCTTTCTGCTGGCCATGACCATTCTCACGGGCATCCAGGGTTGCTCTAAGGAGGATAAGAATGCGCAGGCCTCGATGCGCGACCTGCCGCCCAGCGCAAGGCCTGCAGATGCTCCCGAGTTCGTCCGCAGTTTGTCGTTGCTCTATCCGCAGGCAGAACTTTATCGCGCGACTTCAGCGGACACAAAATCAGACCAGCCTGGAATCATTCTGCAAAAAACTAATCATCCGCTCGAAAGCGTGGTCGGCTATTACAAAGACGCATTACAAAAGCATGGGTTTACCGAAACGACAAACCTCGTGCAGAGTAATGGCGCTCTGCTACAGTATGAGCGAAAGACAGATGCCGGCGCTGACAAACGCGAACTCGTCTCGATCGACATCAGCAGGCTTCCGTATGCGGAGAATTTGCTGATTCGTATCGGTCGCTCCGAAGCAGATTACAGCCGCGGTGGTAGCCAATGAAAAAAACCGAGCAGCACGAAGTACAACTCGATCGCAGTTACAGTTTTCTGGATTTTCACCGTTTTCTGCCATACGTTTTTTTTGGACTGTTCCTGTTCCTGCTGGGGCTTGTGAGCTTTGTCTATTACAGTTATCTCTATGCCTTCTTCATTTCCGGAATTCTCTTCATCTTGTTCCGTACTCCCCACCGCTGGCTGCTGCGCAAACTCGACGGCCGGCGGACCATGGCTGCCGTTATCTCGACACTGACCGTGATACTCAGCCTGATTATTCCTGCGATATTCCTGGCGATTGCGCTCTTTACCGAGGCGCGTCACGCTGCGGAGCTCGCGCGCGAATGGTTTACCCCGGAAAAGCTGCTGGAAATACACCGGAACAATCCCTGGATTGAAGCGCGTCTCGAAATCAGCGCGCAGCAACTGCTGGCCTATCGCCTGCAGATTTTGGACATGTTCCGCAATAACCAGCTCGAGACGCTCAAGCAAGGCTGGACCTGGGCTACGACAGGTCTAAAATTTTTCGTGGACTTTACGTTTGCTCTCTTTATACTTTTTTTCCTTTTTCGCAGCGTTGATCGCATAGGGATGGCAGTGTACCGCAACCTGCCGTTTCCCGACAAGATAGAGAAACACATCGGCGATCGCATGGTGCAGATTTTCGATGCCGTGGTTAAGGGCAACCTGGTGATTTCTATGGTGCAGGGGAGCGTCATTGGCATCGTTTTCTGGCTTTGCAATCTGAGCACCCCCCTGCTCTGGGGTGCTGTGGCCGCACCCTTCGCGCTGATTCCCGTAATCGGCACGGCTGTGGTCTGGTTGCCTGGAGCGCTGTACCTTTATACGCATGACCAGGAAACAACCGCAGTAGTGATGGGTATCACCTGCCTGGTCGCTTATTTCCTGCTCGAGAACCTGGTTAAGCCGCTGCTGCTCGACAAAGACCTCAACCTGCACCCTTTGTTTCTTTTTCTCGCAATTGTGGGAGGGCTCAATGCATTCGGTATCAAGGGCCTGATCCTGGGCCCCTTTATCGTAACAATGTTTGTCACCATCTGGGAGCTCATCAGCGAATGGAACCGCAATTTTTCTGACATGGAAGTTGGAAGCGATACGCCGCCGCAGTAACGCCGCGACCGAGAGACAAAACGCCCAATGCCATTGCGAAAAAAAATCCTCTTAACCGGTCTTACTCTCTTCGCGCTCGGAGGCATTCTGCTTGCCTGGTTTGTTGTGAAACGCCACTCAGGCGATGGCGAGTGGATAATCAGCGTAGAGGGTAACCGCATTCTGACAGAGAAAGATATACAGGATGTAGTCAACTACCTGTTGCGGGCCGCAAAGGACGGCGTCAGCTCAGATGAAATACGGGACGCGCTGCTGCTTAATCGCCGCATCGCCACTGCCCGCGTTGCTGTACTGCCGGGTAAGCGCATACAGATTGCGATCACCGAACGCACGCTCGAATACCTGCAAAACGAAGGCAACGGCATTGCCGAAAAGGATGCGCAGGGTACGACGATCGTCGAAAATGCCTCGCAGATTCACCGTGACTTTACGCCGGACAAAGTCATTTTCTACTTGACTTTTGGCGCTGAATCACTGACTTCACCGAGAAGTGACATAATCCGGCTTTGGAAAGACACGCAGGGAAGTTATGCATTTCTCTGGCAACGTCTCGCCGAAATCGAGATACAGCCGCTGAAAGAACGAGCGGCCGATGACACGGTTAAACCCGGCATCTGGCGGTACCGAATCTATTCAGCAGGTATTCGCTCCTGCGTGGTGTATGAGGGTCGCTTCTCTGAAGAGACTCTGCGCCGGCTGTGGGCAGTATACGCGTACCTCGAAGCTAAGCTGCCGCGATCTGTGACACTGGTAGACCTGCAGGAAAACAGCGCCATAATACGCGAAATGAAAACAAACCGAAGCGGCACAGAGGGCGAAACATGAGTTATGACGCGGGGTCACACGGCGGCCGCATCATCGCAGCTCTTGACCTGGGTTCGAGTAAGACTGTTGCCATAGTTGCACGCGTAGCATCGCCCGAAGATATCGAGATCATCGGCCTCGGTGTCGTCGAGGCGCGCGGAGTTAAGTCCGGATCGGTCACCAATATCGAACTAACGGTCAAAAGCATACGCGACGCCATTGAAGAGGCGGAGCTGATGTCTGCCGTGGAAATCGACGAAGTCATCATCAATATCTCTGGCAAGAATGTGCGCGGCGACAACGCCACCGGCATGGTGACCATCACCGGCCGCGACCGCATCATCACCCATGCCGACGTTTTTCGCGTCATCGAGCAGGCGCAAAACATCCGTATTCCTGCAGACCAGGAAATTCTGCATGTACTTTCGCGGGAGTTTAAAGTGGACGACCAGGCCGGAATCAAAGACCCGCTAGGCATGGTAGGCGTGCGCCTGGACGCGCAGGTGCACATCGTCACTGCCCCGGTAACACAGCTCCAGAATACCGAGAAGGCTGTTGAACAGGCCGGTGTGCGGGTTTCAAACAAGGTACTCTCCGCCCTCGCCTCCAGCCAGGCGCTCTTAACCGAAGCAGAGAAAGATCTCGGCGTGGCAATCTGTGACATCGGCTCGGGAGTCATCGATCTCATCATCTACGTGGACGGCGGCGTTGAATACTCCGCGACCATCTGCCTCGGTGGCCAGCACGTAACGCAGGATCTTTCAATCGGTCTCAAGACACCGATTGACGCGGCGGAAATGCTCAAGAAACGCAAAGGCACAGCGCGCGCAGCAGACGTTGATCCTATGGAAATGGTGGACGTCCCTTCGGTGGGTGAACGTGCGCCAAGGCAGATTCCCCGCCGTGATATGGCACTCATTATCGAAGCGCGTATGCGCGAGATGCTCGAACTCATTGACATGGAACTCATGAAATCCGGCAGAAAAAATATTCTGGCCGGCGGTATCATATTTACGGGAGGCGGCGCGCAACTCGATGGCCTGGTTGGCCTTGCCGAAGAAGTTCTGCAGCTAGGTGCGTCTGTCGCCTATCCAAAGGGATTGTTGGGGATTTCAGACAAGGTTGCATCGCCACCGTACAGCACCGCGACAGGATTAATCCTGTACCAGGCGCGGTACGGCGAAACAGAAACACAAAAACCCGGACGCAACCTGCTCGGAAAAGTGAAGAATTGGTTACAGAAAAACCTGTAGGAGCTTAAACGATGCTGGCATTTGAAGAAAAGAAGAAATCTCCCGCCACGATCAAAGTGGTGGGCGTGGGCGGCGGCGGCATGAACGCCGTTGAGCGCATGGTGTCCATGAACCTAGAAGGCGTTGAACTGATCGCGATGAATACCGACGAACAGGTGCTTGAGCGTTCGCATGCTCCGGTCAAAGTTGCGCTGGGTTCGAAACTCACGCGCGGCATGGGCGCCGGCGGTATCCCTGATGTCGGGGCTCAGGCGGCAATGGAAGACCGCGAAAAAATCATGAACGTGCTCAAGGGCGCTGACATGGTTTTCATCACCGCAGGCATGGGCGGCGGTACGGGTACGGGAGC
>CAYOZO010000020.1:12917-13784 GCA_964408405.1 uncultured Turneriella sp.
ATTGTTGCGGAAGTCGCGCGCGAACTCAAGGCGCTCACCGTCGGCGTGGTCACTCTGCCTTTTATTGTAGAAGGCGAAAAGCGCATGAGCTATGCAAAGCAGGGACAGAACAACCTGCGCGAGCGCGTCGATACTCTTATCACAATTCCCAATGAAGCCATCTTCAAGGTGATTGATAAAAAAACCTCCGTTGGCGCTGCATATAAGCTGATCGACGATATGCTCTACCGCGCGGTGCGCGGCATCAGCAACATTATCAACTCGACCGGCTTTGTGAACGTGGATTTCGCCGATGTGCGCACTGTTATGGGACAGAACGGCGATGCAGTAATCGGCCTCGGCGAAGGTACCGGCGAAAACCGCGTCGCCGAAGCGCTGCAGAGCGCAATACACCACCCGCTCCTGAATGGCAAAACCATCGATGGAGCGCAGGCGGTACTTATCAACGTCGTCGGCGGATCAGACTTTGCTCTCTATGAGTATCACGAAATTCAAAAGCAGATCCACGAGCAGGTTTCCAAAGATGCCGTGATCATCGTGGGGTTCACCGAAGACGAAACGAAAGATAACCATGTCTCGATAACAGTAATCGCGACAGGCTATCGTCGCAAAGAGGCCGGAGCGCCAGCTCCTGATATGCGAGCGCAAACGCAACCGGGCCAGGCACACAAGGGATTTCAGCCGCAAATTCTGCCGCGCACCGGCACTGACGATGCTGCTTATCGCGCCGGTCATGGCCAGCAGGGTCTGGATTTTCCCCGCGTGGATACTTCGGTGCAAGGCGCCGTCTATGATATCCCCACTTTTCTTCGTAAGATGCCCAAAGTAGAATAATCGTACTTTACAGGCCGGCCATCCCGCAGACAA
>CAYOZO010000020.1:13794-34787 GCA_964408405.1 uncultured Turneriella sp.
TCGCGCGGGGCCAATCGGGCTTTACAGGCCGGATGTCACGCCGAACACCACGCGACAATGGCCTGGCCATTGACATTTTTTGCATTTGTATCACTGGCGCTTTTTTCAGCTGGGCACCGGGTTTTTGCATCGCTGCCGGCAGTTGTTGCTGCCACGCTTCTTGTTTACTACTCTAAGAAATTCGGCCGCAGGTTCATGCCTGCTCTGTTCGGGGGAGTTCTGCTGGGTACGTGGCTTTTTTCTCTGCGGTCAGGCTTTTTCACAGAGAAAGAAATTCCAACCGAAGGAGTTGCCCGCGCCAGCAGCGTTTCGCGCCGCTCCGTGATACTGACGCTCGATAATTCGAGCAGACTGCGCCTGACTGGTTTTCGCGCAGAACAGCTACCACTGCGCGGGGCGATAGTCAAATACTCCTGCCGCCCTTTTTCCATTCCCGAAGGAGATTTTGCCATCTTTGAGCGCCTGTCAGGCGTGCGTGTATGGTGTGAGAAGATTAGCCTGAACACGGTCGCTAACCCGCGACTTGCTGCTTTGCGCAGCGCAGCGCTAGGGTTTTTGCACCGCCGGTTCGCCACTATGGGCGAAGAGAGCCTCATTGCCGCCTTTTTGCTCGGCGATACCGACACGATGCCGGCAAAAACACTCGCAGCGTTCCGCGACATGGGGCTGATGCACCTGTTCGCGGTTTCTGGCCTCAACGTCGCCCTGCTCTTTGCGTTGCTTTATTTGCCATTCCGCTTTTTGGGAATACCTCAAATTGGCGCAGTGCTGGGATTCCTGATTGCCACGGCCTTCCTTCTGCTTCTGGATTTTCCCGTACCGCTGTTTCGCGCCTGGCTGTTTCTCGCCATCGGCGCGCTCGCGCGCCTGCTCGACAGGCGGTTAAGTCCCTGGACTCTGCTATTCCTGACTGCTCTGCTTGTAGAGATCATCTTTCCGCTCAGTACCTTCAGCATTTCGTTCATTCTCTCGTTTGGTATCACGGCAGCTATCCTGCTCTTTTATCAGCCCATGTATTTCTGCTTCAGCGGTGAAGGGCGCATCCGGCAGCTCATTGCCGGACATGTGGCGCTCACCCTCGCTGCGGGATTGCCAGCATTCGTGCTGGCCTATGTGCTGTTTGGAAACGCTCAACCGCTCTCTCTGATCTATAACCTTCTGCTCGTACCGTTCTCAGGTCTCTACCTTTTTGCCGCAATACTCTATATTCCTTTCGATGCCGCGGGCTACCTGCTGCATGTACTCGATGCGCTCTATCTGTGGTTTGCCGGTCAGCATACTCTCTATCCCATGCGCTTTCTGCCGGTGCCAGATAACCATGCTCTGCTGCTTCCACTCGCGGCGATCGTGGCGCTGCTGCTCTCATTGCTCTACTGGCAGACTCGTAACAGGCTATGGACTGCGAGGCGCAACCTGCGCTGGGGAATTCCCGCAATTATGGCGATACTGGCGTTTCCCTGGCTCATCACTCCCCGAGTGCAGACAGCATTTTACGCAGTACCCGACAAGGTGTGGCGCTTCAGCTCGGGTCGTCTCACGCTTGCGGGCAAAGAGCAGTTCGCCATCACCGAACCGGAGATCTGCCTGCCGGTAAGCAGCGAAAGCCGCGCCGCAACGAAAGCCGGCGTACTCGAACTGGACTCCACCTGTTTTGCCTTCGCTGCTTCACTGAGGCCCGAACTCTGGCGGACAAATGAGTTTGCACAGTGCCGTTCGGTGCAGGTCTTTCAGTCGAAACAGCGCACCACGGAAGCCTCGGAATGGCAAAACCTTTTCAGGCTTTTTGGCCTGCGGGGCCCGGTCGAGCTACGGAATTACTTTACCTGGTACGCCGACCGGCCACTCAGTTGCGCCAAATCCAAGCCGTTGTAGGATATCGCTTATAGGGGGTAGACTTAAGTCTACCCCCTATACGTTTTTATTTTGGCTTTGGTGCAAACTCAGCCGTCATCCAGATCGCGAAATCGCGAAAATATTCCGCGCTGCGGTAGATCGCCGGGTAAATCAGCTTCTTTTTTCTGCTCTGAATGGCCTTGCGGATTTCTGTCGCAAGTTCTTCTGCAGTACCGTAAGGAACATTCTGTGCCGCAGAACCAGCATATTTTTCCTGCGCCTTTTCTGCCATGGGCGTCTTCACCGGTCCGGGATAGACTGTCAGAAAATGTACCGAAGTATCCTTGTACTCGCCCGTGAGCGCGGTCGAAAGCGCCGCAAGCGCAGCCTTCGATGCGGCATATTCAGCCATGTAGGGCGTGGGAGTAATCGCTGCGAGGCTTGCAATGTTCACCACAACGCCTGAATTACGGCTCAGCATTGCGGGCAGCACGCTGCGCAACAGCGCAGCGGGAGTTGTATAGTTGAGATCCATGGCGCGCCTGGCGTCTGCCTCACTGATCGAGGTAAAGTGATTAACGAACTGCATGCCGGCATTGTTGATGAGCATATCAACCGGCCCATTATGCTGCGTGGCCTGCTCAAGCGTCTCGAGCGCCTTTTCGGGCTGTGTTAAATCGCACGGATAGACATTTGCCGGTGATTGCAGATTGAGAGCGAGCGTCTCGAGTAATTCCTTGTTGCGCGAGATGAGCGAAAATTTGGCTTCGCCCTTGTAAAACTTATCCAGTTCGCGGGCGATCGCATTGCCGATGCCGGTGGAGGCTCCCGTCAGGAAAATATGCATAGTTCCTGTGGAAAGAGCAGCCCTGCGACGTCGATGCAATTTCCCGTGCCATTTGGCTTGACCCGAAGTAACTTGTGCTCACAAACAACCATGGCGAAGCTCGCGACAATTACCCAACTCTCCCCCACAATGAAAGAAGGACTACTGGTCGAATGGTTGAAAAAAGAAGGCGACAGCATCAAACCGGGCGACCCGATCGCCGCCATTGAGACGGATAAGGCAGTGATGGATCTGGAGGCCTTCGACGGCGGCACCCTGTTGAAGCACCTGGCGGCAAAGGGGGCCAAACTGCCCGTGGGGGCACCCGTGGCCGTGATCGGCAAGCCCGGCGAAGATATTTCTACGCTGCTCGCATCGGCCGCAAGCAACCCTGAGGCTAGCGCAACGACATCTGTTTCGGCTACAGAAAATGTGCTTCCGGCTGCTCCGGCAGCAGCAGTCACGCCGGTCAATGCGGATGCCGGTCAGAATCGCATCAAGGCCTCACCGCTGGCGAAGAAAATCGCGCAACAGAGCGGTATTGACCTGAGACAACTGAAAGGCTCAGGACCCGGCGGGCGCATCGTCAGCCGCGATCTTACAGTAGGCGGCGTCCTGCCGCAAAAGACAGAGCGTGCTTCCATCGTGATCCATGCCGTACAGGGGCAAAGGGCTCCCGATACGAAAATAGCGCTGACGCCGATGCGGCAGACAATTGCCGAGCGGTTGACCTATGCGAAGCAAAATGTGCCGCACTTCTACCTTTCGCGCACCGTCAATGTCACGCAGCTTAACCGCCTGCGCAGAGAGACAAATGCAGGCTTAGCGGCACTACACAGCAAAGAGAGCGCAGAGAATGCGCACCTGCCGAAAAAGGTCTCGGTCAATGACTATATTATCGCCGCAGTTGCGCAGAGTCTTGCCCGGCACCCCGAAATCCTACGCCAGTACGTTGCTGCAGGCAAGCAGAGTAACGGCGCAAACGAATCTGACTATCTCCTGCAACTCGGCAATATTGACGTGGCGTTTGCCGTAAGCCTCGACGATGGCCTCATCACGCCGGTCATTCGCAACGCCGAGCAGCATAGCCTGTTTGCGATAGCGCAGGCAACGCAGGATCTCGCCTCGCGCGCGCGGGCGCGGAAACTTACACCTGACGAATACACTGGTGCTGCTTTTACCATTTCTAATCTGGGAATGCTCGGCATAACCTCTTTCCAGGCAATCATCAACGCGCCTGAAGCGGCCATACTGGCCGTGGGGGCAAGCGAACGCAGACCTTTTGAAGACGAGGCGGGCGGCATAAAGTTCGGGGATTTTCTCGCTCTTAACCTTGCCTGCGACCACCGGGTAATTGACGGCGCAACGGGAGCGCATTTTCTCGACACGCTGGCACGATTCCTGGAAAATCCGGGTCTTATAAGGTAAAATGCCCGATTTTGGCATCAAGTTTGCAACACTATGGGGGTAAGTATGATTCTTACGGCGTTCGGTTCGGGTCTGGTCGCAGCATTTTCAGCCTGCGTCTATCCGCTCATCCCGATCACCACGGCAATTTTTGCCGGCGGTGAGCGGAAGAGCTGGTTGCAGGGATTTCGTGCTGCCGGCGTATATACCCTGGGCATGTCGTTTACGTACGGCAGCCTCGGTATTATCGCAGCGCTGTCGGGAAGCGTCTTTGGCCGTTATCTGGGCGATAGCAGGGCCGTACTGATCATAGGCGGAATTCTCATTTATTTAGGATTAGCCTATGCTCATCTCGTACCCCTGCCGTTGCCCAATCTCGCCAACCGCTTGCAGGTAAAGAAGAGAGACAATCTGTTCTTTCCGCTCTTGCTGGGAGTTTTTTCTGCCTTCATAGCGGCACCGTGTACGGCGCCGTTCTTTGGCAGCCTTCTGGTACAGATCAGCAGGAATGCAGCCGAAAAGCAGTCGATTCTCATGCCTGCACTCTCATCCTTCGCGTTTGCGCTCGGTATGGGATTTCCGTTTCTGCTGATAGGCGTCTTTTCCATCAGATTACCTAAACCGGGAGTCTGGCTCAAAGGCGTCGAATACGCCGGTGCGGTAATCCTCATCACAGCGGGCTTCCACTATCTGGAAGATGCTGCGGGGGATTTTCCTCCTCCCGCGCAGGCATTTCCGTTTGCGGTGATCGGTCTCATGATGTGCGCCACTTTTTTCATACTTGCTGAACCTCTCAAAGCGGAGTACCATATGAGCAAGAGAAAAAAAGTCAATACAGCAGGAATGCTGATGATCTCAGGACTGGGGTTGTTTCTGTTTACTTCCCCATTCGTGAAATACTGGGGCGTCGAGGTAAAAACAAATACTGCAAGCTCAGCCGGGGCAAAGGGAACCTCCCCTCTGCCGCAAGGAAAACTCAAGTGGTACAGCGACCTCAAAGAAGCCAGGGCAGTTGCAGCCAGGGAAAACAAGGTTCTCTTCATCGATTTCTGGGCTGATTGGTGTACCTCGTGCGAAGAGATGGAAAAGAAACTCTTCGTGAAAGACGAGTTCATCAACTTTGCGATGGCAAATAACATATTACCGGTGCGTGTCGACTATTCCACCCCAACCGACGAGCTCGATCGTTTGGCAAAAGAATACAAGATCCGCGGCTTGCCCACAGTCGTGCTCACCAAGCCCGACGGAGAGCTTATCCATACGGTAACGGGGTTCTATAACAAAGAATACACCATGCGCGAGCTGAAGTCTGCGCTGAAAGACTGACCCTGCGGGGGTTAGTCTTTCAGAAACTGCAACGCGGCCGAATTGATACAATAGCGCAGTCCCGTGGGGCGTGGCCCGTCGGTCGTGCGCGAAGATGACCTCCTGTCAGCGCCCGACCCAAGAGGCCCTCGTGGCCCGTCGTCAAACACATGCCCCAGGTGGCCGCCGCAACGGCCGCAGAGCACTTCCGTACGCACCATACCATGGCTGCGGTCCTCGATTTCTTCGACGTGCGCCTTCTTCACCGGGGCAAAGAAACTCGGCCAGCCAGTGCCTGAATCAAACTTGGCGGCAGAAGAGAATAGCGGCAACCGGCAGGCCGCACAGACGTAAGTCCCGCGTTCGTGATGGTCATGGTACCTGCCCGTGAACGCTCGCTCCGTACCGCGCTCACGCAATATGAAGTACTGCTCTGCCGTTAAGATCTTCTTCCATTCAGCGTCGCTCTTGTAAATGCGCTGCGCGCGGGGTAGCCCGCCTTCAGCCGAAATGTTCGCCGCAACCGCTATCACTCCGCCGCAGGCGAATAGCAAATTGCCGACTAGACGCCCCCGCTGCTTCAATACCATTTGAGAATCACACTACGTAAACAGAGCGGGCCCGGCACAAAATCTATTCGAACTTGATCGAGCGCGCCATGAGCTCTTTGATCGCCTCGGGTGCAGGTTTGCCCTCATAAAGAATACGATAAACAGCGGCTGTGATCGGCAGCTCTACGCCCAACTGCTGCGAGAGTTCATAGGCGCTCTCGGTCGTGGGTACGCCTTCGGCCACCATGCGCATCTCTCCCTGGATCTGCGCCAACGACATACCCTGGCCAAGCTTCAGACCAACAGTGCGGTTACGCGACAAGTCGCCGGTACAGGTAAGCACAAGATCGCCCATACCGGCAAGCCCCATGAAGGTAATGGGCTTTGCGCCGAGTTTTTCGCCCAGCCGCGCAATTTCAGCCAGCCCGCGGGTGATGATCGCCGCGCGCGTGTTGCTGCCCAGTTTCAGGCCATCGGCGATGCCGGTAGCTATGGCCATGACATTCTTGAGAGCGCCGCCAAGTTCTACGCCGATGACGTCGGGCGTCGCATAAGCGCGAAAATATTCGTTGTGAAACACCTTTTGTATATCGGGCAATCTTGCCGTGTCGTAACCTGCAATAGTGATCGCAGTCGGCATCTTCAGCGCCATCTCGCGGGCAAAGGAAGGCCCGCTCAGAAAGAACAACTGGTTCTTCTTTTCATTACCAAAGATTTCGCTAAAAACATCGCACACCAGGAGGTGCGTCTTCTTTTCAATACCCTTGGAAGCCACGACCACTGGCACATGGATATTCTGCGCCCTGCCCTCTGTACTATATACTTCACGTATTGCCTGCGTCGGAGTTGCGCTGATCAAGAGTTCGGCATGCGCGACCGCTTCGCCAAAGTCTGTGGTAACACGAATGCTCGTCGGCAGTGCAATACCTTTAAGGTATATGGTATTTTCGTGATTCTGTCTGATCGCATCCGCAGTATCCTGCGAGTGGCTCCAGAGAATAACGTCATGCCCGTTTTCGGCGGAAATTGTGGCGAGCGCCGTACCGAATGAACCGGCGCCGATAACTGCGATACGCATAGTCCGCAAATGCCGCGCGCCGCTTAAGACGGCAAGTTTATTTGGCAAGGAGTACGATAATTTTCAGGCTTCTTACCCGAAGGTCGCTAGCCGGCTCCTTTTTCAGGAGCCTGCTAAAGTTTTTCGAAAATCCACAGCGCCAACAGTGTCTTGCTATCGGTGATGCGGTGGTTACGCACCATGCGGTTGAGTTCGGCCGCGCTAAACGCCTTCTTGTTCGAGAAAACTTCGTCATCATCGTGTTCAGCAGTCGCTTCGCTTAATTGGCGCGCCGTAAAGAGATGCAGCACTTCTGTAGAAAAACTGATTGCCGGATGGTACTGCAGGTATTTTTTCCAGTGTCGCGCGGCAAAACCCGCCTCTTCTGCCAGCTCCCGTTTGGCGCACTGCAGAATCGTCTCGTTGTTCTTCTTCTTTCCTGCGGGGATTTCCCACGATTTTGCGCCTGAACCAAGACGGTACTGTTCGACCAGCCAGAGGAATTTTTTTCCCGAGCGGATTTTCTCTACAGGCAGTATTCCCGCTGCATGCGGATACTGCAGCAAGGGTTTGTCGCCAAACCGCGTCTTTACCAGCGTGAAGGCAATTTCTTTGTCGCGGTAAAGTACCTTCATAGCGCAAGGGCAGCAAAAAGCGTGTCAATCTGCGCCTGGCTTACCGCCTCGGCGATGATCCGGATGACGGGTTCGGTGTTTGAAGCACGCAGATGCAGCCAGTAGGGAGAGCCATCTTCAAAGACGCCGCTGAAGTGGGAGCCATCGCGCTTATCCAGTTTTGCCGTGGGAAAAGCATTGGCAAATCTCTTGACCGCTGCTGCCATCGCGTCGCTGCTCACGCCGCGCCTGACCTCTTTTACCATCACGAACTGCGGCAGACTGGCGACGTGCTGCGAAAGGGATTTTTTATCGTTACCCAGCAATGCCACCAGGTGCGCAACACCCGCGAGCGCGTCGCGGCCGAATGACGGAACACGCGCATCGATGACGCCACCGTTACCTTCTCCGCCCAGCGGGGACTTTACCCGCTGCATCTCGGCGACGACATTTGCCTCGCCGACTGCCGAGCGGACAAAACGGCACTTGCGCATGAGAGATGCGCGTTCAGTCAGCATCGAAGTCGAAAGATTCGCCACGATCGTGCTGCCGGGCCGAGCCGCAGAGAGAATAGCCAGCGGCAGTGTGTACTCTTCGCCGATAGCGCGTCCCTTTTCATCGACCAGTGCAAGACGGTCGGCATCAGGATCAAAAGCAAAGCCGACATCGGCTTTGTGCTTTTTCACTGCAGCTGCCAGTTTTTTCAGCGCTGCGGCAACCGGTTCAGGCGGGCGCGGAAATTCGGGGACTTCTTCGAGGTGTATAGCCGTCACATGCGCGCCGAGGCGCGAGAGCAGCGCGAGAGCGATTTCACCGCCGCATGAGCCCACAGGGTCGATGACCACCCTGAGCCTGCGGCGTGGCTTTTTCACTACTTTAAGTATAGATTTTACATGCACATCAATCGCCTGCGCGTGCGCTTCGATAATCTTTCCCTGCTTGTGGTATGTTCCCCAGACAGGTTTCGAGTCGAGCGCGCGGGCAAAACGGCTGTTGTCATCCGCATCGAAGAAGAAGCCTTCTTTCTTGATAAACTTCAGCGCATTGTATTCCGCAGGATTGTGAGAGGCGCTGACCATAAGGCCCCCGGCCAGTCTTTTCTCCTTCACGTATGCCTTAATTGTCGGCGTCGGGACAAGCCCCAGATCGTGAACGTCCCGTCCGAGCACCGCGAGCACTCCTGCAGCGATTCGGCTGAGCGCAGGCCCGGTGGCGCGCGCGTCGCGAGCGAGTGCGACGGGACCAACCGGCAGTACGGCAGAGAAAGCGCGGACATATTCTACCCATAAATCGGGGGATATGTCATCGGGGTAAACTCCGCGCAGGCCTGAGATAGAAAATTTCAGTGTCTGCGAAGCGCCGAGTATCTGTGAAACCTTGCTCATGGATTCTGTTCGCCTTTGAGTTCGGAGTAGATCTTTTTCTTTTCCTGTTCTATGCCGTGGCGGAATTCAGCCATACGGTAAGCTGTGTAGAGTGTGCAGAACAGGTTGAGAGCAAAACCACACAGGAAAACCAGCGCGGCAAAGAGAAAAATCCCCCTGCTTACCACGCTGCCTTCGGTTGCCCGTTTTTTGAAAAAAAGGCGGTAAAGATAAACGCCCATCACCGGCAAAGCCAATGCTGCGGCATAATACCCCGTCAGCGGCAGTAGCGCGAGCACGAGCAGAAGAGACAGATATACGATCAGCAGGCTACGCAAGGCGGATTTCATGGGGTTTGCGCCCCGGCATCTTTTGTGGCCGGCTTTTCGGCATCTTCAACGGTAATCTGTACGGCCGATGCGTCTGGAGCATTCACGGGCTCTTTCACGGTTTCAGTTGCGTTCTGCGGAACGGCGGGACTCGCGGATGTTTTCGGCTTTGCGATTAGGCCTTGGCTCACCAGAATATTGCGGATACCCTGGACGACAGCCGGCGAATCTTCGGGCGATTCGTTGGGGATCGTAATCACGACAAGAATGCCAATGCTTAACACAAGAAAAAGCGCCTGCACAACCAGGTTGAGCCCGGCAAAGACCGGTAGCCTGGTCTTTTGTCGGCGCCGTCTGAAATAGAATACGGCAATTACAAACGTAATCACAACCACGGCGAGCGCCGGTATATTGAGAATAACCGGTGTCAATAGCTGGAAAACCAGCGAGACCGCAGCCAGGGCGAGCAGGAGAAGATTAAAAAGCGCCACAGGAAAACCTGAGAATCGCCTCGGGCTCGTCCACCTTGAAACAGTATTTGTGGCCGGCGGCGTGCGTGCCTGCGCAACAACGCGCCGGAGAGCCTTTTCGGATTTTTGTATCAGTTTCGCACAGGCTCTCAACAAGCGGTACTGGGCAGAATAATACCCAAGTAGGTATACCTACGTACAAAACAGCGGTTAGACACCTATAGCTATTTTTTCCTATTCGGGCTATGCACGAAGGACGATAAGGAACATTAAGTGACTGCCCGATTTAACGAAAATATATCCCTCAGCCCTGACCTGGCACTCCAAGAAGACTATTACGGCTCACTGGCCCGCCTCGTGCGCTACCGCCATAAAGAAAAACTCATCCGGGAACTGCTGAACCATATAGGAGACTCTGACCGCAATATGCTCACGGCAGAGAAAAAAAAGAGCGAGATGCTGCTGCAGACCATTCTGCCTGTTTCGATGATAGAGGAGCTCAAGGAAAAGGGCTCAGTGACGCCGACACACCACGAAAATGCCATCGTTCTCATGACGGATTTTGTCGGTTTTACAGACATCGCCCGCTACATGAGCCCCCGCGAACTTTTGAAAAAACTCTCCGTCTATTTCGAGGAATTCGAGCGCATTCTTGACCGCTATCGCATCGAAAAAGTCAAGACGATTGGCGATGCCCTGCTGGCGGTGGGCGGTTTGCAGAGTAGTAACCGTACCGCGATGCTCGACTGCGTGCTCGCCTCGATAGAGATGCTGGCGTTTGTGGAAAAGCAGCGCGCAGAAGCCACGGCGCGGGGCGAAGAAGCCTGGGGTATGCGCTGCGTACTGCATACCGGTTCAGTTGTTTCGGGAGTCGTCGGACACAGCAAAATTGCTTTCGATATCTGGGGATTCGCCGTGAATGTGGCGTCGCGCATCGAAGCCATCGCAGCTGAGGGGCAGGTCACGATCAGCGAGGCGGTTTATCACCGCATTCGCGATTATTTCGATGCCGAATATGTGGGAGAGCAGGAGTTGAAAGGAGTTGGCTACCGAAAAGTCTATGCAGTCACCGGTTTTAAGAAGAAACTCCGCCTGGAAAAAGAAAAGCCGCTGATGCCTAACCACATTTTCGGCCAGCTTTACGGCCACATAAAGGCCGGTAATCACGTCACCTATGCCGATGGAAAGTACCGGGTCTATGTGAAGCGAACCTCGCCCGTACTTGCGTCAGGCAACTAAACAGGAATCACTATGCAACAAACTCAGAATACAGCCGAAGCGGTTGAACTGCAGATCGATACAACCCATGCGGTCGAAATCGCGAAGAATGTGTATTGGATCGGTTTTTATGACGAAGAAGAGAAGCTGCACTGCAATCCTTTTCTCATAAAAAACGGGCCCGAAACGATTCTCATCGATCCTGGTTCTCTGCCTCATTTCCCGGTGGTGGCGCGCAAGGCGTTTGCCCTGGCAAGCGCCGATTCCATGTCATCGATAATACTGCAGCACCAGGATCCTGATCTATGCGCTGCAGTGCCGATCTTTGAAGACCTGCGAGAAAACGCGCAGATTGATATTTACTGCGCCGTGGGAACAAGCTATCTCATTCACCACTATGGCATCAGGGGTACGTACCACACTATTCCCAACAAAATAGGCGCATACAATGTGAAGACCAAGGGTGGCCGCGACCTTGACTTCTACTGGACGCCCTACGCGCATTCCTTTGGCGCAATGATGACGCATGATAAGGCTACCAACACTCTCTTTACCAGCGATATCCTGGGCGGTGTCGGCAGCAGCTGGTCTCTTTACCACGACCAGCCTGCCCTCGATAACATGAAAGCTTTTATGCAGCTCATTATGCCTTCGAACAAGATACTACGTTATGCTCTGCAAATGATCAAAGACATCGATCCGGAAATTGCGGCTCCGCAGCACGGCCAGATACTGCGAAGGCGCGATATAGCCGAGGTGATCGCATTTCTCTGGGATCTTCCCTGTGGAATAGATCTGATCGACGACCCGCGGCTCAAAACTATCTGACCCAAGTCCCAATTCGGCAACGTGGCTCAATAATGGTAAGAAACCTCGAAGCCGACTAAGCTGATACTGAAACTGTCGGCATTACCCAGCGGGTTAACCGAAGCTCCCGCTTGCCGCCTGCCCCGTGAAGTCGCGGTTGAAGTAAATGAATAGGTCGAAATCGATGCATTGGCCCGCAGCGAAATGTTTTCCGTGGCTCGAAAGCGCACACGAAAATCGCCCCCCATAATCGTGTAACTGGAAGAATCACGCCCAGGGGCTAATGCTGCGCCAAGGAGCAAGCGACGATCCAGTAGGTAGATGCTGGCTCCAGCGCTCAACAGGTAAACCGTATAGACCGACGCATTAGTGCTGAATTCGGAACTGCTGATGCTTGCTGACAAGGGTATTTCTAGCCACGCTGCAGGTATTGGTACTACATCGAGAGCGTACGCGCGTGAAACCGCGCTCATTGCCGTACCCGATCCCGGAAAGACATAGCTGCGGCTGCCGAATTCGACGTCGCCGCCAAAGCGAAGCGACTTGAGGCGATTGTATTCCACTGCCACAGAGCCTTCGTGCTCACGGTACGAGTTTTCACCAAACCGGAATCGGTAATCTGCGTCTATCGCCAGATTCTCTGTCAGATCCAGGGTTACTCCCGCGCCAAGACCGGTCTGCGATTGTTTCGCGACATTGCCCAGACCATCATAGAGAAGCCTGTCGCGCGAATGCCTCGCTTCAGTTCTGACGCCAAAGTTATCTGTTAACTGCAAGCCCACGTTGGCGTAGGGCCCCCAATAGAAAGTCTGAGCGTCGTTACCTCCGCTGTTGAGATAAGTACCGCCGAGGCCGGCAGAAAAATCCCAGTCGGACATCTCGAGCGCAGCCAGCGAATAGGTCACTGAACAAAGTAATGCGATTAGCCTCGAGGAAAATTGCTTCATGCCAGAATTGAGTGCTGTTTTGGGGGGGCCTTGACTCTAACGCCTCGCCGGGCGTAGTTTAGAACCCCGACCAGGCAAGGCATGGTCGGGTGGGCAGAGGGGAATTATTTACCCTGCTTACCCTGACGCTGCTTGCGGCGCTCTTCTTTGCGTGCCTGCCGCTCAGCTTTGCGCTCTTCACGCTCTTGATTGTGCAGACGCTTACGCTCGCGGCGCATTTCAGCGTTCTGCTTCGCGCGCTCGTTGGCGTTTGCCGATGGGCCTTCAGAGCTGCCTGCTTCCGCTGGTTTTTCGCCCGTGGTTTCTTCGGCGACAATGCCGGTGACAGAGGCAAGTGCAACTGCCATCGCAATGATCATTTTTTTCATGTTGCTCCTTCGGAACCGCGGCATACACACCACGGTATCCGCACATAAGACGTGGGTAGAGTCGAATTCGGCACATAAAACCCCGGCACAACAGAGCCGGGGTTTTATCAAGAATTGAAACTCCCCCTTTGATTACCCTTCGACGCGCTCGATAATGGTTGCAATGCCCATGCCACCGCCAATGCACAGCGTGATCAGCGCGTAGCGCGCCTTGCGACGCTCGAGTTCATCCACGGCAGTGCCGAGCAGGATTGCCCCTGTGCCACCGAGTGGATGCCCCAGGGCGATGGCGCCGCCATTGACGTTGATGCGCTCCATGGGAATATTGAGCTGCTTTTGCACATAGAGCGGAACCGCGGCAAATGCCTCGTTGATTTCCCACAGGTCGATATCTTCAACTTTCAAACCCGCTTTTTCGAGCGCGAACTTCGACGCGGACACGGGCCCCGTAAGCATGATAGTGGGCTCTTCGCCCGAAACAGCCATCGACACAATGCGCGCGCGTTTCTTAAGTCCGTGCTCCTGGATGGCCTTCTCTGACGCGAGCAGCACAATGCCGGCGCCGTCCACGACACCTGAAGCATTGCCGCCGCCGTGGATGTGGTTGATTTTGCCGAGTTCAGGATACGTCTTGAGCGCCATTGCATCAAAAACCTTTTCGCCTACTCCCTTGAACATCGCGGGCATCTTCGAAAGGTAGGCAAAATCCCACTTAGGGTTTGGGTACTCGTCTTTATCCACTATCGTGCCGTCGTCTTTGACAACCGGTATAACGGAGTTTTTGAAGCGACCGTCTTTGATCGCCACATCGGCCTTCTGCTGCGAAGACTCGGCAAAACGATCCGCTTCTTCGCGCGAGATATTATACTTGGTCGCGATAATATCTGCCGAGATTCCCTGCGGCACGAGGTTGTAGTGCGCAGCAATTTTCGGGTTGCCAATAGACATCGCAGTCGCCATGTTTTCTTCTGTTGTTTCGCCCGCATCAGAGCCCATCTTGCAACGGCTCATCGACTCTACGCCGCCCGCCACTACGAGATCAAACACTCCGCTCTGGATATAGGCAGCCGCGTCATTCACGGCCTGAAGTCCTGAACCGCAGAAACGGTTAACAGTATAGCCGGGGACTTCCTGCGGCCAGTGGGCTGCCATCACGCTGTAGCGCGCGATACACGCCGCCTGGTCGCCCACCTGTGTCACGCAGCCCAGGATCACGTCGTTTACCTTCTCAACCTTCATGCTTTTATTGCGCTTGGGCAGTTCTTTCAAAAGCCCCGCCACGAGCTCCTGCGGATGCACATCTGAGAGTGAACCCCGTTTATTTCCACGCGCGCGCGGCGTGCGGATTGCGTCTGCGACAAATACTTCAGCCATGGTAACCTGCCTTTTGCGGAAGTGCCGCAACAGCTGAAAGTGGAGCGCCTGCTCTTGAAAAAGGCGCGCATACCTTCGCGCCGTTCGGCGCATGACCTTTGCGTAACTTCCTTGTTTTATACGTGCATATACACGTTATGGATAGGGCGCGCCTAAGGCTCAGGATGTAAACCAAAAACGCGTCGAAATATTTCGACGCGATCGACGAGCCTATTTGGCCGGGCCTTCCTGATATTGCGCTTGGCCGTGTTGCAGCGCATTGCGTTAATGCACCATGCTACAGGAAAACCCCGTTCTGCTATACCTGCTTTACTCGACCCTGCTCTACTGGGGTATGCTGCTTTTTGCCTCGCTGGCGCACGCCCGCGGCTGGCCCCTGCCGGGAATGAAAATCGCAATGGGCAACCGAGACGACCTGCCGCCCGAGCCACTTTGGGTCGGCCGCGCCCACCGCGCTGCGCGCAACATGGGAGAAAACCTGTTGATTTTTGCGGTCGACGTAATCGTCGCCGTACTCGCCAAAGCCCCGCGCGATTCGGTGACAACCGGTGCGCAGGTCTTCTTTTTCGCGCGGCTGGCTTACTTTGCTGTTTATATCGCAGGCATCCCCTACCTGCGCACAGCCGTTTGGGCAGTTGCGCTGGGTGGAATTGGTATTATTGCGGGGGCAATATTGAGCATGTAACACTCCCCGTATAGAGACGACCGCGATAATTTAGTTGTCCTGACACAGGTACCGGGTCTCCTGGTACGTTTTGCCCACAAGTAGTGGAGGCTCTTCAGGCCCGCACCTCATGGCAAAAGTACGGGATGTAGCATGTTGATTCTTGGAGTACCGGTATATTTTAACGCCCTGACGGTCGCCTGCCTGCTACCGGTCCTGATAGCGCTGGCAAGTGGAATCTACCTTCTCACTCTAAAGCGCAAGACCTGCAATACCTGGTTATTTGTCAGCGTTACTTTCCTATTGGCCCTGTTTGACTTCGGTTACGCAGCAGCATCTGCCGTCCATGCCCCTTATGGAGCATTCCACAGATGGATCACAGTATTCGCAGTGCTCCCAGTAATGGCCTGCCTCTATCTGTTTCTACAATCCTTTTCTGATGGCAAAATTGGGGTGGTTCAGCTTCGTATATTCTTTCTGGAAATCGGAATATCGCTGCTGACGCTGGTTTTTTTTATTCACCAATCGCTTACAGCACCTCGCGTATTCAGATTGAGCGGTCAATTCTGGGATTTCGAGATGCCGCACGAAAGCCTGGTTGTCGCAGGACTCATTCTCATCTACGTCTGTATAACTTTCGGCAACAGCCTTGCCCGCTACAACACGATGCAGAACCGGCAAAATGCGCGCACGTTCCTGTATCTTGTGCTTGCATCGAATCTATACCTGCTCCCATCGGCGGTTTTCAACCCATTGGCACGAAAAGGGATCGTAAGTTTTGAGTTTTTCCTCTGGGTTCAGGCTATTGGAACAACGTCGATCTTTCTTGTCGTCTATCTGATCTTTCTTTCCCACACACAGGAGAGGACTACGTTAGCAGGAAATATGATTGGAGTAACCCTTGTACTCGTGACTACTTGTATACCCTTGCTCGGTTACCCGCTTATCGAGGAGCGAAAGGCCAGCTTTCGCGATCTCTGGGCGAAAAGGCTAATTGCAGGTGGTATTCCAGCCAGAGATTCAAGCATGGTCTTCCTTGTGCCCGTTTCTCCCGAATCATCCATGGCATCAAAATATTTTCGGGACAATGAAAGTTATTACGTGAAGATTCTGGCTGCAACACAGCCCACCGATGTTATCCTGCGGGCAGACGGACTCTCAGGAATATACATTTTCCGGGTGGAGTGGCCTGAGACTGCCCAAGACAGCGGCCATTCGGGCAGTACACTTGATCCTCAGACACGAACTTGCATGATCGGGATCGAGCTACTTGAGCTACGCAGGTATATTCATCCCACAGCAACCAAGCTCGTGCTGGCACAAATCATCGTCATTCTCGTCATCGTTGGCCTTTTTCCTGTGTTCATTCGCGGCATACTCCTGGCTCCCATGCAGAGACTACTCGACGGTGTAATTGCGGTCAGCCGCGGTAATTACGGGTACCGAATCGAAAGTAGACGCTCTGATGAACTTGGTGTCATCTCAAGGCATTTTGACCAGATGGCTGTAACAATCGAAGCAGCTACAACGCACCTTGAAAAGACCGTCAGCGACCGTACCGCGCAGCTTTCCGCAGAGAAGAAGAAATCTGATCAACTTCTGCTGAATATACTGCCGAAACAGATTGCTGAAGAGCTCAAAGAAACCGGCCGGGCCAGGCCTGTAAGAGTTGATTCAGCCACAGTGCTTTTCACCGATTTTGTTGGGTTCACGAAAGTTTCTGAAACACTTAATCCAGAACAGATCGTCGACGAGCTCGACAAGTGCTTCAGCTACTTCGACCAGGTGGTCGATAAGTACCGGCTCGAAAAGCTAAAAACTATCGGCGACAGCTATATGTGTGCCGGAGGCGTGCCCACCCCTAACCAGACACACGCCATCGACTGTTGTCTCGCTGCCCTCGAAATACAGAACTTCATGAACCAAATGAAAGAAATCAAGGCCCAACAAGGTTACCCATATTGGGAGTTGCGACTGGGAATACATTCCGGCCCCCTTGTTGCCGGGGTTGTCGGGAATAAGAAATTTGCCTACGACATCTGGGGCGACACAGTGAATACAGCGTCACGGCTTGAATCAAGCGGAACTCCCGGACGAATCAATGTATCGGCCGCAACGCTGGCGAGTGTAACTGATTTCTTCGAGACTGAACCACGCGGAAAGGTTGCTGCCAAGGGCAAGGGCAGCATTGAGATGTACTATCTGCTGCGGATTAGGGCCAGGTTTGCCTCTGACCCTGATGGCCGTGTACCTAACGAAGAATTCCTGTCGTTATACAAACAGTTACTGCGCAAGAGAATAAGCAGGTAATACGGAGAATACCATGAAGCTACTGGATAAGGTCAGGCGCCTTCCCCTATTCACACCGATTCCCCGGCAACATTACCATCATGTAAAATCAGTACTCGCGCATTCACTGTTTGGCAACACAAGCCTGGCGCTTGCAGGGCTGATAACCTCGACTGCCATCATCCATTTTGTTGTGGCACAGGAAACTAACCTCTGGCGCTGGAAAGAGCTGCTTACTCTGCAATACTCCTTTTCACTGCTGGCGCTCGTCTATCTGATCTGGGGTGAAAACTTCTTTAAATCTTCCCGCATGAGAATCGCCTCAGTGTTTGCCGCCGCAACAGGGATAGGAATCTTGTTCGGACTAGGGCTTGCACTCGAAGTCCAGGCTGTTACCGATGCGTACCGGCTTGTGACAATATTTGCGCTCGCCATAGGTGTTACGGGAGCCGCCTCATTCACGTTTACTGTCAGCCCCGCCACGTTTCTGGGTTTCTGCGTGCCTTTTTCGCTACCTCTGTTCGGCTGGCTCTGGAAGACAGCACCCAATGAGGCAGGCAAGGTTCTCGTGGCTCTCGCCTTAAATTATTTCATAGTGATTTTCTTTCTGGTTTTGCGCGAATACCGACGACGCGTCAATCTGATCCTGGCGGAACTTCAGCTAAAGAAAGAACGGGAACGCTCTGACTCGCTGCTGCTGAACATTCTGCCACGTACGGTTGCCGACGACCTCAAGGAGCACGGCAAAACAGAGCCGAAGGTATTCCCATCTGTGAGCGTTATGTTTACAGATTTCGTGGGCTTCACGCGGATATCCGAAAAAATGTCGCCGCGAGAACTGATCGACGAACTCGACAAATGCTTCAGCTATTTTGATCAGGTAACCGACAAATACCGCCTGGAAAAACTGAAGACCATCGGCGACAGCTTCATGTGTGCCGGTGGCCTGCCCAAACCTAACCGCACCCATGCCATCGATTGCTGCCTTGCTGCGCTCGAAATCCAGGCGTTCATGCGACAGATGCGCGACATAAAAAAAGCGCAGGGATTCGACTACTGGGAGCTGCGCGTTGGCATCCACACGGGCCCGCTGGTAGCCGGAGTGGTCGGACACAGGAAATTCGCCTATGACGTCTGGGGCGACACAGTAAATACAGCGGCACGGTTGGAGGCGGCAGGAATACCTGGAGAGGTAAATATCAGCGAGACCACCTACCAGGCCATCGGGCAATTGTTTGATTGCGCAGCCCGCGGCCGTGTCGCAGCGAAAAACAAGGGAAAAATCGAAATGTTCCTGGTCAAAGGCTTAAACGCGCAATACTCGCGCGATGCCGATGGCCGCGTTCCAAACGAAGATTTTAGGAATCTCTATAAGAGTATCATGAGAGGGAAAGCTCCCCCTTATGACCTTACTCTTTCCACTTGATGCATTCGCCCGGGCAGTCGTCGATCGATTCCTGAATCTTCGCGTAGTCAGCTTCGGGAACAACTGCTGCGTTCACATTTTCGCCATTGTTGTGCGATTCGGCGAGGTCGTCGCTGTCGAGCCGAAAATAGTTAGGATGAGTGTCAGCGCATAGGCTGCAGCTAGTACAGTCGTCTTTGATTACGTGAACGATACGGCTCATGTAGTAAAAATATGTAACTAAAACACTCCGTCAAGTTTTTGTGCGATGCACCCTTGACAAGTGGGTGCGGGCAAAGCCACAATATGCGAGACAATCCAGCCGGTCATTAGCAGGATGTTGAAAAAATACCGGCTCGCTGCAGACGCCGCGATTTCTTAGCGAAATCGCTCGCAAAACGCTACGCGACTTGGCACGCCAAGTCGCTCTGCTGTCCGCAGCTGCGCCCGGGTTCAACATCCTGCTTTATGGCTGTTTTTCAACAGCCTGTTAGGCACGGCCAATTTAATTGACGCAATACGGCGGCGTACTACGCGTCACCAATGCGCCATTTCATACCGCCGGTGGATAACCGCTTCATTCCGTGGCTTGCCTCAAAGCTCTATTTTCCGCTGCTCGCCGCGATGCAAAACATTCGGGAAATCGTCGTCCGCCCCGAAGACGTCGAGCAGCTGAAGAAATTCAGGAGCGAGCGCCTGCTTTTTTTCACGAACCATCCATCAACTGCCGAACCGCCGATTGTCTTTTATCTCGGTCGGCTGATGGGCCAGCGTTTCAAATTCATGGCCTCGCGCCAGGTGTTCAACTGGCAGGGCGGCGCAATCGGTTGGTTTATCCGGCGCATTGGAGCGTACTCGGTCATTGCCGGCGTACCCGACCGCGATGCGATGAAACTTACTCGCAAGATCTTGAGCGAACCAACCGGCAAACTTGTGATCTTTCCCGAGGGCGAGCCCACTTCGGGAGAGGTCGATACGCTGATGCCGTTCCAGCCGGGAGTTGCGCAGCTCGGACTCTGGGGTCTGGAAGACGCGCGCAAACTGGATCCTAACGCGGATATCAACGTCTGGTACGCTTTCATGAAATTCGTGATTATCTCACCGCGCGAAAAAATTCTCCATGATCTCGATAAGTCGCTCAGCCGCATCGAAAAGAAGCTCGGCGTCTCCGAGAGCAATAAGGGAAAGCACCTGCTGCACCGTTTCCTCACTGTGGGACGCCTCTTACTCGAAAAGGCGGAGCGGGATTTCCATGTTACGCCCGAAGTCGACAAAGGCTTCGACTACCGCATCGGGCGCGTTCGGCACGCGATGCTCGATGCCCTTGCGGAGAAGCTGCAGGCGGCAAATTACGATAAAGGCGAAGACGCAATCCGCAAATGGCGGCGGCTCTTTGCTCTCGTTGAACTGCACCAGCTGAAATATCCTGATCCCAAACTGCCTAAGCTGAGCGCCAGGACGATCAAAGAGGCGCACCGCGACGCAGTTCTGATATTTGACTTCATTGTGATTAAGCGAGATTACATTCTCGACAACCCGACGCCTGAGCGCCTTTACGAATGGCTGGATCGTTACGAGTCTTATGTATTCAAAAAAGTGCCACGCGCATTAGGGGGAGTTCCCTCTCACCTGCCGCGCCGGGCTCATATACTCTTTGGTAAACCCTACAAATTGTCAGAAATTGTAACCGACAAGCGCAGCGACCGGCGCGCTGCAGTCGAAGATTTCACCAATCGGCTGCGGCAGGATATGCAAAAATTGCTCGATCAGGCGCAGTCGCTGACCCAGCCCCTCTTCAGTGCCCAGGAAATTCTTGCTGTGAAGTCTAAGATTCAGTAAGCTACTGAAGTGCAACAGCAACAAAATCGCGGTCCGCTGAAAAAATGCTCCTGCGGACATGATCGCCATCACCCTCTGGTGGTGCGTAAAAACAAGTACTCTCGCTGGGGCATGCTGGGTCTTTTGACCGGCATATCGGTCAAACCCATCTTCGCCCGCTACCAATGCACAAAATGCGGAGAGTTCTTCGATGAAACGGACGATCCGGCTGAACTCAGCAAATACCTGATGTAAGCGCCGCCTATTGAGCCTGTGCGCCAACTTGCCGGAGCGATTTTTTGCGCAAACCGGGTTCGCTAATCGGCAAAAATTCCTTCGCAAATCGT
>CAYOZO010000021.1:0-34617 GCA_964408405.1 uncultured Turneriella sp.
GCTCTTGTGCGTCAGCGCGACATTGAGCGCGGGCAATACCTTATCAGGCAAACCCTCTTGCCGCAGAAAATCTCTGAGCTTTGCCTGTCGTTCTTGTTCTGAATTACTCGTTTCCACGATGTCTCCGTGCCGTGGATCGTCATTTAACGTTTGCTGCGAAAATTCCGCAGTAAACGTTAAGTGACAACCGACTACAATGTACCGCTTCTTAGTCACCGCGTCTATTTTAGTTTTGCTCGGCTTCGTTTATCTTGGGCAGCGGCTGATACCGCCGATCTGGCCTGCAGCCTTGCGCACTACCCTGTGGCTGCTGCTGGCAAATATGATACTCAATCTGCTCTGGCTGCCATTCAAACGCTGGCGCCTCACGGGCAAATCTCGCGCCAACCTTGCTTCTCCCGGCTTCGCAACTCGGCTCGCAGAAGCGAGCGCCTACAACTTTATGGGATTTCTGAGCCTGCTGCTGTTTTTTACCGTGTGCGGTGAGTTTGTTCGCATTTTCTTCAGCGCATTACCGCAGACGCTGCAGGGTGACCTGCTGGTGATGATTCCCGCAGGGCAGAACTTCGATTCTGTTTTGTCACTGCTGATCATCGTATCAGCGCTACTGTTTTTTCTCTGGGGTCGATTCAGCGTCGCGCTGGGACCACGCTACCGATTTGTCCGCGTGGTCTTACCCCTGCACGGCAAATTGCGACGCCGGCCGCGCTTTCGTAAGAATGCGCAGGCTGCGCATAAGCTCCGCCTTGTGCAGGTGAGCGACCTGCACATCGGGCGCGCCATCAAAAAAGATTATGTGCGCAAGGTGGTCGGGATGATCAATGCGCAGCAGGCTGACCTGGCCTGTTTCACGGGTGACATCGGTGACGGCAATATCGCCGAACTTAAGTCTGACGCAGCGCCGCTCGCAGACATACAAACCAGGCATGGCGTGTATTACGTACCGGGAAACCACGAGTACTACTGGGGCATGACTGAATGGCTCAAAGAATTTACTGCGCTCGGCATGAAAGCGGTCATCAACCGCGGCGAGACGATTCGACCCCGGGATCTTTCACTTTTTGTCGCGGGCGTGAGTGACCCAACAGCTGCGCGCTTCGCGGGTGAACTACCCAAGATTCCGAAGCCGGAAAAAACCGATTGCGCCTTGTTACTTGTTCACCAGCCGCTGTTCGCACGCAGTGCAGCATCACTCGGCTACGACCTGATGCTCGCGGGTCACACCCACGGCGGGCAGTACATTCCCTGGTCGTGGGTAGTGCACCTATTCTTCCGCTTTGCCAAGGGGCTCTACCGCACGGGTAATATGCTTGTCTATGTGAATGACGGCACAGGTTACTGGGGCGCTCCGCTACGTATTGGCACACGGCCCGAAATTACGGTGCTCGACGTATATTTCAACGAGGTGAGTGCAGAGCATGCATGACGAATACTTTGCCATAACACGCTTTGCCGATCTCGACACGCAGCGGCACGTCACGAGCCGTACGTACGAACAGTTTGCGCTCGAAGGCCGCTACAGAATCCTTGCAAAACTCGGCTATAACCAGGAGCGCATCCAGAATGAGGGCATCTACCTCGAGGCCATCGCGGGTTATTCGAAATTCCATCGCCAGCAGTTTCCGGGTGTACAACTGAAGGTAGAAAGCTTTGCCATCGCCTGCGGCGATGGCACAATTCACTGGGATCAAAAAATCAAAGATCCGGCCGGCGAATTGGTCTGTCATCTGCAGCTCAAAACCCGCACAACCAAAGGGGGAGCTCCCCTTGCACTGCCAGGTATTGCACCGGCGGAAAATTTTGAAGTGCTATACTCGGAGCTTCCACCCTGGAGCGGCAGCAACGAGCGGATTGTGAGCCAGTACACCATGCCTTACTCTGACCGCGATTTTGCCGGGCGCTATAACGTGGCCTCGCTCTGGCGTATCTTTGAAGAGGGACGGTGGCTATTTGCCGAAAAGACCGGCATGACGTACGAGCGCATCGTCGAAATGGATACGACATCCTTCTATATGGGCAGCATCTGCAATTATTTTGCCGAGGTACCAGCAGGCCGGACTTTGCAGATCATGACATGGATTGAGCGCGTGGAAAAAATTCGTTACTACTTTCGCCAGGACGTCATGCACAACGGGAAAATATTGCTGTCGATGCGCGACGAGCAGCTGATCGTTTCGCTGTCGAAGGCGCGTCCGCAGCGCGCCTCGGAGCGGTTCTTGGCCATGCTCGGCAAGTATGTGGAGTACACCTAGCTATGAAAATCCATAGCTACGCACGGGAGAACTTGCATTAAAAAAATGCCAATTTTATGAGAAAAATCCGCGATTTACTGGTATATAATATATAGAAGCCTATGAAATGCAAAAGACAGCCAAGATTTTTAGAAAACCGACCAGTCCAGATCCGTGAACTGTGGGAGGTTCATCTGTCAGTGGAGACATGGCAGCAAATTCGGACTATTTCCCGAAAGAGGAAAACGAGTTGCTCTGCGCTAGTGCGCTATTGTGTTTTCCGGTTGATTAGCGCAGAAAATCTGCGTTGGAATGCTCTCTACGAAAAGGCCCACAGGGCAGGTTCTGGCCGAGGCACCCATTACCACCGGCATTTGCTGTGTCTATATGGCGAAGATGTAGTGCAATTACGTCTCGCGGCGATGCAGTTGAGGATTACCGTTTCTGCTCTGGTTCGACTCGCTTTAAAGCTCTATTTGCCCCGGCTAGCTATGGAAATCCATAGCCGCAAATACGTCTCCGACGAGAAGTTATTCTGGCACGGCACCAAATTCTGGCAGAAAATCCACTTCCGCGCCCTGCACCACAACCGCCAACCCATGATCACCCAACAACTCTTCCAATCCTTCCTGCCCTGGCACTGGTGGCCGCCCGGACAGATATCACTCCGCGCAGCATGAAGTCGATCAAAATCACCGGTGCGCGCGAGCACAACCTGAAGAATATCTCGCTCGAAATTCCGCGCGAGAAACTCGTCGTCATCACGGGTCTTTCCGGTAGCGGCAAGAGCTCCCTTGCGTTCGATACCATCTACGCCGAAGGCCAGCGCCGCTATGTCGAATCTCTCTCTGCGTATGCGCGCCAGTTTCTGGGGCAGCTCGAGAAGCCCGACGTCGATTCGATTGAAGGACTTTCACCTGCGATCTCGATCGAACAGAAGACCACCGCGCGCAATCCGCGCTCGACCGTGGGCACTGTGACCGAAATTTACGACTACCTGCGCCTGCTCTTTGCCCGTCTCGGCGAACCGCACTGCCCTGAGTGCGGGGCCAGGCTTGAGGCACAGTCCATTGATACAATGGTCGCGCATACATTCGGCATCTTTGACCGCATTCCCGCCGCAAAATCGGTACGCACGCAGATACTTGCACCCATCGCCCGTAGCAAGAAGGGGGAGTTCAAAGATGTCTTCGAGCGTATCCAGCGCGAGGGTTTTGTGCGCGTGCGGGTCGATGGCCGCATCATGAGCCTCGATGAACCGATTGAGCTAAAGAAAAACCTGAAGCACGATATTGACATCGTGGTTGACAGGCTAGTGCTCGAAAAAGAAAATCTGCAGTCGCAGCGCATGCATCTTGCCGGCTCACTCGAGCTTGCTCTGAAACAGGCAACCGGTGGCGGTCAGGCGAGCATCCTTTTTGAAACCGATTCCGGGCAAACTGTAGAAGAAAATTTTTCTGCAAAACTCTATTGCGCTGCCTGCGATTTGAATTTTCCCGAAATTACCCACCGTCTGTTTTCTTTTAACTCCCCCGATGGTGCATGCGAAAACTGCAGCGGTCTGGGTCACATGCTCGAATTTCACCCGGACAGATTGATCCGCGACGACGGGCAAACCGTGGCAGAAGGTCTCGGGGATGGCCTGGGTTTCAGTGGCGATGCCTATTGGTACAAGGCTTCGATCGAAGCACTGCGCAAGAAAGTGCCATTTGATCCCAACACTCCCTGGCGCAAATTGCCGAAGAAAATCTTTGACCTGCTGCTCTATGGCGACAAGAGCCTGAAGCTTAACTACGAGTGGAAAGGCTCAGACAGTACCTACCAGTTTTCGCGCGGCTACGAAGGTATTATTCCCAACCTGCACCGGCGCTACATGCAGACGCAATCAGAGACCATGCGGCAGAAAATGGAGCAGTACATGGAGCACATGCCCTGCCCGGCATGCAAGGGCAAGCGGCTGAAGCCTGTAGCCCTCGCCGTGAAGCTCAAGGGAAAAAACATTGCCGAAACGACTGCAATGACTCTGGAGAGTGCTCTGGATTACTTCCAGAAAATGCATTTCAACAAGACCGAATCAGAAATTGCAAAGCAGGCGATGAAAGAAATTCTGGACCGCCTGCGTTTTCTGAACTCGGTCGGCGTCGGTTACCTGACGCTCGACCGCATAGCTGGTTCGCTTTCCGGAGGCGAAGCGCAGCGTATTCGCCTCGCAACACAGATCGGCTCGGCGCTGATGGGCGTGCTCTACGTCCTCGACGAACCCTCGATCGGCCTGCACCAGTCTGACAATGCGAAGCTCATCGCGACGCTCAAGGGGCTGCGCGATCTCGGCAACACCATCGTTGTCGTCGAACATGATGAAGAGACAATGCAGGAATCAGACTTCATTGTCGATATGGGACCCGGCGCCGGACGGCACGGTGGGCAGGTGGTATTTGCCGGAACCTATGCGCAGCTCACGAAGGCAAAAAACTCGCTCACTGCAGATTATCTGACTGGCAGAAGGCAGATTGAAATACCCAAACAGCGCAGAAAACCGGGCAAAGAAAAAATCCGCATAGTGGGAGCTCAGGAGAACAACCTGAAGAATATCGATGTCGAATTTCCCCTCTCGGTACTGACGGTCGTGACGGGCCTTTCCGGCAGCGGCAAGAGCTCCCTGGTGAACGAAATTCTTTTCAAAGGCATCAACCGCCAACTCACAGGAGCGCAGGATCTGCCGGGCAAGCACAGATCGATCTCCGGCATCGAATACATAGACAAGATTATCAACATCGACCAAAGCCCGATAGGCCGCACCCCGCGCTCCAATCCGGCGACTTACACCGGCGCCTTTGGTCCAATACGCGACCTGTTTGCAGCGCTGCCAGCCAGCCAGATGCGCGGCTACAAGCCCGGGCGCTTCTCTTTCAACGTCGAGGGCGGTCGCTGTGAAGCCTGTGCTGGCGACGGAGTCAAAAAGATCGAAATGCACTTCTTGAGCGATGTGTACGTCAAGTGCGAGGTCTGCCACGGAAAACGCTACAACCAGGAAACGCTCGAAGTACGGTTTAAGAACAAGAACATCTACGAAGTGCTCGAAATGCCCGTGGAAGAGGCTGTGGATTTTTTTGAAGCTATCCCGGCAGTGCACGGCAAGCTCAAGGCGCTCCAGGACGTGGGTCTCGGTTATATTAAATTGGGTCAGGCCGCTACCACGCTCTCCGGCGGCGAAGCACAGCGCGTAAAACTGGCAACAGAACTTTCGCGCCGATCGACCGGTAAAACACTCTATATACTCGATGAACCGACAACCGGTCTGCATTTTGAAGATATCCGGTTGCTCATGAACATCTTGCAGCGCTTTGTCGATGAGGGCAACACAGTGATTGTCATCGAACACAATATGGATGTCATCAAGTGCGCAGACTATATCATCGACATGGGTCCCGAAGGTGGAGTGAAGGGCGGTCAGGTAGTTGCGACCGGAACGCCGGAGGAAATTGCCCGGCACAAAAATTCTCTTACGGGAGAGTTCCTGAAACGCTGGCTGAACCCTGCCGGCAGAGTAGGAATCCGGCGTTAACTAGCAGGATGTTGAAAAAATCCCGTGCTCGCTGCAGACGCCGCGATTCGCAATGCGAATCGCTTGCAAAACGGCCATAAATGGCCTGTCTGCAGCTGCGCTCGGTTTCAGCATCCTGCTTCGTGGCTGTTTTTCAACAGCCTGCTAGCGACTGCCGCCGCAGAAACGCAGGAAATCCCACTTTACCCGTGGCGGCATTTGACAGTTTCTGCTTTGAGTTATGCAATACTTTTTATTGGTACTTTTCATTCTTGGCTTCAGTGTATTTGTCGGAAAAAAAATACCCTGGTTAAACCGCTACCGCATACCGCCGTCGCTTACGGCCGGCATCGTCGCGCTAACATTTTTTACGACAATTCCCGGTGCCAGAAATTCCGATTTTTTTCTGCAGCTCAAAGGAATACCCGGTGAATTTATTGCTCTGGTCTTTGCCTGCTTTTTTCTCCAGCGGCATGAGAAAGCGAGTTTCTCGGAAAAAAGAATGATCGATGTCTTTGCGCAGACCTCGCTGATCTGGGTATCTGTCATGGGGCAGGTATTGATTGGCCTTGTGGCGACGATACTCGTTTATAAGCCATTTTTCGGACAACCCCTCGCGTTCACTTCAGTGCTCGAAGCCGGATTCGCCGGCGGTCACGGTACGGCAGTTGCCATGGGTCCGATACTGGTGCAGAACGGAGTTCCCGCAGGACTCGAGTATGCGCTCTTCAGCGCAACGGTCGGTCTCCTCTGCGGCATCGCCGGAGGTGTTTGGCTGATCGAGCGGCAGCGTCACAAAACCCGGGTAATCGTCAGCGACGACGATCTGGTGCACGCACAGTTTGCCGTGACTGGTTTGCTCATGAGTCTCGGTCTCGTTGCCGCTGCCTATTGGCTCGGTCTCTTCTACAAGGGCATTTTTGAAAAGGAGATACTTCCTCGTATCACCGATCCAGCATATCTTGGCAGCTTCAGCTTGCCGCTCTTTGCGTACACGCTGATCGGGGGGTACACGGTGAGGCAGCTTCTGACACTCGTGGGCCTCTCCCGCCTCATCGATAACAACAGCATCCTGCTCTTCGCCGATGTGTTTCTCGAAATCCTGATTTTTGCAGGGATAGCGATCATTGACGTCAAATTGCTCGGGCAGGGATTGATTCCTCTTTTGAGTCTTTTTGCCCTGGGATTTGCCTGGAATCTCTTCTGCCATATCTGGCTGCGGCCGCGCATACTGAACAAGGCTTACAGTTTTGAGCTCGGACTGATCAACTTCGGTATGGTCAACGGTACGGCAGCTACCGGGCTGATGCTGCTCAAGATGGTTGACCCGAAGTTTCAGACTCCAGCTGCCAAGGTCTTTGCCGAAAGTTCGGCAATTACTCAACCCTTTATTGCGGGTGGCATTCTCACGCTGGCAACCCCATACATTGTCAGCCAGCTTTCGCCGGCATTGTCGGTCTTGCTCTATTCAGGCCTGCTTGCTGTCTGGCTCATCCTGGGCCTGGCGGCGGGCAAACGCATCCGCAACGGCTGATGTTCTGTCTAACAGGCTCCTGAAAAAGGAACCAGCTAATCAGCCAAAGACGCGGCGGAAGAAGACATCGATGATATCCAGCCCAATCACGTAGATACCCATTGCCAGCATCAGCGCCATACCGATGCGCGTCGCAGTCGCCTGCACCTTGAACGAAACCGGCTTATAGATCGCCTCAATAAGGTAGAACACGATATGACCGCCGTCGAGTACGGGTATTGGCAGCAGGTTCATCACTCCCAGAATGATAGTGATTTGCGCCATGAGCAGAAAATAGGTCTGCCAGCCGAGCTCCACCGTTTTGGCAGCAATCGCGACCATCTTCACCGGCCCTGACACGCTCTTGTTGAAAGACAGCTTGCCTTCAATGATACGCCCAAGGCCAACGAGAGTTGACTTCGTGATGAAGACTGTCTCATCGAAGCTGAGTATGATCTTGTTCAGGAAAGACATTTCGCTGAGCGAGCTGATTGCTTTCTCAGCCGGGCGAATACCGATCTGCCGGCGAAAGCCCGGTTCAATAGTTGCCGTTATCTCGACGGGACCTGCGCGCAGCTTTGGCGTCTCTTCCAATCCTTCGAGCGCCGCGCGGAACTCGGCAAATGTTCGAAAACTTTCGCCGTTGATGAAGATATTCTGGAACTCATTGCCTGCCCCTTCTTCGATGACGAGATCGGGCAGGCTTTTGCCGGTTTGCACGTCGCGCAGATTCTTCAGGATCACGCGGGGGACTTTCTTCAATGGTACGGTGAGCGTAAGTTGCTTTGCTGCACCGGCCTCGTAGCGCTGAACGAGCAATTCGGCGCTGTCAGCGGGTTTTTCATTGAGCACGCGAATCAAATCTTCGATCGAAAATAACTCCACCCCATTAGCCTTGAGGATCTCGTCGCCTTTCATGAGGCCGGTACCCTTAGGGCCTGCCTCGGTCATGGTCAGACGCGAGAGTGGTCGCGCCCCCGTGAACATGCCTGGCGTGCCGGGTTCGCTGCGGGTAACAGGCAGCCTCAGCGGCACGGGCACTGAGTTGCGCTCGACAGTGACATCGACTGTGTCGCCGTGCGCGAAACCGAATTCATAGATGATGCGATCAAACGAAGGCGTCGCTGCGCCGTCCACCTGGACAATGCGGTCGCCGTCGCGCAGACCTGCTTTATAGAGGGCGGATTTCGGATCGACCCGGACAGTGTTGTCCATCGGGCGGTAGCCCGTCTGCAAGAGGATGAGAACCACAAGAAATCCCAACAGG
Source organism: uncultured Turneriella sp. (assembly GCA_964408405.1). Lineage (GTDB taxonomy): Bacteria > Spirochaetota > Leptospiria > Turneriellales > Turneriellaceae > Turneriella. Next base: position 8,556 of record CAYOZO010000021.1, read on the forward strand.
ATAGAAAAGAGCGGACCGCCGAAGGCGAGCGCCATGCGACGCCAGGGGCCTACTGAAAAGAAATCGCCCTTGCGCATTTTTCGGTTCTGGTTCGACGGATCATCGCCATAGAACTGTACATAGCCGCCGAGCGGGATCGCCGTGATTTGGTAGATGGTTCCTTTGCGGCGGCGAAAGAACAGCCCGCGGCCGTAGCCTATGGAGAAAACCCGTGGCCTTACGCCAACGAGCTTGCCGATCAAAAAGTGACCCAGTTCATGGAAAAAAACGCAGATGCCGAGCAGCAAGATACCGGCGAGAATGGATAGCACGCATTCAAAATACTAAGGCGGAGTGAGGGCGGAAAGGAATTTATGGTCTCTTCAGACAATGGCAGGTTAAATTGCGGGGATTATGTTCAGAGTTCATTCTCCGAAATGTCCGCGATTTTCATGAGATAGCGCAATAGCCCAATTTTCAGATCGTGGTTGCCATGAACCGGGACTGATATTCTCTCGGAATGGCCTTCTTTCATGTAGATGTGATGGCTTCCCGAAACCTTCTTCAATGTCCAGCCCTTGCGCTCTAGCAACTTGCAGAATTCCTTGCCCGAAACGGATTTCATACCGCAATTTCAAGTACGCGATCTCCCTTTTCTGTATTAACTTCGGGAATATCTACGGAGAGACAGCTTTCAACGGCATCATAGATATTTGTCAGGAGTTCTTCAAATGTTTCGCCTTGCGTCGCGCAACCGGGTATGGCCGGTACTTCGGCCCAGAATCCGCCTTCTTCTGCTTCATGCACGACTACTTTGAGCTTCATGGTTCGTAGCATCCAGGCCTCGAGGGGCTGTCAAATCAAATGCTTGTCTGTGCTCTATCCACCAACGAAATCGGTGCCACCTGCCTTTACCCCTCCGCGACGCGCAACACGCGTGCCACCCCTCCTTGTTCAGGAGGGGATTTTTTTCTGTCAGTCGCTCGTAGAACCGCGAATCTCCCCCGTGCCAAGGGCCGCCGGTCGCGCGGTTTAGGAGTATTTATTCCGAACCCATGCCAAGTCATTCTTATGATGTTGACATCCGGTGACGCAACGCAAGCATCGCTCAGGAGCTTCATCTGAAAGCCTTCAGTGTCACCGGCGATACGCCCGAGAAATTCTTACGCAAGATCGAACGCGCGCTGGCTAAAGGCGAGCTCGGTAAGTATGCCAAGATGACTCTGGCGCTACCCGAAGCGAAGATCGCCTTCGACAAAATGGGCACCACTGAGTTTATCTACGAAGTCTCGGGCGAGGGCGAGACATTCACGGCCACCAAGGTCCGCGAGAAAGTAGCGTTCACGCATGCCCTGTTCCGCGGCGAAGTGGAGCGCGAGCTGGAGCGCATCATCCACCGTTTTGGTGGCACGATCGTGAAATAGCGCCAGAGCACAAGCTCCCAAGAATTTTACGCCTAACATGCTGCTCAAAAAAATCGCTATGCTGGCCCGTGGTGAGCTGTACGTTGACCAACTATGAACATACAGGAAGAAATACAAAAGTACATTGCTCAGGCGAGCTCGCAGATCAATGTCGGCAAAGAGAAGCTGGAAGGACTCGTGGCGGCAATTGCGACAGATGAGCGCAAAGCGCAACTCGACAGCATCATTGCCACGCTGAAAGAAAAGGGCCTTAAAGACACGGTCGCTTCGTGGATAGGTACGGGCGAAAACCAGCCAATCAATCCGGAGAAAATCAAAGAAGCTCTCGGCGTGCAGAAAATCGAAGAACTGGCCGCGCAGGCAAAAATGAAAGCCTCTGAGGTTCCGCAGGCGCTCTCCAGCCTTCTGCCGCAGATCATCGACAAACTGACGCCCGACGGCAAAGAACCTGAAAACGGCATCGCTGCTGTCGCTGTAAATTTTCTTAAAGGAATCCAGTCGCGGGTGAATGGTTAAAAAGATACTTCTGGCGCTTGCGGCCATCGCCGCGGCGCTGCTGCTTTTCTGGGCCTATGCCGGTGGATTTTCCACCCCGGCGCCTATCAACCGTGTAGATGCAGGTCCCTGGCACATCGCCTACATTCACCACAAAGGTCCCTACAAGATGATCGGCAAGGTGCTCGATGAAATCGAAAGAGAACTTGCCGCGGCAAATATCGAAGCCGAACGTTACGGTGGCATCTTTTATGACCGGCCCGAAATTGCGGGCAACGAGAATTGCCGCAGCGATGCTTTTGCCGTGATCAGCGCCGCGCAGGCCATGCAACTTAAAGATAACAAGTCTTTGAGGACGCGCGTCATAGAACGTCGCAGCTATCTTTCAACCAGCTTTCCCTATCGAGGTATGCTGTCGGTCATCGCGGGCGTGTCCAAAGTGTATCCCGAATACCAAAAGTACTGGCAGGAAAACAAGCTACCACCATACAGGTACCGCGAGATCGGCTATGAAAACGACTACGCGATCGAAATCTATGGCCCTAAACGCATTTTCTACTACATGACTATTCCCGCAGAGGAGAAGCGATGAAATACGTAATGGCAATTCTAACGCTGTGCTTATTCGCCGCGGGTACTCTCTCTGCGCGTAAAATTGGCAGCGACTGCACCTACAAAGGGAAGAAGCTGTGGGGCAAGATCAAAATTGTAACCTCATTTCCGGATATCAAGGTCAAAGTCGTCTCGTCTTTTCCTGACCTGAAAGTCAAAACGGTTTCTTCGTTTCCCGACAGCTGCGGCAAGTGGCAGATGGTCGAATCGTTTCCCGATCTGAAAGTGCAGCTTGTGGACTCCTTCCCCGATGTGACTATACAGTATGTCGAATCCTTTCCTGGGGTCAGATAGAATAAGGCTGAAAGTCAATATGAAAAAGAAACTCCTCATTGCTGCGGCGCTCCTGGTGGGATTTCCCACGCTTCTGTTACTCTCGCAGTTGCGGTTCGATATTCCCGTCTCAGACGTAGAGGCCCGCTATAAGCTGCCTGAGTCAAAATTTCTGCAAGTCAGCGGTATGCGAGTGCATTACACCGACGAAGGTAAGGGAGAGGTCGTGCTGCTGGTCCACGGCACCGCAGCGAGCCTGCATACCTGGCAGAAGTGGGTCGAGGTACTCAGGAAAGATTTCCGCGTCATCCGCATGGACCTGCCCGCATTTGGTATCACGGGTCCTGCGCCTGACCGCAACTATAGCATAACAAGTTATGTGAAGTTTGTGCGCCAGTTTCTGGCAGAACTAAAGATTAAGCAGGTGAGTATTGCAGGCAATTCGCTGGGCGGGCATATTGCCTGGCGCTATGCGGTAGAGTATCCCGATGACGTGAACAAGCTCATACTCATCGACAGCGCCGGTTTGCCGCGCCTCAAAGAAATTCCAATGCCGATTCGTCTGGCGCGCATGCCTGTTGTAGGTAAATTAGGTCTATACTTCAGCCCGCGTTTCCTCGTGCGCAACAGTCTCAAAGAGGTTTACTTTGATCGCAGTAAGGTAACAGAAGATCTGGTTAATCGCTACCATACCATGGCTCTGCGCGAGGGTAACCGCCAGGCGTTTGTCGATCGCGCGAACCAGCTTGAAGAAGATTCGGGTAAAGACCTCGAGCGGATAAAGATACCGACGCTGATCTTGTGGGGTCGCTACGACCAGTGGATTCCGGTCGAGCAAGCCGAAAACTTCCGCAAGAAACTCTTTGTTTCGCAGCTCATCATTTACGACAATGCTGGTCACATACCCCATGAAGAAATTCCCGAGCAGACCGTGGCAGATGCGGTAAAGTTTCTGAAATAGGGGCTTTCTAACGGGCTGTTGAAAACAGCCATAAAGCAGGATGTGGAAACCGGGCGCAGTATTTTTCAATATCCTGCTGATATTCCAATTTTATTGACGCGACAAAGGAGGCGGATTTACTCTGTCTTAGCAGGCTCCCAAAAAAAGAATCTGCTATTGTTGCTCGCATCGATCAACAGCTGCCCAATCGCTTGGAGCGGTGTACGATGTATTTGAGGTGCATTATGACGGGTATGTATTTTTACCGGGCAGGCGTGCGTGTCGCACGTGTGATACTGCTGGCATTGTTTTGTACTCCGGCATTTGCGGCGCAGCTCAAAAAGGTTCTGCTGCTCGATTTCAAGAATATTCTGAAAAAAGCAGAATTTGATTACCTCGAAAGCAGCATCACCGACGCGACGCGCAACAAGCTGAAGGAAAAATTCGCCTTTCAGGAAACAGACCGCGACAAATGGCTCGAGGCAGCCAAAGAAGCATTTGTCGTGGAAGAAGACCTGTACACCTATTCTGCCGCAATCAATGTCGGCCTTGCCGCGAAACAGGACGTAGTCATTTTCGGCGGGTATGTCGTCGAGAACAAGAAAGGCGGCGGACCGGAGCTCCGCGCGCGCATACGTATTCTTGATCTCGGCAAGAAAAAACAAATCGCGGATTTCGAAACCAAGAACCCCGTCGATGCCACCATCTTCGATGCGGTGGAAAAGATCGCTGACCGCATCGTAAAAGAAGCGGCAGCTGTGCTGCCCAGTAAAGAAGATGCGGCGGCTGGCCGGTTAAAAGTTGAAATCCCCACCTTGAACCAATTATCTTTGCGCGGACTTTACTCGCCAGTTGCGTTTAACGCCAACCGCGTGCTAACGTCAACCGGGCAGTATGCCGGCACCGACTTCAAGAACACCGCCGGCTTCGCGCTCGACTTTCACCACTTCGGCATCTTCAAAGAACAGTTGGGCGTCTTCGCGGGCGGCATAGTGCGTATCTCAAACGACCAGTTCTCTTACAGCATAGACGGCTCTTCTGTCCCCGCAGCGCTGCAGAGTTTTGGCGGGATCTCGGGCTTTGCCTGGAGGCAGAGGCTCGGCAGTAGATTCTATCTGCAACCTTTCGTAGGCGGGGGAGTGCAATACGATATCATGAAATTTACCTATGACAACCGCACAGTCGCCGTGACCACTGCCGCAGGACAGACCGTGAGTGCGGGGGAGTACACGCTGCTCTCCCCTTTCGCGGCGGGCGGGTTGCGCTTCGGCTACGCCATCAACTCATGGCTCATACTCGAAGCCGGCGCACAGTATGCCTTTTCGTTTTACCAGGGCGCGAATGGGCAAAGCTTGTTCGGCGAATTGGGAGTGGGGTTTAGGTTATGAGTAACTACCTCACCCCCTCCGCTGCGCTCCTGCCCCTCTCCTTGATAAGGAGAGGGGGGCGAAGGAGAATGTCTCCAATACCCCTCTCCACTCAGTGGGGAGGGGTGATCAGGCACGTTGCGGCAGCAATGTGTCTGATCGGGGTGGGGTTAGCCTGCCAGCAAAAACCCACCCTCGACGTCAATCTCACCGCCAAAGACCTCACTCCCCCGCAGGTTTTGTCGATTACACCAGCCAATGGTGCGACCGAGGTAATCGATAAGCCAACAATCGTGATTGTCTTCAACGAGAGTATGGATGCGGGAACGCTCAATAGTGCGACCGTGACGGTGAAGACGGCGAACGGTACGCCGGGCGTGGGGAGTTACGAATATGACGACAGTACCAAAGCGCTGGCAATCAAGATTGTGGAGCAGCTCTATCTGAATACGCAGTACACGATTACGATAACCGACAAGGTCAAAGACCGCGCGGGCAATGCGATCAGCCCGCTGACGAGCACGTTTAGTACAGATGTCTGCCCGAAAGCTCGCGCAGGCAAGCCGGTGTTCAATGGTTCGGTTCGGGCTGTAGGCCAGATCGGATGTACTTTGTATCTGGGAGGACAGTTCACTGGCGTAGGCAATGGAATTTCCAATGGAATTCTGCTGGATGGAACAACAGCCGACGTAGCTGGTGGGTTCAGTTATCTGGAGATTAACGGGCATGTCTGGTCGGTGGCAAGCGATGGCTCCGGAGGATATTACATTGGAGGCGATTTCACAAGTGTCGGCGGCGTCACGCGCAATCGATTGGCGCGCATCGGCGCAAACGGGGAACTATTGCCTTGGAATCCCGGGGCAGGGAACCGTGTATATGCGATAGCGGTGGCGGGCGGCGTGGTTTATGTCGGCGGTGAGTTCATAACCATTGCAGGCGTGCCACGCAGTTTTCTGGCTGCAATCTCGACCGACGGCTCTCTCTTGAGTTGGAATCCGGGGTCCAATGGAGCTATTTCTGCTCTGGCGATATCGGGTAGTACCGTTTACGTGGGGGGAAGCTTTACCTCTATATCGGGCAACACACGAAACCGTTTGGCGGCCATCGGTACCGACGGCGTCTTGCAATCATGGGATCCCGATGCGAATGGCAAGGTTTCTGCTTTAGCGATCTACGGCAGTACCGTTTATGTGGGGGGGAGCTTTACCTCAATCTCGGGCAATACACGAAACCGTTTGGCGGCCGTCGGTACGAACGGGGTATTACACACCTGGAATCCGAACCCCATTGGCACAGTTTCCGCTCTGGCGATTTTCGATGACACGATTTATGCTGGCGGAAGCTTTAATTGTCTGGGTAATTGTCCCGCTGGCATCGAAGGTACGGACAAATGGACACGCAACGGCCTTGCGGCACTCAGTCTGACTGGCGCTGTTCAACCGTGGAACCTAAATGCCACCAGCGGTTCGGTTTTCTATGCACTGCTCGCTTCTGGTGGCACGCTCTATGCAGCGGGAAGTTTTGCCTCGATCCGACCGGTCACGCGGAATAATTTGGCTGCAGTCACGACCGACGGGCAGCTCCTGGATTGGAATCCGAATCCGAACGCACACATTAACAGTATAGCTGTGACAGCGAACACAGTTTATGTGGGCGGTGCCTTTACGTGTATGGGGCCTGCCTGTACGCCAGGAGCACGAAACCGGTTGGCCGCTATCTCGCCAGATGGTACACTTCTCCCCTGGAATCCCAACGCTAACAATACGGTCAATGCCCTTGTGCACAACGGCAGTACCATCTACGCAGGTGGGGAGTTTACCTCGATTCTGGGTAATCCGCGCAACCGCCTGGCCGGCATTGCTACGGATGGCACGCTCGCACCCTGGAATCCAAGCGCCAGTGATGGCGTCTCTTCGCTGGCGGTCTCAGGTAGTACTGTCTATGCGGGAGGAAATTTTACCTGTCTGGGCAATTGTCCCGCTGGCAGCGAAGGCACGGACAAATGGACACGCAATCGCCTCGCCGCCATTGGTACAGACGGTGCGGTGCAGCCCTGGAATCCCGGTGCGAACAACTCAGTCGCATCCATAGTTGTTTCAGGCAGCACCGTGTACGCAGGGGGTAGCTTTACCTGTCTGGGCAATTGTCCCGCTGGCAGCGAAGGCACGGACAAATGGACACGCAATCGCCTCGCCGCCATTGGTACAGACGGTGCGGTGCAGCCCTGGAATCCAAATGCAAATGAAAGCGTTGCGGACTTAGTCGTTTTGGGAGATACGGTCTATGCGGGCGGAATTTTTACTTCGATTCAGGGCATTGCCCGCAACCGCCTCGCCGCAATCGCTGCAGATGGAACTCCTCTCGCATGGGATCCAAACGCCAATAATCCGGTTTCTTCGCTCTTTACGGCAGGAGGAACTTTATATATCGGCGGAAGCTTTCAATCTTTGGGAAATTCACTTGCAGGCGGGTTTGCCTCCATCAACAGCGACGGCAGCTTGAATTGGTGAGGGGTAGAGCTATGAATTTCCATAACCTCACCCTCTCGGCAGTGCTCCCTCTGTCCCTGATAAGGAGAGTTTGTTTGGGGGGGTGGTTACTCCTCGTAGCCTGCCAGGCGAAACCCACGCTCGACGTGGATATACGCGCCAAAGATCTCACTCCCCCGCAGGTGGTGTCGATCGCGCCGGCGAACGGTACGACTGAAGTACTGGACAAACCCACCATTGTGGTCGTCTTCAACGAACGCATGGATGCCTCGACGTTGAATAGCTCGACCGTGACGGTGAAAACGTCGAACGGCACCCCAGGCGTGGGCAGCTATGAGTATGACGATGTCACAAGGGCGCTCTCTATTAAAATTGTAGAGAGTTTGTACCTCAATACGCAATACACCATCACGGTGACTGGCCAGGTTAAAGACCGTGCGGGCAATGCGATTGCGCCGATGACGAGCACTTTCACGACCGACGTCTGCCCGAAAACCGGTGAAAATAAACTTGTCTTCAATGGCACCGTATCAACCATTGCGAAAGTCGGTTGTACTTTGTACCTGGGCGGCAGCTTCACAGCAGTGGCTGACGGTTGGCGTCATGGTGTTGGGCTGAATCCGACGACAGGTCAAAAGGCCGATGGCTTCACTTATTCTGATGTTAACGGTGCTGTCAACGCCGTGGCTCCTGACGGCAGCGGCGGCTGGTACATCGGTGGTTCGTTCACGCGCATCGGCACGGCAACACGCAATCGCCTCGCGCGAATCGCAGCCACCGGTGAACTCTTGCCCTGGAATCCCGGCGCCAACGGCAGTGTTTCGACGATTGTTGTGAGCGGTTCAACTGTGTACGTGGGCGGAGCTTTCACCCAAATCGGAAATGTCGCCCGCAATCGCATCGCTGCGATCGAAACAAATGGCACATTGCTTCCCTGGAATCCTGACGCGAACAACACTGTCTGGACAATTGCTGTTCATGGTAGTACCGTATATGCCGGAGGTCTCTTCACGACAATCGGTGGTACCGCCCGCAACTATCTGGCAGCCCTTGGCAGCGATGGTCTGGCCACCGCGTGGACTCCAAATCCAAACTCGTTCATCAATGCGATCGCGGTCAGTGGCACCACAGTCTTCGTAGGCGGGTCATTCAGCACCATAGCTGCAATCCCCCGCAACAACATCGCCGCTTTCAACGACACCGGCAGCTTGCTCTCCTGGAACCCTGATGCCGTAGGCGGTACCGTGAGGGCCCTCGCGCCGAGCGGCGAAACCATTTATGTAGGTGGCGATTTCACAAACATGGGTGGAGCCGGTCGCTCGCGTCTCGCGGCCATCGGTATCGACAACACTTGTCTCACCGCGTATTCGGGCGCATGTCTTAAATCCTGGAATCCCGCAGTGGCGAGTGGCCAGGTGCTGGATATTACCGTCGCTGCCGAGACAGTATATGTGGGCGGAAGTTTTCAACAAATCAATAGCCTGACACGCAACCGCCTCGCGGCCATTTCAACGAGCGGAACCGTTGAGTCATGGCATCCCAACCTTGACGCAGACGTCTCGGCGCTCGCCGCCACGACGAATACCGTTTTTGCGGGGGGCAATTTCACGACGGTCGGTTCTACTACGCGCAATAACCTCGCGGCAGTCGGAACCAATGGTAATTTGTTGTCGTGGAATCCGAATGCGGATGGCAGCGTTCTTGCAATAGCGCCAAGCGGCGGCGCTCTGTATTTGGGAGGTAACTTTACCAATGTCACCGGGGTCGCACGTAACCGACTGGCTTCGGTTTCGACGGATAGTACTCTGCTTTCATGGAATCCGGGAGCAGATAGCAGTGTTTGGACTTTGGCGGTAAGCGACGGTGTCGTTTATGTTGGTGGGCTCTTTTCCACAGTGGGAGCGACAGCGCGTAACCGTCTGGCTGCTGTGAACACGGGCGGCACTGTCTTGTCATGGAACCCCAACGCAAACGATACCGTGGCGGCACTCGCCGTCAGCGGCACAACGATTTACGTAGGTGGCAATTTTACAACGATGGGCGTTGTTACGCGCAATCGTCTGGCGGCAATCACCGCTGATAGCACATGCCTCAGTGCCTACGCGGCGGCTTGCCTGCAATCCTGGGATCCCAGTGTTACTGGCACGAGTGTCTCTGCTCTCACCATCAGAGACAACACCATCTATGTCGGTGGCCTGTTCAATAACGTAAATAGCCAGCCACGGAATAACTTTGTGGCTATCGGCAGTGATGGCACGCTGCGTCCCTGGAACGCCAATGTCGGCACAACTGTTCGCACTATTCAGGTGCGTGATAGTGCGATCTACTTCGGTGGTCTTTTCACCACCGTCGGTGGCATTACCCGAAATAGACTCGCGGCTTTATCCGACGACGGCTCTTTGCTCTCGTGGAACCCCGACGCGGGCGGCTCGGTCTCGACCCCATTACATAGTGGCGGGACGCTCTATGCGGGGGGTATGTTTACGACTATCGGGGGTAACCCCCGAGGCCGCCTTGCGTCGATCAACACCGACGGGAGTGTGAACTGGTGATTTCTACAACTGCCGAATGAGTTCACTGATGCGCTCTACATATTCGCGGTGAGAGAAACGTTCTGTTGCTTCCTGTGCGCCAGCCTGGCCGAAGCGCCGGCGCAGTTCGGGAAAATCGATGAGCAGGCGCAGTGCATGCTGCAGGTCTTCTGCATTTTCGGGCTCGAAAAGTAATCCGTCGTGTTTATCGCGCACGAGCTCGGGCGTGCCGCCGCTGCGCGTCGCGATGACTGGCAGCCCGGAAGCCATGGCTTCAATGGTCACCATGCCGTAGGTCTCGGCATTTGAGGTCAGAACGAAGATGTCCAGCGCTGCTAAGGCATAGCGGAGATCTTCCTGGAATGGGCGAAAGTGTACTGCTTGCGCGATACCCAGTTCGTGAGCCAGCGCGCGCAATTCTGCCTCATAGTCTTCAGTATTGTCCAGCGTGTTTGCTCCCACAAAGAGCAGCTGCAACGGCAGACCGGCATTTATTAGCGGCGCTGCCGCGCGCAAAAGCAGAGCCTGGTTCTTTTGCCGGTCGAAGCGGCCGATGACTCCGGCAAAGATGCCCTCTGCGGGTAATTCGAGACTCAGCCGGGCGCTCTTCTGGCTGGGCTTATCTGTAAGTTTTTCAAGCTCTACAGCAAAAGGTATTTCATGGATGCGCTCTTTTTCGATGCGCGTCATACTTGCGACCTGTCGCACCATGTAGGGCAACGGAGCAATCCACGCGGATAACCTGCGATAGAACCAGCTATGTATCGGGTCTTTCTTTTTGACGCCGAACTGCATATGCTGCACGAATACAAGGCGGGTATTGCTGAATGCGATCAGGCGCGCGAGCACTGCGCGTCTGAGGTCTTTGCTGGTATGCACGAAAAGCGTGTGGTAATTACCTGCGCGCAGAATACGACTGAGGTGCCAGATCGAAATTTTACCGCCTTTTGGCATTGCTGCTGGCTGTGGGATCTGGAGCGCTTTCGCCCGCCGCTCGATTTCTGAGCCGGGAGTGGCGATAAGCGTCACAGGGTAACCGGCTTCGCGCAGCCACTGAGTCATGCGAATGACGTTGAGTTCCAACCCGCCGGCAGCAGCGGATGAGCAAAAATGGGCGATCGGTATTGGCATCTTTTTTGGCGACCCCGGAAATATTCCTATGGTTCCCAGCGGAATATATGCCAAAATTCCCCGCGCGGCTACTCTACTGTGCCTGCGCGACTGCTCAGTAAATGGGCAACGGCCCCCAGAGGGGGGGGTATGCTATGAACTCTCCAATCCCGAAGCAGAAATGCATTATCCGCTTGTCGTAGCTGCGCAATACGCGCTTGCTGCCCAGACATGAGGCAGAAAGAATACAAACAACATTTTCCCGCAATACCCCTGCATCCGCGGTTCAGGCAGCTTTTACTCTTAGGTGCGGTCTTCTGCTTCGCTGCGCCGAATGGCTATTTTCTCTATCGTTACATGAAAGAGCCGCAACTGATGGCTGCGCTGCTTTCGAATCCTCTCGGCATCAGTTTTCTCGGCGAAACGGCTTTGCTGGTAGTGTTGTTTTTAGTTGCGGTCTGGTACCTGAAACAGTCGTTCCTCAAGGTGCTCTACTACGCTCTTGCGGCTTTCGTGGGTGGCCTGGCGTTTGCCCTACCGCTCTTTCTCTGGTTCAATAGCTACGACCAAAAGAGGGAGTGATATGCGTTCTGGCGGGCATTACGACTGCTTCATGGCTTGTATCTTAAAAACAAATTTCCTCTCCCCGCGCGCGACGCCACGCTTATATGTGCGCTCGCTGAATTCTATTTTACCATCAGAGCTGAACTTCAACACACTCGTCGCGCGCGTGCCATAGCCCGGCAGACGAATGAAGGGCGGCGACAGCGCTTTTTCAATTTTCTGAGGCAGACCCGTCTGCTGCACCTCTTCGTCTGCGGCGGGCCGACTGTCGGCAAAGATCTCGAAAAGACTTTCTGCTGCGATCGGGTAACGTAACCGGGAAAACTCCGCCTTGATTTTTTGCACCTTGTACCATGGCGTATCCAGCAGCGCATTCGACAGCGCGTAAGTGCCCGGCTTTAACCTGATCGCCGGCTGGCCTGAGCGGTTGCTGAAATAGTAGATGGTATGGATGTCGCCGAAGAGCAGGTTAAAGCCATTGTATAAATGGGCGGAGCTCTGAAGTTCTGAGGCATAGGTATCTGCAGACATTTGGCTCTTAAGAAAACTGCTGACCAGCAGCCCACGAGACCGGGCATTCCGGTCTTCTTTGCCGGGTTCGCGGTAGTTTGTAATCGCGGCAAATTTACCGGCGCGGTTTACTCCCAGCCACGTTCCGAGTTCGCTTCGCGATTGCAGATGCAGGAATTGTAACAGACGTGAAAGCGGCGAAGCAAAGCCGAGATCGCGCCCGGCGAGCACTTCGCCACCTTCCCACCAGGCAAGCCGCGCTGCCCTGCGCCGGTAGAACTCGTCGCGGTTGGCTGCGATCAAGAGCGGTGTCTCGCTTGCCGGCTGGTACGAGAGCAGTATGAGGCACACGAGGTGCAACAGTTGCCGCTAGACAGGAGGTCAATCTGTGCGGCGACGCTTGCCGCAAACCCACTTGACCGTGTATATGCACTATATTTTTACCACTGTATGATCCGCGACGGTGCTACGCAGCTCAACTGGCTCAATGCGGGCGCAGTCTGTCTCAACTTCAACCTGCGGCGCACGGCGCGCGCAGTGACGCAGTACTACGATGAGGCGCTGAAGCCCACCGGAGTCAAGGTAACGCAGTTTACGATCCTCATGGCGATCGCCTATAAGTCGTCGGAAGCGCAGAGCACAACAATTCCGCAAGGGCGCAGCGGCCAGGTCGAGGCCGGCGGTTCTATCACTGACATTGCGCGCCTCGCGATGGTGGATCGGACAACGCTCACACGCAGCCTCAAAATTCTTGCACACGACCGGCTGATTGAAATTCGCAAAGCACAACCCGGCAACAAGCGACGGGTGATCATAACTTCGAAAGGCATAAAAAAGATGAAAGAGATTTATCCGTACTGGTTTCGCGCGCAGCGCGCACTCGTAAAAAAACTGACTCCGGTAAAGACCCGCGAACTACGGCATCTGCTTGCGGACATTAAGAACTCCGCCGAGGCGCTGCATGGTTGATGAAGCATACCTAAAACCTACCTGGACCATCGATTCAGACCACCCCGAGGTCATAGCTTACGCACAGCAGATCACGCAGGGGTTGAGCCAGCCGCGCGAGAAAGCTGTCGCGCTCTACTACGCAGTGCGCGATCTGGTGATGTACGACATGTTTGTTGAGGAGTTTACCCGTGCAATCTTCAAGGCGAGTTACTGCCTCAAGGCAAAGCGCACTTTCTGCATCCCCAAGGCGGTGCTGCTCGCAGCCTGCGCGCGCGTTGTGGGCATACCCTCACGCCTGGGATTCGCCGATGTCACCAACCACCTTGCCACGCCCAAAATGCTGGAGATGCTTGGGGGAGATTACTTTGCCTTTCATGGTTATACCGATCTCTATATCGATGGCAACTGGGTGAAGGCAACGCCGGCATTCAACGAACGGCTGTGCCGCTTCTTCAGAATCAAACCGCTCGATTTCGACGGTCGCAGTGATTCCATTTTTCACGAGTTTTCTGCCGATGGCAAAAAGCACATGGAGTATCTCTACGACCACGGTACGTTTGCCGACATGCCGTACGATCTCATGATCGCAACGTTCCGCAAGCACTACCCGCACTGGTTCGCGCCGGGTGGCTCGCTCGAAAAGTGGGCTTAGAGGCTCCAAACACAGAGCGAACAATTTCCCGACGGGATTTAGACTTGCCGCGCTGTATCAAGCATACCCTGTGGGTACGTGCGTAGGGCACGCTGGAAGATTTTTCATGGCTTGGGCCTTTGCCTGTTTTTCGCGCAGCTGACCGGCGCATTCGAAGTGGCCGCGATGCAGCAGCCCAAGTTCTACCTGTGCACGCACACCAAGCAGCGCATTGAGAAGGGCAAACCCTGCCCGTGCGGCTGCGACAAGCGGATGAAAGCGCTGGCAAGGGTAAAGTTACTTGCGGCCGATCATCCGTGCGCGGGTGAATCAGATGAGCCGATTCTACCAGCCTACTCGCGCTGGTCATTCACCTTTGAAAAGCCATGGCATCTGGCCAGCATCAGAACAGTGCCCGCACCAAAAGTGCGCGCCGGCATGCCGCAGTCATTCGTTCCAGAACTCGATACTCCTCCCCCTCGAAGCTATTGATTTCAGGCAACCGGCCAGTACAGCCGGTTGCCCTGCATGTGCGTTCTCGGTAACAACAACCGTATTGCCGCGCGTGCGCAATAACTGCTCTTTTTAGAATGCTCGCAAGGTTCGCCCACGCGAACCGGAGCGGCTTGCAGCAGTGTATGCGACGCGCGAGAATGCTCAATTTCTGATACATGGAGTAATATAAATTTATGAAAAAAATTCTCATAATTGCGGCAGTTACGCTGCCGTTTCTACCGGGCTGCGCCAATACCGGTGACCAGGCGCCCGAAGCAACGTCATCCAATTCGGTTTCTACACCGACCTATGACGTTACCCTCAACTTTCAGGCCAAGGTCGGCACCGCAGACTTCGCCTGTGGCACGACCTATACCGGCGCCAACTCTGTCGGTACGGCAAATACTGATTTGGTTGCGCGCGACTTTCGTTTCTATGTGCATGACGTGCGCCTCGTGAAGGCCGATAACACCGAAGTCACAGTCACCATGAACAACGACGGTACATGGCAATACCAAAACGTTGCCTTGCTGGACTTTGAAAATGGCACCGGCGGTTGTGCTTCGACAACGGGCCCGACAGCAGCGACCAACTCGCAGGTCAAGGGCACAATACCGCAAAGCGGCGACGTTGCCTTCACCAAGATCAAGTTTCGTCTCGGGGTACCGCTTAGCCTCAACCACCTCGATGTTAACACTGCACCTGCGCCTCTCAATATTTCAGCGCTGTACTGGGCCTGGACCAGCGGTCACAAGTTTGCACGCCTTGACTTTCGCACCTCTGGCGGAGCTTACGACTCAACCACCTTTAACATTCACCTCGGTAGCACGAATTGCACCGGCACGACACCGGTGTCAGCAAACGCGGAGTGTCAAACGCCAAACCGCGCCGATATTACACTCAACATCCCGGCTGCAAGCCAGACCGACCTCACCGGAATTTCAAATATGCGCATCGTAGCCGATGTCCGCGAACTGCTCAAAGATCTCGATCTCACGGTAGCAGACCAGGGTGGCACATCGGGTTGCATGTCGGGTCAGACAGACCCTGAATGCCGCCATGTGATGACGCGTTTCGGTCTGCAGTACAGCTATACCGGCACGACGAATGCAGCGCGCGGCGCGGCGATGAATACCGTATATGCGGCGCAGACAGGCGGGCATGCGACGCAGGTAAGCGCGCAGTCGTTCTTTCGCGCAGAGTAGCGTATGAATGGCAGCCGTTGGGCTGTAGTCATTCTCGCAGGCAGTGTAGTTGCCTGCGAGAATTTTGATCCGCAGCTCACAACCCCCACCGGCAAATTCATCTGGCAGTTGCCGTCGAATATACCGGCGCCGCGCGAACTTCCGGAGAACCCTATGACGTATGAGAAAATCGCACTGGGTCGCCACCTCTTTTATGACAAGAGACTTTCAGGCAACCGCACGTTTTCCTGCGCTACCTGCCATCACCAGTCGCATGCTTTTGCCGACGATCCCAATCTCGATGACGGAAGCGCCGATTTCACCAAGAGCGGCCTTGATCGCATCACTGTGGCGAGAGGTTCAACCGGCGAGTTTCACCCGCGCAACAGCATGCAACTCGTCAATCTTGCCTGGCAGCCCGTCCTGACCTGGGGCAACCCATTGATTCTGCGATTGCATACGCAGGCGCAGGTGCCGCTCTTCGGGGAAAATCCGGTTGAGCTGGGGCTTTTCGGACATGAGGAGGAGCGACTGAATGAATTCAGGGACGATTCCGTGTACCGGAAACTCTTTCCGGCGGCTTTTCCGGAAAGCAGCAATCCCTATACGATAGGAAACGTCACCCGGGCACTGGAAGTATTCCAGCGATCGATCATCGGATTCGATTCACCCTATGACCGATTCAGTCGCGGTGAAGCGGGAGCGATGAACGATGCTGCGGTACGCGGTTTCAATTTGTTTTTCAGTGAGGACTTGGAGTGTTTTCACTGCCATGGAGGAATCAACTTTACCAACAGCGAAGACCATTCGCGCAAAGCCTTTGCCGAGATTGACTTCGCCAACAA
Organism: uncultured Turneriella sp.; assembly: GCA_964408405.1. Lineage (GTDB taxonomy): Bacteria > Spirochaetota > Leptospiria > Turneriellales > Turneriellaceae > Turneriella. The sequence goes on from CAYOZO010000021.1 coordinate 24,956, forward strand.
CGGTCTCTACAATATCGGTGGTACCGGTGCCTACCCACCGGGAAATACCGGTATCAAGGAAGTCACCGGCCTCGCGTCAGATATGGGCAGATTTAAAGCTCCCACACTGCGCAATATAGAGCTCACGGCGCCCTACATGCATGACGGCTCGATTGCCGACCTTGACGGCGTGCTCGACCATTACGCCCGCGGCGGCCGGCTCATTGCCAGCGGCCCTTATGCGGGGGATGGTTCGCTCTCGCCTTTCAAGAATTCGTTCGTCAAGGGTTTTACTCTGACAGCTGAGCAGCGCACAGACATGATTGAGTTCCTGCGCTCACTGACGGATTCGAGCTTTGTTGCAAACCCTGCTTACAGTAATCCCTGGCCGCCGGGGCATTTCAATAATCCGTAACCCATAAATGAGGTTAACATGTGTTCTCTGAAAGTTATGAAGAAAAATTTGGTGCTTCTTACTACGGTTCTTTTGGTAAGTACTAAGAATCGACAAGCGGACCACGGGCCGCTCACGACCGGCGCGGGCGCGACGCTGATTGAACCGGTGACTCTGAAACGACACCAGCTGTCTGCCGGCGTCAGTTTGGCGGTAAATCAATACGAGCGCCTGACCGATGCGGATATTCAGGAATTGACGCAGCGTGTAAACCGACCGGGCGGTCATGTTGACGCGATCAGACAAAGTCTGCTCACAACTGTCTCCACAGGTTTCGGCATATTGGATGCGCTCGAAGTTGGTATGCGCTACCGGTATTACCGGGGCGAAGATGTGCGCGAGGGACTGATTGACTCAGGTGGTACATACCGCAGCATCCGGCTCGGCAATATCGGTGGCGCTGCGGATCCTGATCTTTATCTCAAGTACTGTATGCTTAAAAACGAGCGCCATACGTTCTCTCTCGCAGGTTACACCAAAGCTCCGCTGGGAAAATACTACAGGGCCGATGAGGCCAGGCCTCTCGCGGCGTATATGGCGCAGCTTCAGCCAAAGCTCCACCTTGCGGGCGGAGGTGTTGTCGGCGATCCACTATCAGAGCGCTACCAAATCGAGCCTTCGCTGACACCCGGCAGCGGCGCGTGGGATTTTTCCGGTGCGGTGGCCTGGTCTTTATGGCTTGCCGAGGGTACAAGCCTTACAGCATCTCTGCTCTATACCCGCAGGCTTGCAGCACAAAATTACAAACTCGGTGACAGCGTAGAAGGAGGCTTTTCGCTGCAGCGACGCTGGGGCTCCCGTGACGAAGCCAACTTTTCCCTATTCACAGAAATTGCCGGGCGTTATCTCGGGCCAGCAGTTGCCTTTTCAGAAATCATCAGCAACACGGGAGGTACAATGATTTTCTTGTCGCCCGGCTTCGTTTACGCCTGGCCATCCGGCTTATCCGTTTCTGCCTTCGTGCAGCTCCCTTTTATGCGCCAGCTCAATGAGCCACAGCAGTACCTCGCTTACCGGGCAGGTTTCGCGGTTACCTACATGCTCGGAGTGCAATAAATTTTCCGAACCCATCGCGGCACTGCAGAGTCTAATCTGCATGAAAAAGATGTTCTATCTTATTTGCTGCGTTGCCCTTGGGATGTCTTTGTCTAAAGCCGCGTATGCCGCAACGCTGAACGATGCTGCAGCAGACATCGCCCGATATTTTTCCGGCAATCCCGGAAAGACCGTTGCGGTACTTGCATTCCAACACAGTGATGCAAGAGCCGGCCTCGAAGCAACCAGAGTGCAAGAAAGGTTCATTGAGCTTCTTGTTGCCGCCGGTACCGTGAGCGTGATCGAGCGCGACCGCATCGAACAAATCTTGCGTGAACACCAGCTCGACCAATCGGGCGCAACTGACAAAACGCGCATCGGGCAACTTTTGCAGGCGGATTTTCTTCTGACCGGCAATATCGCTCCCACGCGCCAGGGAAAACTCGAAATTTCGGCGAGACTCGTTGAAGTGACAAGCGCTCGCATTGTTGCCACGGCGCGCGCAACAGCAGAGCGCTCAGAGTTTGGCGATGCCCCGGTCGTAAGACCACGCAACAACTATTTGGGCGAACCTCTCGTTCAGATGGCAATTCTGCTCGATACCTCGAACAGTATGGATGGCTTAATCGACCAGGCGCGCACGCAAATCTGGAAAATCGTCAACACTCTGGCAAATGGCAGCCGCGAGGGGAAACGCCCGCGTCTTGAAGTCGCTCTCTATGAATACGGCAACAGCAACCTCAGCGCGAGCGATCACTTTGTACGGCGCGTTCTGCACTTTACGACAAGTCTCGACAAGGTCTCCGAAAAACTCTTTGAACTGAAAACCGATGGCGGCGAGGAATATCCGGGAGCGGTCATTGCGCGTGCGCTGCGCGAACTGGAATGGAAAGAGTACGACGATGTCTATCGCGTTATTTTTATTGCCGGTAACGAAGCCTTCACGCAGGGGCCGGTGGATTTCAGAGCGAGCATGGCAGATGCGCGCAGGATGGGCATTTTCGTAAATACCATTTTCTGCGGCAGCAGACAGGAAGGCATTGCGACGCAGTGGCTTGCGGGAGCAGAGCTCGCGCAGGGCGATTTTCACGTCATCAACCAGGATCGCATGGTGCAGGTAATCTCAACCCCATACGACGCAGAGATCGAACGTTTGGGAAGTGAATACAATACGACAGTAATACCCGTGGGTCATGCGGGGCGCGAAGAGGCAGACAGAATGCGAAAGCAGGATGCTAAAATTGCGCAGGCCGCACCAGCAAGCGGCGCCTCGGTCGAACGCGCGCTGGCAAAAAATACTGACCAATACTCCCAAAATAACTTCTGGGATCTCACAACGCTTTTCCAGAACAAGCAGTCCGTAGCAACGGTGCGTAAAGAGGAATTGCCCGGCGAACTCAAAGGAAAATCCGGCGCAGAGCTCGAGGCGTATGTCAAAGAGAAAGCGGCAAGACGGGCAAAAATCCAGGCGCGCATCGATGAGCTCAAGCGCAAGCGCAATGAGTACATCAGTCGGCAGGCGGCAAAAAGCGCTGGGCAAAGTGATCTGTGCACCGCGATGCAGACATCTGTTAAGACTCAGGGTAAAAAATCGGGAATAGCATTTTGAGGAGCAGAACAATGTACAAAATCCAGACAATATTTCTCTCGCTGGCGGTATTTGCCACACCAGCTGTGTTTGCAGACACTGAGAAGGTTACCGGCAAAATCGATTCGGTGACAGTTTTTACAGACCGAGCACTCGTGAGACGTGTGCAGGCAGTCGACGGCGCCGACAAAACCGGCGTGATCCGGTTTACCGGTTTGCCGCAGTCGCTAATGAGCGATACCGTGCGCGCCTCGGGGTCGGGTGTTACCGTCACCGGTGTGGCGCTGCGCTACGTAGAAAAGGTTGCAGGTGACGAATGGCTCGAGCACCCGCTCAAGAAAAAAATGGAGAAACTCGAAGCGCAGATACGCGCCGAAAGCGACCAGGTCAGCAATTACCGCGACCAGCTGCGCACCATTGATTCGATGATGAAGCTCACCACGAGCCAGAGTGACCGCGAAGCGCGGCTCAATGCCCTCAATGTCGACTCCTGGGAAAAAGCGCTCAGCTTTCTCGAAGAGAAGCGGCTCGCGTACCAGGCCAAAATACGCCAGAGCGACGAAAGAACAGAGAAGCTGCGCCGTGAACTGACGCGTGTGACACTGCAGTTCAATACCGAGACGCAGTCCGCTCGCAATTCGTCGACCGAGGTGGAGGTATCTTATGCGCACGCGGGGCAACGAAACGGTAAGATCGAACTCGAGTACATGGTCGGCAACGTTTCGTGGAACGGCGTCTATGATCTGCGCGGTTCTGCCGAAGGCAGTGAATTTCAGCTGGTCTCACACGCGATTATTCGCCAAAATACCGGCGAAAACTGGAAAGACGTTACTGTCACCCTCTCGACGGCGAAGCCCGCGACCGCGCTTTCGCCGGGCATACTGCAACCGTGGCGCGTCAGCGGCTCCAACTTTTTTGCATCACGGTCCGACGCGAAGCGCGCTTCAGGAAAACTTGCAGCGACGGCTTCGGCCGACCGTGAAGAAGCCGCGATTGAAAGTCCGGCTGAAGGCGCTGATTATTCAGACAGCGCTGAAACGACAACCGTTTCGATTACTCTACCCGGCCGTGAGAATATCCAGAGCGACAATTCAGACCACCGCGTAACGCTCAGCACCGCGCCGCTCAAGGGTACCCTGACGCATGTCGCAGTGCCGTCGCTTTCGAGTTATGTCTATCTCAAAGCCCGGCTGAAGAACACCAGTGCGGCCCCGGTTGTCGGCACGATGAATGCCTTTCTCAACGGCAGTTTTGTCGGGGCGATCACGCTCAAGACGCCGGCGGCGGTAGGTGAGGAGTTCGATGTCTTTCTCGGGGTTGACCAGAGAATGCAGTTGAAGCGCACCCTGAAACGCGGCGATGTCGAAAACAGTGGACTTTTCGGCGGTAAGGTCGAAGTTCTCAACCAGTGGGAGATCGAAGTTTCAAATTTCACAAAGAAGCCGCGCCAGGTTGTGGTCTATGATCAGTTCCCGGTTTCGGCAGATCCGGGTATTTCAACGAAATTTATCGGTTCAAGCCGCAGCGATATGCAAAAGGACGCAAACGGTATGCTGGTCTGGAAGATCGATATCAAACCGGGCGAAAAGATCAAATACGATTTCAGCTATTCGCTCACATTTCCGAAAGACACCTGGGAAAACTTCACGCGCGGCTACGATGCCGCGGTCTCGACGAGAGAAGAGCAGTACTACGACAACCTTTCGAACAAACCTGCTGCAGCACCCGTGCAGCGGCAGTATAATCTTGAGAAGATGCTGCAGAAACGTTAAATTTTTTAGAAACACGGCCCTTTAGGGCCGTGTTTCTAAAAGTAATACATTATCCAACGCCTCACGAAAGTGCGCATTGTCAGGTGTGCCGTAAAGAGCCTCGCGGTAAAGCTGCACAAAAGGATTTTTGGTCACCGGAAATTTTGCATCACCAGTGCGTAGCGGTTCAGAGTATGATTTCAGGCTGCGGTAATGCCGGCTCGCCGCGATCTTTTCTGTGGTCTGAAAGCCGTTGCCCACGGTGATGCGCCTGTCAGGCAGCCTCACTTCGAGCTCCAGATGAAAGACGCCTATACCCAGGTTGGTTTCGATAATTCCCGTCGCGCCCCGGGAATGCTGCAGGTGCAGAATATGCTGCTTTTTTTCTGCAACGACGGTACGCTTCTTCACCGGGCCAAAGAAGTACTGTGCGAGATCGAGAAGGTGGGTAGTGTCGTGCAGCAACACGCCTTCGTCGCCGTCACTTGTAGCATAGAGACTCTTACCAGCCGCAGCCTGGCCCGCGTGGTCGCTGCGGCCCAAAGCACCTCCTGTGCCTCTGCCCGCAGCAAAGAAGCCCCGGTAAGTAGCCATATGTCCCGCGCGCGTAATCTGTTGCTTCAGGCGGATGTATTTCGGATGGTAACGTCTTTCGTAGTTGGGCAAAATGACAGACTTGCATTTTTTAACCTGTCGGTATAATTTTTTTGCTTCCTCGGCGGAAAATGCCACCGGCTTCTCCATAATTATGCGCGGTACCCGGGCTTTCAGCGCAGCGCTCAGCATAGGATAGTGCACAGCGGTACTCGCGGCTATGATGAGCAGATCGGGCTTTGTCTTCAGCAAATCAGAAAAACTCTGCGTGACGACGGCGTCTCTCACGCTGCTAAATTCTGCCGCAGCCTGGGCGCGCGATAAATCTGTGTCGCAGAACGCAACCATTTGAATGCCGCTGTCCTTTTTCGCGAGGTAGCGCAGCGCGCCGAGGTGCGTACACGGCTTGTAGCGCAGCGGATCGCGCTCGAGCAAAAAGGCAATGCGACCACAACCGGCAATAGCCACTCTTATGGGAGTGCCGTTTTTTGCTGTGGGCATTTACAGCCGCTCGCGCGGTACGAAAAGTAGCGCCGTCAGATTGCCGCCGACAACGCAGAAAGCCACGAGCCCAGCTAGAGAGCTTACCGAAAAAGCGGGCAAGAAAGCCTGCAGGAAGTTTACAAGGTTACCCATGGGCTCTCGCGCGGCAATAAAGAGCAGCGCAAGCGGTGTTATGACCGCGACAAGCCGCAGCAGCTTGCGTGGCAGGCTGGCTCGGCTATAACCCGAAGCAGCTGTGAGCTGCAAGAAGCCGATTGCACTAATCACCGGAGCAAAAAATACCGCAGATACCAGCACAAGCAGCACCAGCAAATGGAGGCCTGGCCGATTGAGCTCTGCGCGTAACATCGTTTTTTGCAGAATGCGCAGAGGAAAAAACACTGCAGGTATAAGCAGGAAGGCGAACACAACCGCAGAAAAATCAGATTTCGTAAATTGCAGAATCAGCCGGTAAATGAGCAGATAACTCCCGAATGCGAACGCATAAAGGACGGTGGACGTAAGCGCTGAACCAAGGTCTATTCGCTCGCGAAAGGCGGTCAGCGCATTGGTGAATGGAATCAGCGCTAAGAGACCGATGAGCAGCAGAATCGCGGTAAAGCCTCCGACGTGTAACTGGTATTGCGCGCTGAGGTAGAGCGCAACAGGTTTAGTTATCTCTTCTGCTCTGGCATCGGTCTGTATTGGATGGCGGAGCAAGGGATTTAAAGCCAGTTGTTCGGCGAGTGAATCTTTGGCGCGGCTCAACGGTACATGAAAAATTTTGTCTGAGTTCACTTCAGCGGTAAGCGCCAGAATATTTGCCCAGCGTGTGCGCTCGGGCATCAGGAAAGCCGATGGGAAAAAACGGCGCAAATTCAGATTGCGTAAGCGAGGAATAGGATCGTGTGGCGTCGCATTGTTTTCCGCCTCGATGAATATGGCAAATTTATCTTCTACGGGCATGGCCCGTATAGCTTCTTCAAGATGACAATTCTTGCGCGGAAAGAAGAGCGAGGCTGAAATTTGCGCTGCGGGAAGGTTCGCTGCAAGACGGTCGAGAAAAACCAGAACAGAAAACACTCCCCCTGTTTGCCCGTTTTGCAACGCTGCAGCCACATGGTAATGCACACTACTGCCGCGCACAAGCTCAATCGAGCGACAGTTTGCGCTGCTTGTTTCGCGCAGCTGGAAATCATATTTTTTCTTGAGGCGTTCGGCAAAACGCAGCGCCACTTCGTATTTTCCGCTTCCTTCGGCCTCACGCAGCTCATAGAAGAGACCCTCGGCAAAAGCGTTCGGTTGAGCAGGCAGCGCCGGTGCGGGTTCCTGGCTTACGCGCTCCACCGAAGTAAAGAATACCACAGCAAGAGTGACCAGTGTCAGGAACGCCCAAAGGGCATAGGGCTCGAGCCAGCCGGGCATCTTGTAGCGTCGGTTATAAAAAACCTTTTTCGCCATTATTTCGGCACTTGTGCTCTTATGATTACGGGGAAAAGCAAAATAGTTTGGCGCTGGCTCAGGACCTCATGCGCCAACTCGTCGGAGCGCTTTTTCGCCTGCGCCGGACTTACCGACAAGACGCAGCCAAGGCAAAGTCTTTACAGGCTATCGAACACTACCCCCGCTGCAGTACCGTTAAGGATATATGTTCCGCAACCTTTCACTTACGGCGCGGCTGAGTCTGTTGTTCTTTCTGTTCACCATGGTGAACGTAGTGCTTTTCTGGCTTGCCATCGGCTCGAACCAGATGCGGCTTTTGGCCGATAAGGCTTCGCTGCAGATTAACCGCACGATCGTCGGCATCGAGCAAAAGCTGCAGGTTGTGACAGCGACCAATCCACTCAGCCGGCGAGCCGATTTCTATCGCTCGAGCGCTGCCGAAACTCTGCTCGCGCAGATCTTTCGCGAGCAGGATAAGGCGGTACCCGACGGTTTGACCGAGTACAACATTGTGTCAGGCAGCAACACGGTGTATTTCACATGGCCGAGGGAGCTCCCACGTACTGAATTATCTGCAGACGAAGTGCAGAATATCGTCAAAACGATTCGTCTGCGGGAATTCAGCAACGAGCCGTTCTATGCTTTCCCCGACGTCTTGAATTACCGGCTCACGGTCTATTTGCCATTTGCGAACGACCAGGGACAATATCTGCTTCTGCGCGCTGTGTTCGCGCTCGAAGGAATGAAAAGTGAACTTGCGCGGTTGATGCGACTGGGTGTCGCAGTCGTGATTCTGCTGCTTGTTGTGCAGACCGCACTCGGATTCTTTCTCTACCGGCTGATTGTGCGACCTTTGCGAGAGCTGAAAATCGCATCGCAGATCACGGGACGGGGGGAATTTCACCAGATTCCGGGTTACGAAAAACGCCACGACGAAGTCGGCACCCTCGTCGCAGCTTTCAACAAGATGTCGGCCGATATCCGCGACCAGAAAGAAACCATCAGGAAGAATTTTGAAGAGATCAGGCGCCGCGATGAAATGATGCAGCACGAGCTGATGATCGCTCAGCATATTCAGAAAAGTATTTTCCCGAAAAATGATTACCCGCATCCGGTGTCTCTCGAGTATAAACCGCTGTATGCTGTCTCGGGCGACTTCTACGATGTTTACCAGTTCGAAGACGGCAGCACGGGATACCTCGTCTGCGATGCGTCCGGACATGGCGTACCTGCTGCGCTCCTCACGATGATGGCAAAATCTGCTTTTGCAAATTTTGCGCGCCAGTTGAGCGAACCGGGAGCAGTCATTGAGGCCGCAAGCCGGCATCTGGCAGAGTCGCTCGAAATGACCGGACAGTATCTCACGGCATTCTACGTGCGCGTGAGTCCCGGCAAGATCTCCTACTGCAATGCAACGCATCCGGAGCCAGTTGTTGTTATTGGCGGACGCGCTGAGCCGATAAGTCTCAAATCGAACGGATTTTATGTTGGCATGCTCTCTGACGCGCCATTCGAATTTATGACGGAAACCCTCGAAACGCCGAGTGGCAGCAAACTCGTGATCTTCACCGATGGCATTACCGAAGCGCGTAACGGCAGCGGCGAGCTCTACGGGGCTGAGCGACTCCGAGCAATCGTCGCTGCTTCGGCGACGCTCGACGTGCATGCGCTGCGCGACGCCATTTTAGCCGACCTGCGCAGGTTTGCCGGCGACACACCAGCAGAGGACGATGTCACTCTACTGGTACTCGAGGTCTGATGCACTGGATCGGGCGTGCGCGTGATACCGGGATAGTCGCAGCGCTCATCTGGGGCGGGGCATTTACTGTACTTGCCGGCAGCCTGCTCAGCACCGTGACACGCCTGCGCATGGCTGAACTGCGGGACAATCTGCAGGCCGCCAATGAGAAGGGTGACGACCTGCGCAACGTTGCGCTGCTTTCGCGCGTTGCGCTCATAAACCAGCGCGCTCTCTCAGGCGGCCGCGAAGATGCAACGCAATACCGCCAGGAAGCGGAAAGCGCACTCATAACGATCAAACAGACACGCGGCCGCAACAGGCAGATCGGCATAACTGACCGCCTCGCCCTACCCTTTCTTAACGGTATGAACCGCATACTGGGATTGCCCCGCCTGAAACTCGGCAAGACGCCGGAACAGGAACTCGTTTTAGATCTTGCCTTCCAGTTTGAATCGTTGCGGGAATACGGCAAGGCGGTACGCAGCTATACGGTTTACCTGACGGATTTTTCCCTGAGCGAAGAAGAGAAGGATTTCGCCCTAACAGCCTGTTGAAAAAACCCAGAAACACTGCCTTTTTCCGCCCCGGCGTCTT
>CAYOZO010000022.1:0-33430 GCA_964408405.1 uncultured Turneriella sp.
AGGGGCTGTCTGCAGCTCAAGCCCGGTTTCAACATCCTGCTTCGCGGCTGTTTTTCAACAGCCTGTTAGTGATGGTGACCGTGTGCGCCGTGCGCGTGTCCGTGCGCGAGCTCTTCTGCCGATGCATCGCGTATGGCAAGTACCTTGATATCGAAAGTCAGAGTCTTGCCGGCATAAGGATGGTTGCCATCAACCGTGATACTGTCGGCTCCGACCGCAGTGACAAGCGCGGGGAGAATGCCCTCTTCACTTTCCAGCTCAATCTGCATTCCGACCTTGATTTCTTCCGGTTTTTCCAGCTGCTCTTTTGGGATTGTTATCACCATATCCTGACGGAATTCGCCGAATGCGTCGCGCGGACCCATTTCCACCTTGCCTGAAAAACCTTCTTTCTTGTCGGTCAGGAATTTCTCGAGCGCGGGCATCAGGTTTTTGAAACCGTGCAGGTAGTCAAGCGTACCGTCCTCGAGCTTGCCTTTACCGCTCTCGCTCAGCTCATAGCTGATTGTTACGACTTTGTTTCTGGCTACCTGCATGATCCCTGCTTAAATACTTAGTTCAAGAATTTTTGTCTGTTTGCCGGTTTCGGCATCGAGGAAATAGAATGCAATGTCACCCAGGTCATCACGGGTAAGTTCGAGCTGGCAGCGACTCTGGTTCAGATTGACAGCCTCTACCAGTTCCCCATCGCAATAAAGCGCCATGTGTCCGGTGCTTGCGGCCGAGTCCTTGCGGCGCAGCGACCAGTCCATGAGCAGCGAATGGTCGTTGGCGCTGATCTTGAGATCGAAAATGACGCCGGGTAATTCAGGCTTGAGAACAGTAAAGCTCCCCGCTTTCAAAAAACCTGGTTCGTTGTCACCGCGGAAGGCTGGCATTGGCGTCACCGACCATGGGCTGAGGGACGCGCTGTCGGCGTCTATTCTAAAGGAATAGCTGGCCTTAAGCAATTGCAGCTTGATCCGGTTGTAGAGCGTGTTCCAGACTTCTTCATCGAGCACAAACTCTTCGTCGCCGAGAATATCCCAGGCCTGGGCAATGGTGTGCTCAGAAATGAGCGCGGCAAAGGGCGAAGGCGATTCGCTCGCTAAAGCGGAGGGCTGGACAAAGTCCACTGCGGGAGCGAGCTCCGCTTTTTCCGGTTTTTTCGCTCTTGTGACGGTTTTTTTCGGTTTTTTTGCCGGCAGAGCAGGCGTACGGGCGCGCAACAGCGCTTTTTTTGCCCTGCGGGAGGGAGTTTTGGTCTTAGCCGAGCGTTTAATCTTCAATTACGCCTCTGATTATTCCTCTGTATTTCCAACACGTCTTTTTTTTCCCACTGGACGTAAACCGACTTTAGGGCTTTTATCGCCGCCTTGAGCTGTCGCTGCGCGGTGGCAATAGAGTCGCCGGTCACCTCTGCCAAGATACGTATAGGAATGCGGGTGTCCATGGAAAAAAACTTTTTGCGCGCACTCTCCCGGCGCTTTTTGAGCGCCTTAAGCGCGGCTGCATTGGCTGTCCGCTCATGTTCCTCGGTACGCATCAGGATTTGCAGCAGGCGATCACGCTCGCGCAGAAAGGCAGCGCGCTTCTCTTCGGCATATTTCAGAAAAGTACGGTAGGCCCTCAGCATTTTCCAGTGCGAGCCGTCTTTCGCGCGGCCCCGATTGAGCAGGTAACGCAGCTCTCCGTAGGTGAGCGGGCAGGCGAGCGCGAGCCTGGCATAGGCCGATGCCGGTGAGCGCAATTTTTTCAGCAACGGCGAGAGCGGGTCAGGGGTGGGATTTTCCCTGTACTGTAATTCGAGCCGTCTTTCGGATAGCTCTTCGACGGAAATGAGTTCAATCTGCGAACGCGGTAATTTGCGCCGCCGCAAAAAGTGGCTGAATTCAAAGTTCAGAGTCGAAGCCATGTATTGGTAAAAAGGGAGCCGGCGCGCATCGTAGCGCTGGAGAATTCCATCGAGCTTGCCGGCGACATGCAGGTAAAAATCCGCCGAAACATCGCTGGATTGCTGGTGCCTTAGCTGCGCGTAATTGTACACGAGCAGGTGCAGTTTCTGTGGAATCGGGTTTTGGGCGCCGCTTTTCAAAGCCTTCTGATAAGAATCAAATAAGGCTTGAAACTCTGTCTCGCTCATAGGAACTGGCAATTAAAATACCCGGCATTCTGCGAAAGTTTGAAGCATTTGCAAGACTTTTTACCAGATTTTCCGCATCGGAGGCTTGAATGAGCGGCTCTAAAGCATTACGGTTTGCAAAACTCGAAGGTTTGGGGAACGATTACCTCTTTACTGAAGATTCTCCCAAGAACCCGCAGCGCGCGGCCCGGCTGCTCTGCGACCGCCATTATGGCGTAGGTGCTGACGGCCTCGTGCTGATCATGCCGCCTGATAACAAGAACGAGGCAGATTTCCAGATTCGCATTTTCAACCCTGACGGTTCAGAGGCAGAAATGTGCGGAAACGCCATTCGCTGCCTGGGCAAATACCTCTACGACCGCGGCAATACCAAGAAACAGGAGATCAACGTACAGACCCTGCGCGGTATTATCCCGTGCATTCTCATGGTGCGCGATGGCCGCGTTTACCGCGTCAAGGCAGATATGGGTGAGCCGATTCTCGAGCGCGCTAAAATCCCCATGGTCTGCGCGGCCGGCGAAGAAGAAAAGAAAGTCCTTAAAGAAAAAATCTACCTCGAAGACCACAACACCTTCGAATTTATGGCGCTCTCGATGGGTAACCCGCACGTCGTGATCTGGGTAGATGATGTTGACAACTTCCCGGTACAAAAGTATGGTCCGATGATCGAGAATTATTCGCTTTTCCCGAATCGTACTAACGTGCATTTCATCCAGATGATCGATGAAGACCATATCAAGCAGCGCGTTTGGGAGCGCGGAGTGGGTGAGACCCTCGCTTCAGGTACCGGCGCCTGTGCAGCGGTTGTTGCTGGTGTGCTTTCGGGCAAAATCAAGCGCAAGGCGAAGGTCGAGCTTCGCGGCGGTATTCTCGAAATATACTGGTCTGAAAAAGACAATCACGTTTACATGACTGGCCCCTGCAAAGATGTATTTGAAGGCCAGACCATGCTGATCTGATCTGTTACTGCGCCGGGTTGCCACCGCGCCCGGCCATAAGGATACCCCATTGGATTTAGTACCTGTTCGACGAGCGCTGATATCGGTTTCTGACAAGACTGGTCTCGGCGAGTTTGCGAAAAAACTCCATTCATGGGGCGTCGAGATCATGTCAACCGGCGGAACCCTCAAGTTTCTGGTTGAACAGGGCATTCCCGCAATCGCCGTCGAAGACTATACGGGCTTTCCCGAAATGATGGACGGTCGCGTCAAGACTCTCCATCCCAGGATTCACGGGGGATTTCTCGCGCGCCGTGACCTGGAATCGCATCTTGAGGCTGCACGTCAGCACGACATCAAACTCTTTGACCTGGTGGTCATAAACCTCTATCCTTTCGAGGCGGTCACCGCGAAAGCTGGCACTTCGTTCGAAGAAGCCGTAGAAAATATAGATATTGGTGGGCCCGCGATGGTGCGCTCAGCGGCCAAAAATGCGGCGTCGGTTGCCATTGTTGTCTCGCCTGAACAGTATCCCGCTGTGATGGCTGAGCTTGAGGCACACAAGGGTGCGACGACGCTCGGGCTGCGCGAAGAACTGCGTCTGGCTGCCTACAGGCGCACTGCTGCATACGATGCGGCTATTGCAGCGTACCTCGAAGAGAGAAGAGGCATCACGGGAGTGCGGCTAAGTCTTGTTGAAAAGCAGGGTTTGCGATACGGAGAAAATCCGCACCAGCAGGCGTCCTTTCTCGTTGAGGCCGGTAAAGACGTACCCTGGAGGCAACTTGCCGGTAAAGAACTTTCCTTCAACAATATTCTGGATCTCGACATTGCGATTCGGCTTGCAGCTGAGTTTGCTGAGCCCGTCTGCGCCATATTCAAACACACAAATCCGTGCGGGGTGGCGGCCGGCGACGACCAGGCGCAGATTTTGCAGTATGCGATGGACTGCGACCCCGTGAGTTTCTTCGGCGGTATAGTGGTTTTTAACCGCCCGCTCGGTAAAGCCGCCGCAGAAAAACTCGCTCCGCACTTCTTTGAGCTGATTATTTCGCCGGAATTTCACGAAGGTGCATTCGAAATACTGGCAGCAAAGAAGAACCTCCGCCTGATCAGGGTCGATTTTAGCAAGCTCGACGCCGCGAAGACAAAAGACCTGCGCTCCGTGCCAGGGGCAGGCGGTTACCTGTTGCAGGATCAGGACTTGCAGCTATGGAATGAGGCGGACATCAAGGTGGTCTCTCAAGCGCAGTGCGACGAGCAGACGATGAAAGATCTTGCCTTTGCCTCGCGCGTGGCCAAGTTCGTGAAGTCCAACGCGGTGGTCTTTGCTTCTGCCGGCCGAACCCTCGCAATAGGCGCAGGGCAGATGAGCCGCATCGACAGCATTCGCATTGCACAGGAAAAGGCCGCCGAGGCGAAGCTTTCGCTTAAAGGTTCGGTCATGGCGTCTGAGGCATTTTTTCCGTTCCGTGACAGCGTGGATATTTGCGCAGAAATTGGCGTCCGGGCGATTGTGCAGCCGGGCGGTTCGATTAAGGATGCTGACAGTATCGCTGCAGCGGATGAGCACGGGATAGTGCTGCTCTTCTCGGGCATGCGTCATTTTCGGCACTAGTCGGATGATTAGTAAATGCCTCGCGCACAGCAGAAGCCGCGTGCGGTTGCTGTGCGTTTTTTTGAGCAGCCTGTCCGGCCGCTCATAGCTATGGAAATCCGTAGCTATTCCACTGCGATATGAACATTCGGAGATTCAAGCCCGGTGCGTTTGTCGAGCTGGAGTGCCGGCACTTCGTGGCCGAAGGTTTGGGTTTATCCTATTTTGCAGATGAGACGCTGAAGCAGAAATTCAAACCGCAGGTCTTCTTCATCTGGGGCGTACTGCCCGGCGAACGATTTATTGCGCGACTTGCGCAGGTGAAATCCAAGGTGGCGCACGGCGTACTGGCCCGGCTCGATGAGCTACCCGCAGAGCTCCTGAGGGAGGGGAGCTTCGCGCATGAAACCTGGGCCCTGCGCAATCTGGCAGGGGATCGGGCGAAGCCCCCCTGCGAAAATTACCTGCGGTGCGGCGGTTGTCGTATGCAGCACATGAACTATGAGCGTACGCTCTGCTATAAGGAATTGTGGCTTCGTTCGCAGCTCGAGAGGAACAAAGTCGAAGTTTCTGCTGTGAAATTCCATAGCCTGCCCGAAGAAACTCGCTGGCACTACCGCAACCATGTACAGGTGCATATCAACAAGTTTGGCGTGTACGGGTTCTATGAACCAGTCTCTTACCGCACGCGCGCCTTTCCTGAACACGGTTGTTTGATTTTTGATGAAAAATCCCTGCGGAAAAAATTTCCTCGTTACCCGGTCGAAGTGCGCGCCGCGCGCGTTCGTCTCAATACTGACGGGGCGGTGGTTTTTTCTGTTCTGAATTCTAAGGAAGAGGAAAAAATTATGGCGCGGTATTCTGTGGCCTGGCCCACTGGTCGTATGATCAGCATTTTTTTCCCGGTAACATGTTTCTTCCAGGCTAATCTGCGCGCTCTGCCATACTGGCTTACGACCATTGCGCAATACTTTGAGCGCACCGGACTCTCAAATCCGCGCGTGCTCGAGTTATTCTCGGGTTTTGGATTTATTTCGCGTATGCAGTCGCTCATCCATCCCATGCAGATATTGGCACTGGATATATTAGATCCGGAACAAGTACGGCAGGTTCGTTTTCGGGAACAGGAGCACGAAATGCCGGACAATTTTAGTCAGCGCTATCGAAAGGTTGATTTGTTTTTACCGGAGCGCATTCGTGACGAGCTCCTTGCTGAAATCAGGGCGTTTCGGCCCGAGATTCTGCTGATCAATCCACCACGTGCAGGTCTCGCACCAGAAACCTGGAAGAAACTGCGCGCCGAAGCATTGGCGGGTTTCATCGGTCCAATCATTTATTCGTCCTGCGATGCGGCGACAATGGCGCGAGATCTGGCTACATTCGCCGAGGCAGGTTATCGTTGTGAACAAATGGAGGTGTTCGATTTTTTCCCTTGGACCCATCATTTCGAGACGGTGTCCTATTTGGTCCTCTCTTGAGGCTACCACCAGAACCAGGGTGGAAAACTCGCAAACGCAAAGCCTCTCAGCATGGGCACGCGTTTAAGATTTAGCGCTGATGGTACAATCCTCATCCAGCGCTTGATACTATATAAGCGGAAATTTTCCTCGGTTACGCAGTGCCTGCTATGTATTTCCGCAGCAAGCCGAGGTAGAAAAATGAACAGAGCGATTCTAACGAGCGCTGAAACTGTGACGTGAAGACGCATAGCTGCCAGTTTTACCAGCACAAGATCGTCACCATAGAAACAAATCATATGCCTGTGCAAGCTGGTGGAAGCCGATGCCTCTGCTCTCGTTTGTTCCAGGCATTTTCTGAGATATGGTCGCATCTTGAGGTTTTCCGCTTCAATCATGCGAAAAAGACAATAGCGCGTGATAGCGGTCAGCGTACTTTTGCGCGCAGCTGCCTGTTGCCGGATGTTATTCCAGATCCTGGTCGGCAGGCGCACTTCCCAGATATCAGAAATCTGTACAGGTTTGTTCGCTAGGAAATCAGGTTGCTTTTTGCATTTCATGGTGCCTCTATCTATTAAATACCAGGAAATGCCGATTTTTTCTCACATTTTGCAAAAAAAATGTCATGCTATGGAATTTCAGAGCTGCGAAGCCTGAACGGTCTCGACCATAGCCTCGACGCATGCCAACTTCGCTTCGGGCGAAATTCCGTGGCCCAGGTTGAAAATATACCCCGGTTTGCCGGCCCTCTCCGCAAGTATGCGGGCTGTCTCGCGGCGAACCGCATCCGGTTCACTCTCCAGTGCCGCAGGGTCAAGGTTGCCCTGTATTTTCAGGTCGCCAAGACCGGATAATGATATTCTCCAATCCACCGAAAGGACAGCCCCGCTGCGTTGGAGAAAATGACGCAGCACTGGCAGATGCAATGAGGCGCCCTTATCGTAGACGATAACAGGCGCCAGCGGGCTGATGGCGCTGACGATCGCCTCAACATGCGGTAGAATCTGTTCACTGTATGTAAGCGGGGAGAGCACATCACCCCAGGATTCGAAGAGCTGCACAGCAGAGGCGCCTGCGGCAATTTGCAGGCGCAGGTATTCGATGGTGCAGTCTGTTAACTTCTCCATGAGGCTATGGAATTCCGGAGCAGAGCCTAGCATAAAAGCCCTGGCTGTGTTGTGGGTTTTCGATGTAGAACCCTCAATCAGGTAGCTCAAAAGGGTAAACGGTGAGGCAGCAAAACCGAGCACCGATTTTTCCGCCGGCAGAGCGGCGCGCGTCTGTCGAATTGCACGCAGGAATGGCTCGAGGCGGGCTACATTTTCCTGCAGCCGGCTTGCATCGAGTTTTTCCCGCTCTATAGGGTCATGGATATGGAATTCCAGAGCTGGCCCGCCGGAAGCAAAGTTAAACGGAATATCGAGACCATTCAATATTGTCATGATATCCGCAAATATGACCGCAGCGTCCAGATCAAAGCGCCTGATCGGCTGCAGCGTAACCTCAGTCGCTACATCTGCATCGGCGAGCATCTGGTCGAAACTGAGGCGCTTGCGCACTTCGCGGTATTCCGGCAGGTAGCGTCCGGCCTGGCGCATAAACCAAATAGGGGTGCGGTCGACGGGTAAGCCGCGCACGGCGCGATCAAATCGGTTGTAGTGGTTTTCCATAGCCCTCAGCGCTTCAGCGCATATCCTTTTCGCGGTATTGTGACAAATAAAACGGGGGATTTCGGATTAGTTTCGAACAACTTCCGGAATTTGAGCACGTAGTTATCCAGATTGCGTGAGGTAAGACGACTGCTTTCATCGCCCAGGCTGCCTTGCAGCTCTTCCCGCGAAATTATCCGATTCGGATTTCTGATGAAATAAAGCAGCGTCGCGGCCTCAGCCGGCGTCAGCTTGTATTCCTTTTTCTCGCGAATGACGATATTCAATTCCGGCTCAAATCTTCCAGCGCCTATGGTGTAGTCGCTGCGATTTTCTCCTGCACCGGCAGGTTTTAGCTGATCGAATAGGTTTTCAATTTTTTGCAGCAGATGCTTCAGATTGAAAGGTTTTATAATATAATCGATTGCTCCGAAACTGAATGCTGCGTCAACGTGCGCATCCTGTTCTGAAGCTGTAAGCAGAATTACCGGGAAATGCAGGCCATGCGAGCGGAGTTCCTTGAGCAGCATGATGCCGCTCTTTCCAGGCAGCATGATGTCCAGTAACAGCATATGATATCCGGCATCAGATTTTCTTTCAAACTGTTCTGCAGTAAAAAATGCCGAGACCTGGTAGCCTGCCCGGCGCAGATTTTCCGCAAGTAGTTCCCTGATATTGTCGTCGTCTTCTACGATTGCGATATGTTTGTTGCTGTTACTCATTTTCTTCTCACTACCAGCTGAGCGCTCAGGCGGTTGCCATCATACTCGAGAATCAGACGCCCGCGTGCTCGTCGGGCGATTCTGCCGCATAGATATAGGCCAAGCCCAAAACCTGACTTATTCTGGATATCGGCTGCAGGCGATCGGAAGAACAGATTGCCCAGACGGCGAAATTCCCGGCGTTCGATGCTGGCGCCTGCGTTTGCCACTATGAAACGGACCCTGCTACGCTCAGTCACTGCTGAAATTTCGACTTTGCCCTGCGCGTAGCGCAGGGCATTTTCCGTCAGGTTGCGCAGGACAAAGCGCAAGAGGTTTTCCTCAATGCAGAGGATTGCCACCTCATCGGGTAGCGTGACCTTAAGACGTCTGCGCTCGCGTTCGTTGAACTCATTCAGCGCCAGATCATTAAACCACGCCGCGATGCCAGCTATTTCAGTCTTTCTGCTCGCGCGTCTGTCTTCTGCAAATGTTGAGGCCAGCCAGCGGACATGGTGTCCGAGCCGGTTGATATCCATGAGACCCGCGCTGATTGCGGTCTTGCTGGCGCCGCGCGCTTCATTCTGCAGGGTTTCCAGCGCGAGAGACAGGCTTTGTAGCGGCTGGCGGAGTTCATGCGTTGCCAGCAGAATGGTTTCCTCTGTCAGTTTACGCCGCTGCCGTTCGCGAAAGTAGATGTAGAGAAAAAAGAGGTGCCCGGAGAACAGGAGCAGAATAAAGAATGTACGCTCGTAGATTACCATCTTCCTGCGGTTTGCCAGTCGCGCCTGGATGATTTCGCGGGCATTGCCAGGCGCCACGCTGCTTTCGGCCTGCGGAAAGAGTTCGCGCGCCAGGCGTTCGTCCTGGTCACGGATCAGCCGCAGCAGGTCTTCTGAGACAGGCGCGCCGCTTACTATTTGCGCAGCGAAGAAGCGATACTGGATTTCGAGGTGTCGGGTGATGAGACTCTGCCACCACAGCAGCAGGCCGATAACCGACAGCAGTGAAAATGCCATCGCGAGCGCCGAGCCGGAAAAAACTGAGAATCCAGAGAGATTTTTTTTCTGTCGGCTGACGCTCATGTAAAATCTTTGATCGCACCCGGAAGCTGGCGCACTGTCTTGCGCAGTTGATCGATAAAATAATCAATATCCCGCCCGCGCATTGCAGCATTGAGAAATCCCACCTCAAAGGCCGACGGCGCAAGATAGACGCCGCGGAAAAGCATCGCGTGGAAAATCTGCTTATAGATGCTGGCAGAGAAGGGAGTAATACGGTCGACTCGCCTTACCGGGCTCGTCTCACCCTGCGGCCTGAAAGAGAACCAGAACAGTGACTCTTCCTGGACGAGCTGGATTGTCCATTCGCGATCTGCGAGCAGCGGGAGGATTTCTTTTTCAAAGCCCTCTTTTAGCCTTTCCGCGAGTTTTTTCAGATGAGAGTATACTGCACCGTCTCGCTCGGCCAGGCAGGAGAGGGCAGCGTGGCCCGCCGCCATCGCAAGTGGATTGCCAGACAGCGTGCCCGCCTGGTAAACAGGGCCTTGCGGCGCAAGGTTGTCCATGATGTGAGCGCTGCCGGCAATGGCTCCTACGGGAAGCCCGCCGCCGATAATTTTTCCGTAGGTAATGAGATCGGGCCTCAGGTTTTCGCGCCCCGCGTAACCGGCAAAGGAAAGGCGAAAGCCACTGATGACTTCGTCGAAGATCACCAGTATTCCCTTTTGGCGCGCCGATGTGAGCACATGCTCGATGAATGCCCTGCGCTGTAACAGCAGCCCCGCGTTGGCGGGCACGGGCTCCATGATAACGCACGCAATTTTTTCGCCGTGTTTTTCCATTGCCTGTTCAAAGGCGGCGGAGTCATCGAGCGGCAGCACAAGCGTATTCTGTACAATTTCAACGGGTACGCCGGGTGAACTTGCCTCGGCGATGTTGCCGGAAAGTGTCAGTAGTCCCGAGCCAGCGCGGGCAAGCAACGCGTCGTTATGGCCATGGTAGCAGCCTTCAAATTTGACGATCATCTGCCGCCGCGTGGTGCCGCGCGCGAGCCTGAGCGCGGTCATCACCGCTTCAGTACCGGAGCTGACAAAGCGCACGCGTTCGAGAAACGGAATATTTTGCAGTATGAATTCGCCCAGCTTCACTTCTGCTTCAGTGGTCGCACCGAAAGTGGAACCATGTCGCAGCGCTTTGCGTGTTGCACGCACAACGGGACGCGGTGCATGGCCTAAGATGAGCGGCCCCCAGCTCGATAGGAAATCGAGGTAGCGGTTGCCGTCAGCGTCGCGCACGTAGCTGCCTTTGCCGCTCGCTATGAAGATGGGATTTCCCCCGACTGAGCGGAAGGCGCGCACGGGCGAGTTGACGCCGCCCGGAAAGACCTTGAGTGCGCGCTGCCAGAGTTTGTCAGATTTTTTTCTCTTCATAAGTTAAAGCTCCTTGAGTTGCCAACGTTCACGCAAAAGCGCGGTATCACCTCTTAACTCCCGCAGCAGATCTGCGAAATCATTTGCTCCGCTGAGATGGTAAACCGCAAAACCAGCGGCCTTGACAGTTCGAGCAGCCGACTCGCCGAAGCATGAGATAACTGGCCGCACTGCATTGACTTCCGTCACCCAGCGCACGAATGCCTCCGCGGCAACGGCTGAAGTGAGAACGTGCAGTGCACCCGGCGCAGCAGCCGGCAATTGCGGGCTTAGCGGAATGTTCGTATAAACGGGCAGAAACCTCGCCGCAGGAAATTCGCGCGCGGCTGTACGGGCGTGCTTTTCTCCTTGAACTGAGCCTACCCATAGAAGTTGTGCCCGCGTGTTCTGTATAGCTTGCAGCGCCTGCGTGAAGCCTTTGCCCGTCACTGGCTGGATTTTTGCATCCGGAATGAGCGACTTCAGCACATTTAAGGTCTCTGTGCCGGCTGCATAGAGCGATAAGTTTGACAACTCTCTCTGTGATGCGACCCACTCAGCCGCGCGCGCCGATGCGACGAAAATTGCCTCTGGCGGCGCGCCTGCCCATTTTGTCTCCAGGGCTTTTTGTTCCACGGCTTGTACGAATTCCAGAGGCAGCCCGGTATCTTGCGGTGGTGCCTTGAAGCCCCACCAGTAGATCTTTTCTTTGGCATGTCTGAGCTCCTGCGCGAATGTTGCACTATCGGCACCGAATTCGCGTTCCAACCAGACTGAATCGGAAAATCTTACTGGGTCGGTGGTGGATTTTCGGCTGTAGCAGGCAACAATGCGCCGGTCGTCGCCCGGCAGCGCGGAAACTCCCAACGGCGCATGGCAACCCGTCATGAGCTCGGTCATGATACGGCGCTCCTGCATGACGCGCTGCGCGATCGCGTGGTGATCGGCGAAGACCGCGCTTATTTCTTTGGCAAAGCGGGCTTCGGCTGCTGCAGAAAGTTGCAGCGCGAGCACGCCCTGCCCGGGAGCCGTGGGAAAATACCGCTCAGGCAATTCTATTGCCCGGTTAAGAGCAGCTTTGCTTGCGGCAAAGCGGGCAAGTTCGCGGCGAATGTGTTCGAGCGCCGCAGGCTTCAGCAGGTGAGCATACCTGTTCTCAGGAATGTCTGCAAAATCAATCAGGCGTCTGAGGCCTGCAGTCGCAATTAGTATCGCGTTTATGCCCTTTTCTCCCGCCAGAAGTTTTTCCAGGCGCGTGATGACGTTGCCGCGCAATGTAACTGTCCGGGCCGCCGGCAGAACGAGACTCAGCTGATGAATGCGCCGCAGCGAAGAGGTACCTATGACCAATCCTGCGCCGTCGTCTCCGAACGCAAACTTGTCCTGGAGGAGCAACACATCAGAGCCGCGCTCTTCAGAGAAAAAATAGGGTTCGCCTATACCAGGCACCGTCTCCGTCGGCAGGTCTTTAAACGAATGGACGGCAGCATCTGCACGGCCAGAAAGCAAGGCGTCATCGAGCTCGCGGGTAAAAAACGCCCGACCTTCTTTGCTCCCCGATTGTTGGGCCACTTCGTAAAGCGGAGCGTGTAGCCGGATGTCGCCCGCTGTTTTCATACTTTCGATGCGCGGTGTAAAGCCTGCGGCTTCAAGCCGCAACGCCGCAGCGATTGTCTGCGCCAGCGCCAGAAGTGAGTCGCGCGAGGCGAGCGTGATCTCTTTTACGGCTACGCTCACGCCTGTCGCAGCTTTCCCGCGCCGGCCATCAGGTCGAGGATCATTTCCCGATGTGATGACAGCGCGCGGCGCTGCTCCTTCTTGAGGAAGTCGTAAAGGATACGTTTTTGTTTCTCGCTCAAACTGGCTTCCTGTGCGAGACGCTGCCATTCGCTTTCCGTCTGCTGTGACTTGGCTTCGAGATAGCCCTGCACAAGTTCAGGATTTTCGCGGTACAGCGTGTCGAGCCAGAACTGATAGACAGCGCGCCGGATAATCGGTTCTGCCTGCGCCGCCGAAGACAAGCGGTCGGCACGAGCCTCTTCGGAGATATTCCTGAGCGAATCAAGACTGATTAGCCGGTCAGAGAGAATTGTTCGCACATCGGGGTGCACATTCGCCGGTAAGGATAGATCAACGACTGCAGCATTCGCGCGCAACACAGAGTTTGACTCCAGATCTTGTATGTCCTGCGCAGAAAAAAGCGGCTGCGGCGAAGAAGAAGCCAGAATAATCGCGCTGGCCTGGAAGCCTTTTCTTTGGTGTGCCAGATTTTGGAGCGCGACCGTTGAGAATTTTTCGGGATACTGCCGGATCAGCGCGCTCAGATCAGCGTTCATAGGCCGTGAGAGATCTTTGCGTACCAACAGGAAATGGCCGACGTTGCGGCGCAGGGCAAACCGCGCGACTTTTCCTGACATCTCCGAGGCGCCTACAAGGATCAGCTTGTCGGTCAGCGGATTAAGCTGGCGCCGGGCGATGGTGTCTTCCACCAGACTCATCAGCGAATACGAATTTTCCGAAATTCCGGTCGAGGTTCGAATCTTCTTTTGCGTTTCCAGTGCCTTGCGTATAACCGTCATCATGCCTGAGCTGAGCCAGCCAGCCTCTTGCGCGTACGCCATATCGCGCTTCATTTGTCCTGCGATCTGCGTCTCGCCCAGCGCAAGGCTTTTCAGCCCGCTGGCCACTGCAATCATATGTTCAAGCATTCGGCCGCCAGCGAAAATCTGTGGAGCTTTTGCCAGTAACCGCGCGAAAACCGGCGACATTGCAGTGAGCTTTGCTTCGAGCACAGCAGTATCGGTTCCTGGCTCCGCTTCGACATAGAGCTCGATGCGGTTGCAGGTGGCCATATAGAGCAGGCTGCGGATTTCCGGCGCAAGCGGCGGGAATGCATGCGCCCCGGCGTAGAACGCCCTGGAATCGGGAAAAGCCGAGAGCTCCTCAAGAGCGTGGTTGGCAATGCTCAGCGAGTACGCGCGAAAATGCTCCATTAGGCCGGCAGCGTTCATGAACTGCATGGAATGTATGGAAAAGCGTAACGCCCCACAAACGCATTGCGCGCCTGTTGTCATGAATATGTCAAAAGACGAAAATTTTATCTCATCAGCGCTGCCTGCGCTTGAAAGCTCGTCGGCGACGTTTAGGCCTTTTGACGCTGCCTGCCTTGCTGATCACAGCTCTCTTGCGCCAGGCATCGACCGCTCTGATGGCCGCGGCAGTTTCGATCCGCGCGGTACACGGGTAATAGGCGCATCTGTCCAGCTTACAATCAATGCAATCGACGGGGAAATGCGTCGTCAACAGATGATCTGCCATGCGGGGAGTTCTTTCGGTGGGCAGCGTACGCCAGCGTGTGGGGGAGGCTGTCTTGTTTTGCGGATAAAATCCGGGATGCGGGGGACCTACCAGCGCGGCCAGGTGCAACGGCCCCGAAGAGTTGCCGAAAAAATGCTCCGCTCCTTTCAGTAATGCGGCCGTTTGCACGAGATTAAGGTCGGTTCTTATTTTCACCTGTGGTATCGCCCCGAAGTAGGCATGCAGCACTTCCGCGTCGTCACGGTCGCCAATCACGACCACCTTGCGCTTTTGGGCGGAGTAATGTCGAGCCAGCGCCTGAAAATTTTCGATCGGCCAGACCAGCGCCGTACCGGAACGCTTGTACGGGTGCATCACAATATAGCGGCTAGCTTCCAATTTTTCTGCAAGGGGGGGCAATTCGGCGCGCGGAAAGCGAAATTTATTTTCCAGCCGCAGCGACCGCAGGATCTTGAGGTTGAGCTGGAACTCCGACTGGGAGGCCTTACGCCGTGGTATGTAGTACCAAAGGTTGAATTTCGTAAAGAACGATCGCCGCAGCGGACCCAACCGGTAGGGAATGCCCGCATCCCTGGCCAGTCTGGCAGAGCGCTTTTCAGCATAACAGAAGATCGCGAGGTCAAAACGGTAGGCAGAAACTTCGCGTACCAGATTCTGGTACTCGGTATCGAGCTGCAGCGCGCTTTTGCCCTTACGGTGGCGCTTCAGCAAGCAGCCGGGGTCTGTGACCCAGCCATCAATTTCGGGTAAGAATGCGGCCATACTGTGCAGGCTGCGCGCGGCCAGCACATAAATGCGTGCATGGGGAAGCTGCGCGCGCAGCGCAGAAATAATTGGCAGCGTCAGGATAAAATCTCCAAGACCGTCGTTACGCACGAGAAGTATCTTTGGTGGGATCACCTTGCGCAGGAAGATGCGCCGCAGTCTGACGATTCGCCGCCGTGCGCCGGAAAGAATTTCAAGCAGTCTCAGCAGCATCCGGCGCTTTACTTGATATACTCGGTCATCTTGTACATAGGCAGCATGACCGCTGCCATGATGGCGGCAACTATGCCACCGAGAAAAACGATCATGATGGGTTCGAGCGACTGCGTCATGCGGCGTACGGCGCTGTCAACTTCGGACTCCATGATTTCGGCGGCTTTGATCAGGAGTTCGGAGAGCCGGTCGGTGCTTTCGCCTGCGGCGATCATTCCCCTCGCCATCTGCGGCAGAATGACAGAATCCTTCAGCGACTCGCGCAGTGAAGAGCCTTCTTTAATTTGCTGAATTGCCGCAGTGAGTTCATCGACGAAGATCGAGTTTGTCACCGTACCTGAGACAATCTTCAGCGCATCGAGTAGCGGCACCTGGCTTTCAATCAGGATGCCGAGATTGCGGCAGAACAAGCCCACCTGTATGCGGCGCAGCAAACTGCCAAAGAAGGGTATGCGCATGATCATCTTGTCGGTCTTGTGCCTGCCTTCTTTGGTGCTGCGGTAGCGGACGAATGCATAGATGCCGGCGAACGCCGCGAGAATCATTACGTACCAGAACGAAGAAAAGAGTTTGGAAAGCCCGATCACAACCCGGGTAATCAGGGGGAGCTCCGCCTTGAAGCCGCTGAAGAGATCGGAAAGCTGAGGCACTACCGACGTCATCAGGAAGAAAACAACGCCGATGGAAATAAGCAGCATGAACATGGGATAAATCATCGCCGTTATAGCGCGCGCCTTGAGTTCTTCATTGCGCTCTTCGAGATCGGCGAGGCGCTTAAGCGTGGGTTCGTAGTTACCCGTTGCTTCGCCCACCCGAATCATACTCTCATACACGGGCGGAAATACGTTTGCGTGCTGCTTGATTGCTTCTGACAGCGAACGCCCTTCGATCACCTGCTGCTTCATTTCCTGGATGATCTTGCGCAGGTGAGGGTTCTCGGTCTGCTCGCTGATGTCTGACAGAGCTTCGTTGAGCGGTATGCCAGCTCCGAGAAGAGTACCCAGCTGGCGCGCAAATATACCCGCTTCCTTGCGCTTGATTCGGTACAAAAAATTACTTAAGAACGGAAAGAGCTCGCGGTCGCGCTTCGCAGAATCGGCCCGTATTTCGCGAACATACAGATTTTGTGACTTCAGCTTCTGCGTCGCCGCCTGCGGTGAAATAGCCTCAATGACGCCCGTCACCTTCTGGCCTTTGGGACTGAATGCGGTGTACTGATAATGCGCCATGTCGATCTTTGGGGCTGTTTTTCAACTGCCTCTTAGGTGATGCGCATTGCTTCGTCAAGCGAGGTCACTCCTGCCACGACCTGGCGCAGCGCTGCGTTGCGCAGCGTGATAAGCCCCTCGCTGATTGCCTGGTCCCGCAGATCATCGAGCGAAGCGCGCGCAATGATCATTTCGCGCAGTTTGGCTGAAACCGGCATGTATTCATAAACTCCCATACGACCGCGGTAGCCGGTATTCATGCACTCTTTGCATCCGTTGGGTTCGTAGATGCGTATTTTTCCGGTCGGCGCCTCACCCTTTTTCGCATTGTGGTAGTAAAGGCCCATCGATTGCAGGTCTTTAACGTTGACTGTCTTGGGCTTGCGGCAATGCACGCAGAGCTTGCGCACCAGACGCTGCGCCATAATGCCGCGGCAGGTCGAGGTCACCAGAAACGGTTCGATTCCCATGTCGAGCAGACGCGTGACAGCCGAGGGGGCATCGTTGGTGTGCAGAGTCGAGAACACGAGGTGACCCGTGAGCGATGCCTGTATCGCGATACGGGCAGTCTCTTCGTCGCGAATCTCGCCCACCATGATAACATCCGGGTCCTGGCGTAAGATCGAGCGCAGACCTTCAGCGAAAGTAAAGCCAATTTTCTGCCGTGCCTGCACCTGGCCGATGCCATCGATCTGGTATTCAATGGGATCTTCAACGGTTATGATATTGCGCTCCGGGCTATTGAGCCGGGTGAGCGCAGCGTACAGCGTCGTCGTCTTACCCGAACCTGTGGGACCGGTGATAAGAATAATGCCATTGGGCTGGTTGATCGTCTCGACGAACTGCTCGTAGGTACGTTTCTCAAAGCCGATACTCGAAAGATCGTACTTGGCCGCAGTGCGGTTGAGCAGACGTAGCACCAGGCGCTCCCCGTGCTGCGTCGGCAGAGAAGAAACACGGATATCGATATCGTTGCCGCTGAAACGCAGGCGAATACGACCATCCTGCGGCAGTCGGTTTTCTGCTATGTTTAGATTCGCCATGATCTTGACACGCGAGATCACGCCGTTCTGCACCGATTTGGGTGGCGACATCATCTTGTGCAGTACGCCGTCGATACGAAACCGGATCAGGAACTCCTTTTCCATCGGTTCGAAGTGTATATCCGATGCCTTTTCGTTCACCGCGTTCGACAGGATCATGTTCACGAGCTTGATGATCGGGGCCTGGTTGGCGAGCTCGGCCGAGTCGTGCAGGTCCTGAATGTCATCGAGAAGTTCAAGCCCATCGCCCATTTCGAGGTCGCTCTCTTCGGCGCGGCTCTTGGCTTCGTAGAAGTTATGGATAATGCGCAGTATTTCGCTTTCGCGCGTGAGTATCGGCGTTACCTCGTAGCCGATAAAAAGCAGGCGAAACTCGTCGAGTGGGTGCAGTATCGACGGGTCGGTCATCGCGATACGTATTTCTTTGTCCTGAATGTAGTAGGGGACGACGCGGTACTTCTGCACGAATTTGAGCGGCACTTTTTCTATCAGCTGCTCGATGTTGAGCGGTTCGAGCTTGTCGGCAAACGCCATCTCGTATTGTTTCGAGAGCGCCCGGAGCGCATCCTCTTCAGAGATCAGGCCTTTTTTGATGAGTATCTGCCCGAGCTTGTAGGCAGACTTGCGCTGCAGCGTCAGAGCTTTTTTCAGCTCGTCGGCTTCGATCAGCCCTTCTTCGACAAGTATATCGCCGAATTTGCGCATATGCCTAGTCGATACTGTTGCGCTTGTATTCTTTGATCTGGTCCTGGTGCAGATCTTCTGTCACTTTATCGGCAATCGCGCGGTTGGTCAGAATATGCGGAGTTATAAAGACCATCAGGTTACGGCGCTTGGTAATGGTTTCCGTGCGGCGGAATATGAAACCGACAAGCGGCAAATCACCCAATATGGGAACCTTTGAAATCGTTGCCGTACGGTCATTGCTGACGAGCCCCCCAATCACAATAGTTTGTCCGTCCTGCACGCGTACAAAGGTCTTGATATCCTTTTTGGCAATGGTCGGGTTTGCGGTGGGGTCGCTCGACGGAATCAGCGATTTGACTTCCTGGAACAGGTTGATTGTCACCATCCTGTTCTTGTTCACCTGTGGCGTAAATTTCAGCTTAATACCCACCGGGCGGTATTCAAAGCTGTTCGACTGCGTACCGGTGACGTTGGTGAAACTGTTCACGCGCACTGGCACGTCCTGGCCGACGTTGATCTCTGCTTCCTGGTTGTCGAGCGTCAGTACCTGTGGAGCAGAAACCACCACGAAATTCGATTTACCCACCTGCGCGTTCAGTATTCCGATGATGTTGGCCACGGAATCGTTCAGAAAGGTGAGAGAAAATCCCGAGTTCTGGTTCAGTGCGCCCTGTTTGAACGTGCCGGATGTCGTATCGATGAGACCTGACTTGAGCGCAACGCCGCTGTTGAACTGCCCGCTGCCGCCCTTACCTGCAATCCAGTCGATGCCGAAAAGATTGTTTTTATCGACACCGACCTCGACGATCAGAACTTCGAGAAACACCTGCTGGCGCTGCAGGTCGATGCGCTTGATGAGGCTTTTTACGAGTTCAAACTCGTCATTCGTACCTACGTAAATGATACTGTTGGTCTCTTTGTGCGCAATGACGTCGATCGGCTTCTTCTGCACGTTCGCCTGCGTCACTGCCGGCGTACTCGTCTGTCCTGTCGCAGCAGGCGCAGCGGGCAGCGGCTCTACGGGTAGCTGAACCTTTTTGAGGGTGGCTTCGATGTTCTCGGCCTGCATGTTCTCGAGACGGTAAACGTGCACGCTGCCGTCCACGCGCACGCGGCCACAGTCAGGATCTTTTTTCTCGTCGCATTCGGGCGGCGGTCCCTGGTAATCGATCAGGTTGCTGATGCGTATCAGGCGGTTTACCTCGAACAGGCTGCCGGTGATGATCAGCATGCTGATGTCATCGTAGTCCACCAGATCGGTGTTGGCGCTCGTCAGGCGTTTGAGAATGGCAGCAAGCCGCGAAGGTTTGCTGCCATACACTGGCAGAATCTGCGTCACAGGAAGATCGCTCTTAATCTCTGTATCTTTGATTTCTTCGCGACCCAGGAAAATCAACGGGCTGCCGGCGAGCGCATCTTTGATCGCTACCACACGGATCAGGTTTTCATTTTCCTCGACAATGCCAAAGCCCTTTATCGCGAGCATAGAATAGAGGTAGGGATATGCCAGCGAACTGGGTATCTTGTACGGCGAAATGACGGTGATCTTGCCTTTGACTTTTTCGTCGGCGATGATATTCTTACCAATAATCTTGGAAAAGATCTTCAGAATATCCTGGATTTCCTGGTCGCGGAAGTCGGGGCGGAAATAGCTATCTTTGTCCTTTGCCTTATCTTTTTTGCCCTTCTTCTTATCGTCTTTTGTGAGCTTCTCAGCGTCTTCGGCTGTCTTGCCTTTCTTCCCCGGCTTGTCCTTTTCGACTGTTTCAGCCTCGGTGTCCTTATCGCTTTCGGTTGCCAGTTTTTCCAGCTGGCTTTCCGGTGGGCTGCCGTTGGGCAGAGATTCGGTATCGGTATCCTTTTTCTTTGCGGGTGGTATAACCGGCGGCCTTCTGATCGGCTGCGCGGCTGGTTCTATAACGGGCGCTGGCGCTGGCGCGGCTTCAGGCTTTTTTTCGGCGGGGGCTGAGGGAGCTTCTGTCTTTATGGGAGCCGACATCTGGTCCACAGGCTTTTGTGCATCGCTCGGAGCGGCGTCCTGAGCCGTAACAGAGAACGCTCCCACAAACAAGCAGATAGCACATATTGTTGGCCAAAGCTTTTTCAAAAAGCGCTCCTGGTTGAACAGCATGAACGGGAGAAAGCAGAATAGAACACGGCGCAGAACCTGTCAGCTGTCGCCAGAGGCCGATACGGCGATTTGCCGGCAAGCGGAAAGAGGGGGGAATGCACGGTTGTTTTCACGGTTCACCCTGTGAGACGGCAATGTACAGCTTTTCGTGACAAAAATACCTGCAGCGGGCTGCAAAGCCTTGTCTCCTCATCTACTCATCGGGAAAGCTCAGGGTGAAACTGAAATTATAGGGGGGATTTATCTTTGTTCCAGGGGCTGGCGTCTGGAAAGTAACATAACCCGCGCCTTTTACCTGATGGTCGCCGGGAAATTTGGAAAGCACCTGGAACAGCAGCTCTTTCTTGCTGTATCCCCGAAAATCGGGCATGACCGACTTGTCCTGACCTGCAGAGCGGTATTGAGGCGTGACGAGGGGGCGTACTTCGCTCACCTCTCCGACGTGGATCGCCGGAATAATTTCGCGCAGTACACGGCGGAATGCGGGCGCCGCGACTGTAGCGCCCTGGTGGTATTCGCCGCGCGGCTCGTCGAACATCAGCATGATGGTGATTTCAGGTTTATCGCAGGGAAAAAAGCCTACAAAAGATGCCTGGTACTTTCGGGCGTCATAACCCTTGCTGCTCGACTTAATCGAGGTTCCGGTCTTGCCGCAGACGTCGAACTCCTTGAGGCCGAGGTCGGCCCCCGCTCCCGTACCGCTCTTCACCACTTCGCGCAGGGTGCGCCGGATGGTCTGCGCGTTCTCCGCGCTCGCCACGCGGTACTTGACCTGCGGCGCAAAGCGCTCGATCACCTGCCCCTGAGCGTCGGTGATTTTGTCGATGATCATCGGCGGCATGAAATTGCCGTCGTTGCCGATCGCGTTGGCGGCAATCGCGAGCTGCAGCGGAGTGACGCTGACGCCGTGGCCGATCGGTATGGACATCTTCAGGTAATAATCCCAGTCTTTGGGGCTGGCAAGATAGCCCTTGGCCTCGCCCGGCAGCGCAATTTCGGTCTGTACACCGATGCCATAAGCCTTCAGGTTTTCGTAGAGCTTGAGTACCGGCAGCTGCCACGAAGCCGCGATAACTCCGTAGTTGCATGAGTTCTTCATGACCTCGGTGAAATTCTGCCGGCCGTGCTGGCGCGGGCAGCTGATCTTTCTGCCCTTGTATTCGTAATAGCCCGGGCAGACATATTCTGTGCGGTCATCGAGCATGTTCTCGCGCAGGAGCGCCGCCATGGTAAAGATCTTGAACGTCGAGCCAGGTTCATACTGAAAGCTGATCGGCAGATTTTTCCAGTTTGCTTCAGGCGACTTGTTGGGAGCGTTGGGGTCAAAGTCAGGTTGCGACGACATCGCGAGCACGCGTCCCGTCTGCGTTTCAATGATCACTCCCATCGCGTGTTTTGAGACGCTGTCTGCGAGCCCCTGCGCGAGAGTTTTTTCGAGCTGGTGCTGCACGAACGAATTGATGCTCAGGTGAATATTCTGGCCAACAAAATCCTGCGCGCTTTTCCGCGGGCTGCTCAAAGTCTGGTTCTGGCTGAACTCCACCCCAGACAATCCTTCGCCGTCGAGGCCAGTGAAACCCAGTATCTGTGAACCGAGGCGACCATTGGGATAGTAGCGGTCGGGTTCGTTCTGCAAAACGAGCCCGGGCAGATCGAGCTTGCGCAGAGCCGCTGCTTCTTCGGGAGGCATCTTTCGGCGCAGGTAAAAAAACTTTTCGCTCGTCTGTATGCGTTGCAGCAATTCGCCTTTAGGAGTGCCGGTCGCGCGCGCTACAATGTCCCAGCCGACGGTCTGCTGTCTCGCCTCTAGAGGTTTGACGCCGACCGACACCGTGTCGCGCGAGATGGCAAGTTCATGCCCGCGTGAGTCAAATATCACTCCACGTCTTACCCGTTGCGCCTGCTCGATGACCGACGGCGGCAGAGGTGATGCGATCGCGAGTTCCACAGCGCGGTAGGCCAGTATGGTAAAGAGTAGCAGAAGCAGCAGTAGTGCAAGCTTATAGCGCAGCGCGAAGGGCGAAGCCGAGCGGTTCTGTTTGGCGTCGATCATCTGTCTTAGGGGTAAATTACCCTGCCTTCTACGTCTTCTGCGGGTACGGGGCCAAAGTCGCGTGAATCAATGGAACGTTCACCGTTGCTGCCGACAAAGTAGCAGACGGACCTGCCGACTTCCACCGGCTGAGTGAGCGCCGGTGTTCGCGGCGTAAAGGAGATTATGTCTCCTGAGAAGATACGTGCGCTACCGGAATGGAACTCCTCTTTAGTCACTGCAAATTTCACCAGCCGGTGCTCACTGCGTCCCGGGTAGCGAAAAACGTACGCATTGCCGGGAGTGCAGGGGTTGCAGGCGAACCCTCGTTGTATAAACGGCAGGTGAAGGCAGGGTGAAAGGCGGCTGATGAGTAGCCGCTGCCCGGGGTTGAGGTGAGGGAGCATCGATTCATTCGTGACCCGCGCGAAATCGATGAAAACGTCGCGCGCGATGCGGCTCATCAGCCAGGAGACGCCGAGCGATGCGGCAATCACCAGGTAAAGGGGAAGCAGGCGCCTCATCATTTGCGGACAAGTTCGTAGGTGATGCGCCTGCCTTCGCGCAGCGTGTCAACCTTGAGCCGTCTGCGCGCGGGCAGCGTGAGCCATATGGCCATGTTGCGCATGGGCTGGTTAATGCTCTCACCGTCAATGTGCGTGATGCAGTCGCCGTTCCTTACGCCGAGCGGGCGGAACGGGGCATGCTCCGCGACGCTGCGGATACAGAGCGCAGGTATGTCCCCGACAATTTTCCAACCGACTCGGCCCCATTGCTGCAGGAGTTCCGGATGAGATTCGACCTTCTTCTTGAAAGCTGAAAAATTCGCCCGGGCGCGCACCAGGCCGCCGTCGGCCGAACGGCTTATCGCAGATACGAGCGGCGAGTCGGGTATAGCTTCGGTTGCAGCAGGTGCAGTGCGCGGCGGTTCATTTCTTGTCTGCGAGGGCGTCTGCTGCAGCGTCGCCTGGATTTTCTTCAGCATCAGGTATTCGCGCAGCAGTATGGCAGCGCATATTGCAAGCAGTAGCAGCACCGCGAATGAAAGAATTTTTATCGCCCACCTTTGGTTGTTCGTTGCCTTCATCGGTTTGGATGACCGGCCTGATTCACGATGCCGGCTTTTACTTGACGCAGCAATCAAATTCCCTGTGAGGCAGTCATGCGAAAAAGTGGATTGCGGTTGTTGTTACCTGTTTTCTCATCTGCCGCTTTGCTTGTCTTGTCGGCCACAGGCTGCGGCAAGTCGGAGTGCACACTCTACAACGAAAAGTTCTGCGCTGATCTGAACAGTGAAGCGTGTAAGCAGGCGAAAGAGCGCAGTAAGGATTGGTCCGCAGATAAATGCCGTATCGAACGCAACCAACTGGAAATTGAAGAGCAGTCGAAGAAACTCGACAAAGAGCTTTCAGAATAATGCGCGACATTCTTGCCTCGCGCATCCACGGTATTGACACGAGCGAGATCCGCAAGGTCTTTGACCTTGCGGCCAAAATAAAAAATCCGCTGAACCTATCCATCGGCCAGCCCGATTTTCCCGTGCCATCGCCCGTAAAAGAGGCGATGGTCAAGGCGCTGACCGACAACAAGACTGGTTATACGCCGACTGCGGGCCTGGTTGAGTTGCGCGAAGCCATTGCCGGCTATCTTGAACCTAAGACAAATTTCCGCTATGCGCCCGATAACGTGATCGTCTCGACGGGAGTCGCCTCAATCCTGTTTCTGCTCTTCCAGGCGATTGTTGACAAAGATGACGCTGTGCTGCTGCTCGACCCTTACTTCCTGATTTACCCGGCGCTGGTCAAGTACCACGAAGCGCGGCAGTACACGGTACCCGAAGATTTTACGGCTGCACACATTGAGCAGCTCAAAGAACAGCTGAAGCGTGACAGAAAGCGCCTCAAGCTGATTATCTTTGCCTCGCCGTCTAACCCTACAGGAAAAATCTTAAGCCGCGAACAGCTTGGTCTGATTTCGGCGCTGGCCGACGAGCAGGATGCCGTTATTGCTTCCGATGAAATTTACGCGGCATTCGACTACGAAGCGAAGCATGTCAGCATGGCTTCACTTAACCCCGCGCGCACTTTGACGCTTAACGGCTTTTCAAAGAGCCACGCCATGACGGGATTGCGTGTCGGTTACCTCGCAGCTCCCCCGCAGTATGCGGGAATTGTGCAGAAGATGGTGACCTTGCAGCAGTACACCATGGTCTGCGCTCCGCACGCGGTGCAGTGGGGCGCGATCACGGCGCTGAAAACCGGTATCGAAGAAGAACTGAAGATTATGCGCCGGCGCCGTGACCTTGTCGTGAATAAGCTAAAAAAAGTCACAACTCTGCCGGTGCCCGACGGTGCCTTTTACGTGTATCCGGCCATACCGATCGATTCTGCGGAATTTGTCACACAGGCGATTGAACGCCGCCTGCTGCTCGTGCCCGGCTACATCTTCAGCGCCAACCGCAAATCCATTCGCATCAGCTATGCGACGCGCGAAGAAGTTCTCGAAGAGGGGTGCGATATTTTCTGCCAGATGGTGACTTCGATGAAGGAGACGATGGTAGCCGAAGCAATCTGAAGGTAGTGAGGTAAAAGATGCAAAAAACCTGCAAGCGCCTGTCGTACCTTGTCCTGGTTGTTTCATTCTCGCTGCAGCCATTGGTGGCTGAGGATTATGACGATGACGATATGGAAACCGTCACAACGAGTGCCGTACCCAAGTTTCCGGACTGTAACCGCTTTCCCTTTGGCAAAGGTTGTCTCGCGTTTGGTTTTGGTCCGCTCATTACCAGTGACGGCACAGATCTGATCTATGGCGCGGGCGCCGGTTTAAGCTACTTCATGTTCGATCGCCTGGCGTTGGCGGCCAACGGTGGCGCCGTCTTCGGTAATGGTTTTTCGGATTACTCCATCGGGCCCGCTCTGACCTACTATATCGGCCCTTTCGGCGGTTATCTCATTACGCCGTCGCTCAGTGCGACGCGGCATTTTCTGCGTGGCAATATCAGCGCCGAAGGCTGGGCGTATGGCCCGTCGGTAGGTTTGATGACGCGCTTCTTCGGTCGCGCGTACTGGGGTATCTCGGTCGGTTACTTCACTTATGAAGTGGCCGGTTACAAGAGCAGCGACTGGAGCTGGTCACCGGTCGTTTTTGTTCCTTTCTAAGAGGCTCCTGAAAAAGGAGCCGGAAGCAGGTTCTGGAAACCGCGCAAGGCTGCAGACAGCCCCTCACCATAGCATGGTGAGGGGCGTTTTGCAAGCGATTCGCATCGCGAATCGCGGCGTCTGCAGCCGGCACGGGAGTTTTTCCGGAACCTGCTAACAGGCTTCTAAACAAGCTGCCGCAATTGAGCGACAATTGCCGGTAGAATGTCACCCGCCTTGCCCTTGAGATAGATGTCGTCTGCATACGGCCGGTGCGCTGTATCGATATTGATTTCAATCACCGCGCCGCGCCTGCGCCGTACTTCAACGGCAAATCCTGCCGCCGGGTAAACAGTCCCCGAGGTGCCCACAAGTAGAATCGCATCGGCGACCTGCAGGCGTTCATGCAGCGTGTCCATCACTTGCCGGGGCAATGCCTCGCCGAACCAGACGACGTCGGGGCGCAGCGGTACTTTGCCGCAGGCAGGGCAGGGTGTAGTGGGAGTAATTTCGGTTCTGTTCTCTGCTACCGTTTTGCAGCTCAGGCAGCGCGTACGGTAAATGTTACCGTGCATTTCCAGAACTCCGTCAAGCCCCGCGAGCGCATGAAAGCCATCGACATTCTGCGTGACGCTGAGCAATTGTGGCAATAGCTTCTGCAGCTCCGCCGCTGCGTAATGCGCCGGGTTGGGTTTACATTCGGCAATCAGATTCTTACGCCAGTTGTACCATTGCCATACCAGGTGCGGGTCGCGCGCAAACGCTTCGGGAGTTGCCAACTCTTCGGGACGATAGTTCTTCCAGAGGCCGTCTTTCCCCCTGAATGTGGGTATGCCGCTCTCGGCTGAAATGCCTGCCCCGCTCAGAAAAATGGGGTAGCGTGCATTGCTGAGTATGCGCGCAGCGCGGGCGATGAGTTCTTTCATTCTGTGTCAACATATCCTGAGCTGCCGTGCGCCCGGCAAGCAGGCTTTCATGATGCCGTGCCAGTTGGGAGCTTCATGCCTTTTGGTTTGACAGCCGCGCTAAGTCATGTTCACTCAGCCATGCTAGCCATTACCATCCTGGCGCTGTTTGCAGCGCTTATGCACGTTGTGTTTTTTGTCTTCGAGAGCCTGCTGTGGACGACGCCGACTGTCAGAAAGATCTCCCGCCAGTCAGAAGCTGATGCGCAGACCACGCTTATGCTGGCGCTCAATCAGGGCTACTACAACCTTTTTCTTGCCATCGCCACAATTGCGGGCGTGGTGTTTATGTATCGCGTCGATGTTCCCATCGCGGTGAGTGTGGCTGTGCTGACCGTCAGTCTCGGGAGCATGGTGGGAGCTTCACTGGTACTGTTGTTTTCTGCCGGAAAAAAAATGATTCGTGGCGTATTGCTGCAGGGGCTTGCACCGCTGATCTGCCTGGTTCTGATCTGGCGCCCGGTCTGATTACCGGGTTGCCCGAAAGGGCAACCCCGTTATTCTGTTAGAAACGGAAATCAACGCCGACTTCGAGTAGCGTGATGCCATAACCGAGTTTGCCGCGCAGGGCGATCGAGTCGCTCACGAAGTAGCGCGCGAGACCAAAAACTCCCCAGGCGACACCGCTGCCGGTAGCAGACGCATAGCTGAAGCCCGACACCGAGCTCTCAACCGATGAGCTAACCAAGTAGTAACCGAGCGAAATACCTACCGCAACATCCAGCTTCGGGTTCTTGATTGGTATGCGGTAAGCGCCCGAAACGATGATCGGTATTATTGTATAGCTGTACTTGACGTTTGCGCCGAAAGTTGAGAGCGATTCGCTGTAACCCCAGTAACCGATCGAGCCGCCGATACCGATTTCATTGGTCAGTCCGTATTCGGCGTTTGCCATCACGGCAACCCCGCCGAGATAACCAAGGCCGGACCCCAGGCCCAGTGCACCACCGAGAAAGAAGGCTCCCTTGTGGAATGGCTGCCCGGAAGCAGGGGTGGCCGCAGTAGCTAAAGGTTTACCCTTGGCTGCAAAAAGCGGGCCGATACCCGAGGTGAGCAGGGCCAGCAGAAGAATTGTCAGTATTTTTTTCATCAGTTGTCTCCTTGAAATGTAAGTGCTAGCGCGATATGCAGGTGTTTTTAGGCCGTACATTGCTTTTTTGTTGCAGGGCCGGAGAAACTGATTTCTGTTCGACGCGCGGGCAGAAAAAAAATCTATGCCCCGCTAACATTCATTATGCAGGTAAACAAAAGCGAAAGCAAATGGCTCGTGGTCATCGAAGACCAGGACAATAAACTCGGGCTTATCAATATGATACGCCACCTCGACAAGGTGGTGAGCGAGCTCGAAATGGCAAAAATTCCGAATTTACTGCTCGAAATTGACCTGGCAAAACTCAACTCGGCAAACTCAGAGCTCATCGCCAAATTCGTAGAGTTGCAGAGCATACTCGTCCGTACTGACGGCAGACTCAACGTGATCAATGCCAACCCAGAACTCAAGAGCTCCTTCGATGTGGTGATGCTCGATAAGATCATACCTATCCAGTACGTTGGGCAGGAAGACCCGGGCGAAGACGGTTATGCATACGACGACTACGAGCTCCCCGATGACGATGATGAAGACGACGAAGAAGATGATGACGAAGATGAGTAATCGGATATTTTCTGCCGCGTTTTGACCTGATCATTTTCGACTGGGACGGTACGCTCTACCGTTCCATTGATCTCATTGAAGCTTCCATCGTCGCTGCCGGGCAATCGGTAGGCAGGCCGATCAGCTCTGCCGTCGCGCGGCACATTATAGGCCTGGGGCTTAAAGCAGCACAGTCGATCCTGTTTCCCGGCGAAGAGCCCGATGAAAAATTTTTGCGGGAATTTCACCTGGCTTATCGCAGGTATTACGAGGCGCGGGAAAAGAACCTAAGTCTTTTTCCCGGCGCTTACGAACTGGTACGCGACCTGTCCGATGGCGGGGCGCGCATCGCAGTGGCCACCGCTAAGAGCCGGGCGGGCATAAATCATGCGATGGCCGCCACCGGCCTTGATCGTTATGTCTCGTGGTCGCGTACACCGGAAGAGTGCCGGCCGAAGCCCGACCCGCAGATGATCGACGAGATTGTCCTTGAAGCCCGGGCAGAAAAATCGCGGACATTGATGGTGGGCGACACGACGCATGACCTGGCGATGGGGCTCAATGCCGGCGTGCACATTGCCGCCTTATGCCATGGCGCGCATACGAAAACCGAACTCGCAAAAATGAATCCGCTGCTGCTGTGCGACGACATTAGGGGGCTGCGCAGCGCGCTGCTGCCGTAGATAGCTAGCCGATCTTCTTGTAGTTCTTATATTCGCCGGGACGGTAGCCGGTTAAGTGCTCTATCCAACCGGAAATTTTCTCTTTCCAGGTGAAGCGCGAACGGCTGATGTCAAAATCAAAATGCCAGTTCTTGCGGGCAATACGGTCTTGCATGACTGCAGGGTGCGTGCCGCTAAACCGCGTCAGTGAGTCGATGTTGCTATAGTCAAACTCAGCCGCTGCAGGAATGTTCTTCTTCATCCAGTCGTCGTCGTGCCAGTACCTGTTGAACGTTTGCTGCTTTTGCATTTGCGCTGCGGGCGGCTTTACCCAGCCGTAGTGATAGATTTCCGCATGTATCTGGCGAACGCGCAGTTTCTTATTGTCGTTCTTGCGAAAACCCTGTGCGTCGCGGTAGGAA
This sequence comes from uncultured Turneriella sp., assembly GCA_964408405.1. Classification (GTDB taxonomy): domain Bacteria; phylum Spirochaetota; class Leptospiria; order Turneriellales; family Turneriellaceae; genus Turneriella. The sequence continues at coordinate 29,094 of CAYOZO010000022.1, forward strand.
AAAATGCGCATCTGCGGATGGAGTGCAAAATGCGGAGGTCGCACCACGCGCACCTCGCGGCGGTACCAGCGGCGCGAGGCCCCGATATAATCGTAAGAGCCGTAAAAGTGCTTGTAATCAAAAAGTAATCCATCAGTGTGTGGATCGTTCGCCCACTGCTGCAGGCTGCTGCGTATCGCCGGATAATCCTTTTCATGCAGGACTTCATCGCCCTGGATATAAAACGCCCATTCGCCGCCCTCAATCTGTTCATAGGCCTTTTGCGTTTCGAGCGCGAGCACGCGGCCACCTTCACGCAATGTATCATCCCATACGGTTTCGAGAATACGGATTTTAGTGGGATCTATACTTCTGACGAGATCGAGGGTGTCGTCGTCGGATTTACCGACGGCCACGACAATTTCGTCCACCAGCGGCAAAAGCGAGAGCAATGCTTCCCTGATGGGGTAATCATAGCGTATAGCGTTGCGGATGAAGGAAAAACCAGTTACTTGCACGGATGGGCTAACGCGGGGGCACAAGTCTGCCCCCGGAGTTAAGGAAGAATGTTATTCGTCTTTTTTAGCCTTTTTTTTCTTCTTTGATTCTTTCTTGTCTTTTTTTGCGTTCTTTTCTTTTTTTTCAGACTTGCTGTCGTCGTCTTTCTTGTCTGCTTTTGCGTCAGCCTTGTCTTCTTTATCTTTCTTTTTTTTGCTTTTCTTCTTACTGTCTTTCTTTTCTGCCTTATCGTCGTCGCCGTCATCGGCCTTCACTGCTTCTTCAGATTTATCTTTTTTCTTCTTTGCTTTCTTTTCTGATTTGTCAGAGTCGCCTTGACCTGGCTTCGCGCGGCAGTATGCTTTTACTTTATCGCCGTCTTTCTGCGTGTAACCGCTTACCCAGGTGCACTTGTCGTTCGAAGAGCACTGGCTTTCGCTCAAACCTTTGCAGGGTGAGTCGGCTGAAATGCCGGCGGTGAGTACCGTCGCCAGCGTAAATAGGAGCGCGTGGCCCATTGAGAGGAGCTTTTTCATAGTCCTTTTAGTATCCGCCGCGCCGCTCACTCTGTCAAGACGAAATGGCCGTAGCACAATGTGCCAGTTGCTGCGCGAGCGGGGGAGTCGATCTGCTATTCTTCTTCGCCGGCCACTACCAGTTCCTGCTGGTGCAGATCTTCGCGTATGCGCAAGCCTTTCGCATTGGCGGGTTTGACTTCCAGCGGTAGCACCCGCTGCTTGCCGGCATACCGGAACTTCTGCACATATTCCAGGTCGCTGGCATCGGGCACGTCCTGCGGTTCAAATGCAGGTTTCTGCGGCAGTGCAATCGGCTCTTCGGGAGTAAAATCATAGTTGTCGATTTTCTCGTCGTGCACATACTCGCGCTTTCCGGTTTTCTCCATGGCGCGGCGGCGCAGCGAGCTGACGTATTCGGCTTTGGCGTGCGGGGCAAGCTGCTTCTCATCGGTAAGCGGCAGATCGAGCTCAATCGACACCTGTACCTCATCCGGTTGAGATCCGTCAATGATGATAGGGGCTTTAGGCACTGGTTTGCGATGTAAAGGCTGCTTAACGCCAGCAGAAGGCATTGCTGTCGTTACCGCCGGCTTCTGCCTGGCAACAGCCTCTTCAATGAGGAAGCGTGTCTGCTCTTCAATGCCTGTGGCAACTTCGCCGAGCTTGCGGCCGAGCTCGCCCATGAGCGCGGCGTCGCGTTCCTTGATTTCGTTGACGAGCGTCACAGAACGATCGGTCACCTTGAGCGCCTGTTCATGCAGGCTCAGGCTCTTTTCGTAGTGCTCTTCGAGCCATTGGGCTTGTCTGTTTTCGAGGACATTTTTGACCGCGCCTCTAAGCGAGCGCAGGCCGCGCACGGCCATGACCAGTGAAAGCAGCAGCAGCAATGCCACCGTGCCGCGCACAGCGTAGAAGAGGTAGCCGGCAAAAGGATAGCAAATGAAGAGTCGCATCTCACCTGCGCTCACCGGCAGAATACGCATTCCGTTCTGCACCAGGTAAGGCGATGCCGTGAATTTATCGCCTGAAATGAAGCGGTAGGCAGAGTCGGGCAATTGCCGATACTCGGCGCGGCCTGTGAGCTTAAGCTCCTTGTCTGTCTGTATGAACAGAAATTCGGAGTTTGCCTCTGTGAGAGGATAGTTGGGTAACCGTGTGACATCCCACTCTGCATCGAGGCTAAAGTTAAAGCCCGCGCCGCTGATCGGGACCGTGAAATAGCGAGGTCCTACTGCGCGCCGGGTTTCACTGGTATCGAGGTCTTTGAGACGCTCGGCGTTGTGCGCCAGGACAGTCTTGCCCGTGAGCGAGCGCAGGCGCCAGGCGACGAGGGCGCCATTACCAAATTGGTTGAGGATACGCTCGGCTTCTTTTGCAAAAACGGGAGCGAGCGGGCCTTCGGTCTCGCGCAGAAAATAGAGTATGGCTCTTTCATTCGCCAGAGCTTCGAGCTGCTCTGCCTGCTTTTCGTCAGTCGCGAAGAGCGATACATAGCGGTGCCATTCGGCTGCAAGATTGCGCGCGCGGCGGTAACCCGGTTCGAGCAGCACGGTATCTGCGAGGCGCAGCGCGCGTTCACTGGCGGGCACCTGTTCTCGCGCAGCAATTTCGGCCGGACCGGTGAAGGGCAGGGCTGCGCCGAGCTGCGTAGTCATCGCCACGGCGAGCAGCAAATGGTTTTTGTTGGTAGTGAGCGCTCGCATGGCTTAAGGGTAGTAACCCACATCATTATCGACTCTTGAAAGTGTCAATCTTTACCTGGGCGCAATTTTGGGTCAGGCGCGCGTCCCGGAATACGATTCTAATAGACCGCAGCTTTCACCGTCCGGAATTTGCCATTAGATGGCGGTCTCTACTCACTTTCCTCACGGTGACAAGGTGCTGCTGGCGGACGTTGACGAGGGTGATGCCCTCAAGCTGGCTTCCTTTCTGGAGCTCAATGGTTATACGGTGCGGCGTTCAACCGAAATCACCGAAGCGCTCACGCATTTCAGTGATTTTTCGCCCGGTGTTGTCGTCATCGATTCGAGCCTGCCTGCAAAAAGCTGGCTTGCGCTGATACAGGCAATTCGCGCCTACGAAGTCGAAAAGGACGCCGACTACCGCAGCATCATCCTTGTTACCGCCGGCCGGTTCACCAATGACCTGCAGCAGAAGGCGATCAAAGCAGGCGCGCACGAAGTCATCGGCCGTCCCGTCGATGGAGCAACGCTACTCAAGCGTATTGCAGCGCATACCAGCGTTTACTGATCGATGTTTCCCCGTTTGTTACGGCAACGGGCGCTTCGCTTTCTGCTATTATCTGTGGGAGCTTCCCCTCTGACGGCGCAGCATACCGTAGTTAAGCGCAGTGGACCGAGTCCTCTGGGGGTTTACCTGGATCTGGCAGAGAGTCTGGGCATCGACCACACGCACCGTCGCATCGACTGGGATTACACGCTCGACGCCTATTACACGAGTGGCGGCATGATCATTAATTTTACGGATAAACCCATTCCGAATCTCGGTGAAGAAAGCGAGGCGAAAGTTTACGAGCATCTGCTGACGAGACCTTTCGTGCCGCGTTATGCAGTGGTCGAGGCCAGCGTCAATCCAATGCCTGTGGCGGGTGTTCTCATACGCGAAAATGCCAACGACTTTTACCAGCGCGCGCAGGTGGGCGGCGAAAGTTTTAACCTCATCCGATCGGCGACACGGGGTTTTCAGGAACCTTATGCTTTGTCGCTTTTTCTCGGCAATGTGGTGCGCTACAGGCCACTCGCCCGCACTGCCGAAGAACGCGAGAAAAACAAGGCCTCAGGTTACCAGAGCTCGATCGGCTACAGCGGTTATCTCGTTAGCTATGGCACGCACCATATAAAGGATAATGAACTTTTCCAGGATCATTGGGTTGAGCTCGAGCTCAAGGTTAAAGGCGATCAGCTGTTCACGCTGCAGAAGCTGCGTTGGGATTACAAAATTGGCGTGAAATTGCACGACAACCCGAATATCTCCGATGTGGCTGTTATAGGCATTCGCCGCAACCGGCTCGATTACACCGCGAATGCCTGGTCGTTTCTGGCTAATAGCGGATTCGAGTACCGGATCGATTTCAAATTGGCAAACCTCTCTCCGGTGCGGCAGTATTTTGAGGTCAATAAGAAGTGGCCGCTGCAAGAAGCGATAACCTTTACGCTCGCCCTGGGTTTTACCTGGGAATCCGAGAGTCTCTATTCGGGGCCGCTCGATAATTACCCCGGCGGCGAGCATTTCCAGATACTGTTGCGGCCCAATATCGAGTTCTAGCAGGCTGTTGAAAAACAGCCATAAAGCAGGATGTTGAAACCGGGCTTAAGCTGCAGA
>CAYOZO010000023.1:0-22677 GCA_964408405.1 uncultured Turneriella sp.
GTCGAGGCAAACATTCCATCGCAGAAAGTGATCTCCGGAAAAATTCCGATCGAGATTATTTCTGAGCGCGCCGAGACGGACGAAGTGTTTGGCAAGGAAGCAATTGTTGTGAACACAAAGGTTCCACATCGAAAAAGCAGTTTTAAGGTGGAGTTTTTTCTCTACAGGTCAGACGATGGCCTGAAACTCTATGACGTCCACATTGATGATGCTTCGACCCTGCTCGATTTCCGTAACCAGTTTTCTTCGATCATCAACAAGAAGGGCTACAAGCACCTCGTAAAGTTGCTGCGTGAACGTATTCGTAAGATCAACAAGTAAGGTGAGTCCCGCGCTTTTTTCGTTGCTGTTTTTCGCAGCGACTGCAATAGCCGCAGAGAAACCCATTCGCTTCAGCGAAGGCCTGACACAGTTGCTGAAGAACAATGCGAAGATTCTTGAATCCAAAGCGCAGATACTGAGTTATTCTGCTTATGAGAGCGAAGCCTCAGCCATGGATCTGCCAACTTTCTCGCTTCTGACATTTGTTGCTCCGATCTTCGAATCGCGAGGAAATGCGGCGGCAACTCAGGATAACTTCAACAAATGGGGCCCTTATTTCCGGGGAGAACTCACCGTCATATACCCGGTTTTCAGCTTTGGCCGCATCGGTGAAGGCAAGAAGGCTGCAGCCTTTGCAGTTGAGGGCGCCCGGCAGTTGCATGAGAGCCAGATTAACAAAACGCTTTTCGACTATAAGCAACTCTATTTGCAAATTATACTGCTAAACAGGTACAAAACCGTCCTCGATGACGCCGGCGAAAAAATGCGGACCGTGCTGAGTCGTGCGGAGAAACTCTACAAGAAGGGCACTGGCGAGGTACAGCGCAAAGATCTGACACGCTTAAAGCTCTTCGCGCTGGAGCTGGAACGATTTGGCGCCGAATGGCTTGCCAACAAGAAGTCAGCGGGCCTGGCATTAGGGCATTTTCTCGGTGAGAAAGAGTCTTTGCTGGTGCTCGAGGGTGATTTTCCCAAAGTCGAAGATGCGACCAGAAGTCTCGAGGTACTGATTGCCGAAAGCCAGGAGAAAAACCCCGATCTCAAGGCCGTAACTGCGGGACTTAAAGCGCGCAGGCACCAGGTAGAAATGGAAAAGGGCGGCAATTTGCCGGTGCTTTTCCTTGCCGGCCGCACGGAAATCAATTACACCAGTCTGCGCGACCAGCAGCAGAGTAGTTATGCTTTTGATCCGTTTAACCGTAACTGGTTTGCCGTAGTTTTTGGCGCAAAGTGGGATCTCGATTTTGGTACAACAAAGGCCAAAGTACAGCGAGCCGAAGCCGAGTTAGAGAAGATGCAGGCCAAACAGAGCGAAGCGCTGACGGGCATTCCGCTCAAGGTTGCGATGGCCATGTGGGAATTTGAAAAGCAGAAGATGCAGATGGAGATTGCGCAGAATAAGCACAAAGAGGCAAATAAATGGTCTCTCTCGGAGATGACTGCTTATACTACAGGCACAGGCAATGCAAAGGATCTGATCGAAGCTCTGGGCGCCATGCTGATGACCGAGAAAGAAATGGCAGAGACGGAGTATAACCTGTGTATCGCCGCAGCTCGACTCGCGATGGAAATTGGCGACCAGGCAACGCTGAAATCCTGGCAGGATTAATGGTATTGCGGAAAATGCTCAAGCCCGGACAGCCTTTGTTTTATGTCTGGGCTCTCATCATTGTGACGCAGCTGGCGGCGGCTACCAAGAGACAAGAGGTTATCCTGGGCGAAAAAGCTTACTCGCGGGGGGCCTATGATACCGCGCGGCAGTATTTTGAGCAGGCGATCGAGAAGGGCGATGAGACAGGCGATCCACGGCTCTATATCGGTCTGATACTCGAGTCGCGCCGGCAGTACGCAGAGAGTATCCCTTACTTTCGCGCGGCGGCCGAAAGACCCATGCAGAAAAAGTTCAAGAAAGTAGCCTACTGGAAACTCGTCATACTCTATCGTCAGGCAAAGCTTTATCCCGAAGCATTGCGCTATGTCGAACGACTTGAAGAAATGGGAGAAAAGAGCGAGCTCTTTGACAAGATCCGCGGCGAGGCAGAGAGCTACCGCGGACTTGCAGGCGGGCGCGATCTGAAAGGGTATGCCGAAATTCGCAGGGCAATGGCGCTCGAGAAGGAATTCCGCGAGCGTCTGGCGCGCGGAGCGTCGCTCGAAGAGGTTTCAGAAACCGCGCAGGCTGCCATCGCCGCGTACAAACTGGCAATTAGCCAGGACGAGCGCTGGAAAGAGTATCGCTGGAAAGTCGCCGGAATTCATGAAAAGCTGCGACAACCAGTCGAAGCGCAGGCGGTCTATCGGCTGATTTGGGATGAATCCGGCGATAGCAGTGCTGCGTATAAACTCGGTTTTATCGCGCGCCGCAAGGGGGAATACGAGGCTGCATTGAAATATTTTGGCGCAGCTCTCGAAAAGCAGATTGAAGATCCACAGCTAAAGTTTTATATCCGCTATAATGCGGCGCAGGCGCACTATGCCCTGGGCAATTTCAAAGAATCCTTTGCGCATTCGCGGCAGGCGCGCAGGCTGTCGGGCGATCTGGAACTGAGCAAGAAGACGATGCTGGGGCTCAGGCGAATCTATTGTCTGGGCAAGCTATCGCAGAGAGAATTGGACGCCGAATATTGCCAGTTCAGCAAGAAAGAAGAAAATCCACTGTTCTTGAATTTACTGGAAATGAAGAAGGCGATAGCTGTAAAGGATAACGCGAAGGCCATTCAATTTGCTACGCGTATCTATGAAGCAGAAGCTACTGATCAGGAAGAAGGAACGGCAAAACTGCCAGCCTATTGTATGGCAGATTTGCCTGTGGCGATCGGCGTGCTGTTTCGCGGTGAAAAGTACCGCGACGTGCTTGAGCTGACCGAAAAGTTCCGCAAGAATCTCGGCGCCATGCCTGACTACCACGGATGGCGCGCGGTTTCTCACTTCGCATTAAAGGAGTATGGCTCGGCAAGTATTGAATTTGACAAACTCGAAAATCCCACGCCTTCACAGATGAATCTCCACCTGATGGCAATGGCGCACACGGGTGATTTCGCAGGCGTCAAAGCCAAGGGCTCAGTGTATCTCCGCAATGAAAAAGCGCGTGAGAAACTGGTGAAGAATTTTCGCACAATGCGACTCTACGAGCCACTGCGACAGGATCCGGATTTTGAAGCATGGTTGAAGGGCGAGAAAGCGCAGCCCGAGAATCGCGAAATGCAAGACGAGGACGACGGGCTTATCGAGTAATACTTACAGCGGGTATTTGCCCTGTTTTGAATCGCGTACGAGTTTCGGGAGCAGATAGACCGGCAGCAGGCGCTTAAGTTCGCCGTATATGCTTCTCGCCCGATCATCGCTGACCTCGAAATGCGCTGCACCGGTAACGCGGTCCAGTTGGTGCAGGTAGTATGGCTGAATCATAGCTTTGGAGAGCTCGCGGCAAAGTTCTGCCAAGATGGGGGAGCTGTCGTTGATACCCTTCAGCAATACAGTCTGGGCATAGCACCGAATGTCCAGGTCATGGAGACGGCGTACTATGGCGCGTGCTGGCTCGCTGATTTCAGCGGCCGTGTTGATATGCAGGACAAATGCGATATGCTTTTGCGGATTCTGCCGCATGAGCTCACCGATGCTTTGAAAGAACGTATCGGAAAACAGACCTGGCGATGTGGTTGCCGCGCGAGTATGAAACCGCAGGTAACGGATGGAGCCTACAGCAAGAAATCGCCGCGCACGCTCGATGAGTTCGCTCACAGGTAGCATCAGAGGATCACCGCCCGAGAAAATGACTTCGTTTACTTCGGGACGCTTCTCAAGATAGGCCAGTAATTCCGGTAGCTGCGTTTTCTCGTGCCCTTTGGAGAGCAGCGTGCGTCTCTTGCGTGTACAGTAGCGGCAATATACCGGGCACTCGTCGGTCGTGAGATACAGTATCTTGGTTGCATACTTGTGCACTACGTCCGGAAACGGATGGATATCTGCGTCGTCCTCATGCAGCGGATCATCAGAGAAACCGGCTATTTCTTCGAGCTCAATTGGGTCTGGCTCGAACTGCATGAGGAATCGCCGCTTCTCCTCTGCAGACAATGTCTCTGCATGGCGTCGCACGTAAGGTGAAATGCGAGCGCGGAATCTTGCCGAAAGTTCGGACAGTTTATCAGTCTCTGTTACCGGCATCAGAAAAACAGCGCGGGCTTTATGAGCACGGCTTCGATTTGCTGCCTGGCAAAGCTGCCATGCAGGCGGGAGTCATTCGTATTGCGGGCATTATCGTTCATGCAGAAGACAAAACCTGGCCTCACCTCTGTCTCCGGCAGAGTGTGGGCAAGGTCGGCACCAGACGCTACTGCGTAATTGAGAGAGCGGGTCTCCCTGCCGTTTACAAACAAACGGCCTTCGCGGATGAGAACTCTGTCGCCATCCGTTGCAAGGATGCGGCAGAGGAGTTGTACTTCTGCATCGGCCAATCTGACGAGTACGACATCGCCGGGTTTGGGTTCTGACAAGCGTGGATAAGTGAAATAGCGTTTATCGCCTGTGGCTATTTCTGGTTGCATGCTGTCGGTCGCGATCGTGAGAGGATAAAAAAACAGATGCCTGAAAGCAAACTGCAGTACGAGGGCAATGGAAAGGACAAACCCCGCTATGAGCGCGTAACGCTTCCATTTGCGCGTGCCGCCCTTTCCGGAAGCGCGGTAGTGCCTGGCCTTTTCAATCATTTGGTTACCTGCCTTGTTGCTGTCGTTAAGACAAGGCTTCAGCGACAGCCGGTGCTCGAGCGGCTGCGTCAATAAGAACGATGGCAGGACGCATCACGCTCAATCTCGGTGGCGGCGCAGCGCGCGGGTTTGCGCATATTGGTGCAATTCGTGCGTTGGTCGAAAACGACATTGCGTTTGATCGCATTATAGGCATCTCGATGGGGTCAATCTGCGGCGCTGTCTTCAGTTTCATGCCGGATGTCGATTTTCTCGAGAAGCGTCTGAAGCAGCTCATTGATTTTGAAGCATTCAGAGAATCGGTAGTAGGCTCCTGGACTGCAAACCAGGAGGGAAACGCGGATAGCATCGTCCGCCGTGCGCAGAAGATTCTTACCAGTACGAACATATTGCGGCGTATTTTCACCGCATCGGGCGTACTGACAGCTGCCGAAGTGCATGCGGTGCTGCATCCGTTCCTGCCCGACGTCCAAATCGGGGCAACGGAGATTCCCTTTGCGACGGCCGCAGTGAACATCCGCACGGGGGAGCTCAGGGTTTTCCAGGGCACAGACCGCCTGCGCTCAGCGGTTATCGCGTCGGCTTCGATGCCAATGATTTTCCCGCCGGAGAAGATTGACGGTGAATGGTATGTCGATGGTGGAGTCCTCGACAAACTTGGCATAGAGGCGGCGGAGCGTATCGGCGCAGATCGCATTATCGTTGTAGATGTTTCCGACGAAAAGCTCCCCGACAACCTGCCACGCAGCGGCTTTGACGTGATGCTCAAGACAGAAGAAATTGCCTCCGAGCATCGCCGCAGTCTGCAGCTGGCCAGGGCAAAGCTTGTGGTGCGGCCCATACGCGGGAACTTCCACTGGGCTGACTATTCGGCCGCAGACTCTTTTGTGCAGATGGGATACGAAGCAACGCAGGAAAAAATGCCTGATATACGCTCCATCGCCACCGACAGAAAAGTATTCAGCTTTTTGCGCCGCATTATCTGAGAATTCCAGAATCGTGTCCGATCCGGGCAGATAAGGACGAATTATGTTTGCCCGGTCGTTTCGCTCTTCCACCGAGCCGCATGCTATCGCTCTTTAAAAAGAAAGAAAAACCCGTTTATCAGGCCTACATCCAGAGTATGGATAAGACAGTCACCGTGAAGCACCGGCAGACTTTGCTAGAGGCGGCGCTCGAGGCCGGTCTGGATTATCCATACAGCTGCGGTGCTGGTAGTTGCACCACCTGCAAGACGAAACTCATCCAGGGACAGTACAAAGACCTGTCCGATATGTCGCTTGTACTTACGGAAGATGACCTCAAAAAGGGTTACATTCTGGCCTGTCAGGCGCTGCCAAAAACGGATCTAATTGTCACTCTCGAAGCGGATGAGTCCAAAGAGTATTCAGGAGAGGTAACAGGTTACCGTCGCCTGACGCACGACATTATTGAAATCAAGATTCGCCTTTCCGAAAAAATGCGCTACAAGGCGGGACAGTACGCCGATCTCGCGGTGCCCGGCGTCAAAGGCTCGCGCTCGTACTCTTTTGCAGCTGCACCGGGCGCCGGCGGTGGCAGCGTGGAAGTGTATTTTCACCTGCGTCTTGTACCTAACGGTGAAATGACCACGTGGTTTCATGAGAAGGATCGCACCGGCGAGAAGGTGAAGCTGCGCGGCCCGCGAGGCACATTTGGCTGGCGCGATCACAAGAATACACTGCTGTGCATCGCAGGTGGCAGCGGAATGGCGCCGATCAAAGCCATGCTCGAAGACGCTGCGCAGAAAAAGGAGAAGCGGCAGATCATTTACCTGTTTGGCGCCCGCACACAGAAAGACCTCTACGCGCTTGAAGAAATGGAGAAGCTGCAAAAGCAACTGCCTAATTTCCGCTTCGTACCGGTTCTCTCGCACGAAGAGGCAGGCTCCGGCTGGAAAGGGGAGCGTGGCCTGGTAACAGAGCTCATCGCGCAGCAGCAGATCGACTTTGCCGATACCGCAGCTTTTCTCTGTGGCCCGCCGGCAATGATTGACGCGGCTATTGCAGCTTTAAAGGAAAAGGGTGTTGCGCAGACCGAAATCTATTTTGATAAATTCACCGACCGGAGCCACATAGCCAATCGCTAACGGGTGTCGTCTGCCGCTTTGAGCTTGCGCGCGCTGTGTGCTAATTGTTAATTTCAGTGCGCAGCTCGTCGCGCAGGCGAGCTGCTTCTTCGTAGTCTTCTTTTATTAGCGCAGCGTTGAGCATTTGTTGCAAAACCTCGGTGCGCGAATAGAACTTTACCTTTTCGAGGGTCTTGTCCTTGCTCTCTTTGGGAGATTTCTTTTTTTCACCAAATTCTTCGAGAATGGCTTCAAAGAATTCTTCGCGTTCATCTGCCGTGAGAATATCATCGACGCTCGAGTCACCTGTACTTAGCGCGTCGTTATGGGCTTCGCGCAAAGTGCTCAGATTGATCGCTGTGCGGTCGTACACATGTTCGGCGACGTAGATCGGTGAGGCAAACCGCACCGCAAGCGCGATGGCGTCAGACGGACGGGCATCCAACTCAAACAGCCCACCGGCGAAATGTCTACCCGTGATATAAATACGCGCAAAAAATGTGCCGCCGTGAAAGTCGTTGATGAAGACCTTGTTTACAGAAGCTCCTGTTGCTTCGATCACCGAACGCAACAGGTCAGCGCCCACTGGCCGCTCGGTTGTTTGGTTTTCGAGTATCGATGAAATGGCATAGGCCTCTGATGGCCCGATGAAGATAGGTATTATCTTGTCTTTTGTTTCGGGTTTCACGATGATCGCGAAGCCCATGGGAGTTACGGCAATCTCGCCTACGCTTGCGGGCAGCATATTTGAACCCTGCAATTGTTCTCATTTCTGTAAAGCTATTTTTGACTCTGGGTGTGATTTTAATTGTCAGGCTGTGCAAATAATAAAAGAGGCGAACGTATGCACCGAATTGCGGTTGTTGGCGGGGGGATTTCGGGCCTGTGCCACGCCTGGTATATTAAAAAAGCTTTGCCCGATAGCGAAGTGACAGTATTCGAAGGTGCAAATTGGGGCGGAAACATAGCTACCGAGTCGCATGAGGGCTGCATTCTTGAGCCCGGTCCTGACTCATATCTGGATCGCAACGGTGTCTTTAACCGGCTGGTGTCGGAGCTCGGTATTCAGGATAAGCTCCTCTTTGAGCAGAAACGCAGCGCGAAGCGGTTCATACTGAAAGAGGGTTATCTGGTTGCGGCGCCAAAATCGCCGATGGGACTCATTACAACTTCATTGCTCTTTTTTCCGGAGAAGATCCGGATCTTGCTGGCGATGCGCAGGAAATTTTCGCTCTGGCCAACGATTACGCTTTTTGATTTTGCGCGCAATGTTTTGGGATTCAGCGCCGCCGAGTATATGGCTTCGCCATTTGCGCGCGGAGTTTACGGTAGCGAGGCCGAAGATCTGGAGTTTTCATCTTTGTTCCCGCAGTTGTACAACAGGATCATCCAGGCGCCAAAGCTCAAGGTAGCGCTCAAAGAGTATGCCCGGGAGCGCCGTGAGTTCTGGCGGCAGGAACTCGGCGATCCTAAATTCGAGAGGGGGATCTATAGCCTGCAGGGTGGGCTAATGACGTTGGTCAATGCGCTGAAGCAAGAGCTGGAAAAAAGGGGAGTGAAGCTTGTTGCAGAAAAAATTGCGCGTATCCAGAAAGACAGCAGCGGAAAACCTGTGCTGGCATCCAAAACCCGATCGCACGATGCCTTCGACCGTGTTGTGTTTACGGTTAATACGGGCGATCTGGCGTATATCTTCCGGGAGCATGATAAAGAACTTTCGCGCCGGTTAGGCGAACTCAAGTACAGTCCGATCAATGTGGTCTATAGTTGCTGGAACAAGAAAGAATTTTCAGCATCCGGCTATGGCTTTCTCATTCCGCGTAAAGAGCGCGCGCCGATACTGGGCAGTATCTTCGCATCGAATGTGTTTCCTGGCAGGGCGCCTGAGGAGCTTTTTCTGACAAAGACCATGGTCTCTGGCGATAGTGAGCTCTTCAAAGACGAAGAGCTGGCGTCGCTTGCCCATGAGTCGCTCGGGCGTATTCTGAAGAGCCGTGCCACTCCGCTTTGGAGCAAGGTTTACCGCCACCGCCCCGGCATTCCACGCTATGCCCCGGGTTACGGCGAATGGAAGCGCGAGGTGCTCGGTCTCGCAGCACAGCATAGGGGAGTGCACCTGGCTGGCTGGGCATTTGCCGGAATTGGTTTGGCAGACCAGGTAGAATCAGCATATATGTATGCGAGGGCTCTTAGGGCATGACCCAGGAAATAGGGCAGCCAGGTATGCTGGCTAAGAAGAAGGTAGTCTGGAATTTTGATTCAGATACAACTCTGCTGCGCTACAAGCATGTTCATACCGTCTGCGAAGAATCGCGCTGCCCAAACCGGAACGAATGCTCATCGCTCGGCATAGCGACCTTTCTCATTGGGGGCCGCGAGTGCACGCGCGCTTGCAAATTTTGCCACATTGCAACTGCTAAACCTGTACCTCTGTCTGCAATCGCAGAGAAGGAACACGATGATATCCTGGAAGCTGCGAAGGCTGGTCGCTACGATTATTTAGTAATTACCTCTGTGGCACGCGACGACGATGAAGCAGGGCTGGCGGCGCATTTTGCCCGGCTGACCCGCAGTCTCAATGCGCTGGGCATCAGGGTCGAGTTACTGGTACCGGATTTCCATAACCGCAGTGAGCACGTTTCGGTGATTGCGGACGCGCAGCCTGCGGTTATAGCGCACAATCTCGAGACAGTAAGCCGCCTTTCGCCCTGGGTGCGCCCGCAGGCTCATTACGAGCGTTCGCTCAACCTGTTTCGCTACCTGCGCAACGCATACCCGGTTGTGATACGTAAGAGCGCGTTTATGGTCGGTCTGGGCGAAACGCGCGCTGAAATCGAACAGCTGCTCGACGATATGCAGGATGCCGGAATTGACATTGTTTCAATTGGCCAGTACTTGCGCCCGTCGGCGCAGCAGGCCAAAGTGCAGAAGGTGTACAGCGATGCAGAATTTGCAGAGCTCGAAGAAAGCGTCCGGGCGCGTGGGTTTCTTGCCTGGGAAGTAGGCCCGTTCGTGCGCTCGAGTTATATGGCGCATGAAACCCTGAAGAAAGTAAACGCTGAAATCCTGTTACGGCGCAATGGAAAATAAGGGCCTCTATCGCGATTTCCACCGGATCGACCTTTCGCATCTGCGAAACCTGGCGCGCGAAAAGAAGATCGAAAAGGGTATTGTGCAGAACCTTCTTGCATACTGGCAGCGGCGCTTAGATGACAAAAACGACGCCATCTATTTCCGTTATATGGAATACTACCTGTTCTTCGAATCGCTGCGCGCGCTCTTTCTGGCTGTGTTCATTTTTGACATGAAGACCGGTGCCGCCCGTCACAGCTACGGTATCTTTCCGGCGCTGAGTCCCGCAATTTTTGAGGCAATCTCTCATGGCCTGAACGAGGATTCCGGCGTAGTGAATTTCGGACATGGTGGTCATGACTACTCTCTGCACTATATCCGCAGTGGATACCATGACCAGGAGTACACCATAGCTGCCCTGGCGCTTAAGGACCTCGCTATTGAGGAAAATCTTAAGCGAATGAAATATGTTTTTGAGCGCTATTATCTGCCTTCCAGTTTTTCCCGGGACGAACGCGTCGGTAATCTGTTTCCCGAAGTGACGAACCTGATTAAAGAATGGGTCAACCCCACGCTGGCGGAGAAGCTGCCAGTGACTTTTACGTATCTCTATTTTGAGTCGCTCACAAAATATGTCGGGTTGGCTGGCGAGCACTTCGCACAGGATCTGATTCGCGAGCTACAGCACGATGTGCATCGGGTGTTGAAGGATACTGACCGCAGCGTGGTGCTGTCAACGCGGGAGATTCTGATTGTGTCGTTGAACTGTGAAGAAGAGATCATGCGTAAGCGCTTCGCCAACGCGTATTTTCATGCGAAGAGCCTCTTGCTCGCTTACCAGGTGAATTTTCTGTGTATCAGGGAGCCCATCGGCGATATGCACAGCCTCTGGGATGCGATCAGCGGCAACCTTGCGTACAAAAAGAAAGTAGGTTAATCCGCCGGCTCTTCGCTGATTTTCAATTGGCGCAGATAGCGGTCAACATAGGGCAGCTCGTGAGATAGTCGCTCATACTTAAGATTAAACACGAGCAAGTACAGAATCCAGTTTTCCCGTCGGGTGACGTAGAGAAATCCCCCGCCGTCGCCCTTGCGAAAGGTGTACTGTAGCCAGCGGATTTCACCCTCTACCAGTCCGAGCTTTTCGAGCGATTGCCGCTTCACCTTGAGGCTTTTCGCGATACGTTTCAATTCCTGGGCGATAGTGTAATCGGGCGCCACTTCGCGCGCATGGAGAAGTACAGCAGAATCAGCGCGTGAGGTGAAGCTCATCAGCGCGCCGAAACGCGGGGGATTGTCTTCGGTGAAAAGCTCGCCTGGCAGACGACCTTCGACGACTATTGCCGCAAGCGGCGCGGCGAGGAGTGTATGGTAAAGCAGCTGCTTAATTTTCCGCAAAGGCAATCGCTCCGCCAAGGCGTAGAGCACCCTGAGTTGGCGTGGCAAAGACTTTTACCGTAGCGCGTTTGAGCGCTGGCATACTCTTGAACAGTGCGTCGCGAAATTCATGGAAGTGACCGGGAGAATAGATCGCGTCAAATTGTTTGAAAGCTTTTTCGGAGTTCTGAATGAGGGGAAAGAGTTTGACCGAAAGGTAAAAGCTGTACTCGGGATTCAGCCTGAGCGGTTTTTCGCGGTAATTGTCTTCTTTCAGAAAGCTGTGCCAGAAGAAACGTTCCCGATTGGCTGCCAGGTACGGTGCAAACAGGTCAAACTTGCGCTCCGAGTAGGCGTACGCGTACGGATAACGAATCTGTATAGCTCCCTCACGAGCTTCGAGTACGTGTTTGCGGGTTTTGAACGCCTGGCTTAAGAACTCAACTGCCTTCGCATCACTGGCCGGCCCCGTAAAGAAAAGCTGCGGAACAAGATAACCGTAATCGGATTCAAAGCCCCCGAGCGCAATCAGGTGAGCTCTGGAATGGCCGGCGCGGTGAAAGTAAGCATAAGCGGGAAATTCTTTCATGGTAATGCTTTCGGCTGCCTGGCTCGGGACTTTCGCAGCGGTAGTTGTGGTGCACTCACCCTCAAGTCCGATGCTCTCGTCTGCAGGTTGCAAAGCAAGACGGCAGTTACTTTCGCCTTCGAGACCGAGTGCCCCGCGCACGAGCGCCCGTGCCAGGCCGCGTTGCGCTGGTTTGCTTCCGTCGAGGCGGGTCATGACCGATAGAGCCGAGGGTGTTGAGAAGGCTGCGTCGAGTTTTGATTCGCGCTCCACAGGTTTTGCCATATAGTTTAGCTGCGCCTGCAGCGTCTTCTTGTCCGATGCAATGACGAGCCAGTCCCCCAGGCGCGCAGCGGAAGCCTCGTTGATTAATGAGGTAATTGCCTTGCCCTTTTTGTTCAGAGCTATTACCAGAGTAAAGCTGCTACCGTGCGAATGGTAGAAAACCGGTCCATCGGTGATGAGCGAATAGAGACTCCATTGCCATGATTTTGGCGCCAGCGAAATCAGGCGGTGCAGGTGCGCGGCGCTGCGTAGGGGCGCCGAGCGCAGAAAGTGCAGCCCCAGCGGAGAGTCGAAGAACGCACGCATTGCATCGCCGCCGCGCAGTCTGGCCATGAACGCCGGGACATCGGGCAGTACTGCAGTTATTCCCGTATCGGCGGCAGTGTCGATGACAGCAGAAACCCGGCGGACACTGGCGGCTCCGGTTGGTTGTGAGGCCAGGAGTACGACGGCTGAGAGTCCGAGCGCTACGAATGCAATGAGAGCGATGCGAAGCGGCCGGCGTCTCATGCCTGGGTCAACTCGCGAATGCGCGCTTCAAGGTTATTGAGCAGGTACTGGTTCTCAAGGTTCTGGCGGAACTTGGCGATAAGGCCCTTGATATCGTCGCGCATGGCTTCGGCATTCCAGGGCTTCTCGATGTAGCGGTTGAGGCCGCCTTCATTGATTGCCTTGATGGCCGAGTCGAGCCCGGCATGGCCCGTGAGCAGTATCTTCATCGTATCGGGCAGTATTGCGTGCACTCGCTTCAAAAACTCGTCGCCCTTCATGCTCGGCATCATCTGGTCGGTAATGATGAGTTCGATGATTTCGTTTTCTGAACGCGCGGCCTCGACAAAAGCGAGAGCCTCTTCACCGGAAGTCGCGGTGACAACTTCGTGCGTTGACACAAAGTCCGCGAGTAATTGTTCCTTAAGGGTTGCCAGAACGCCGGGTTCATCGTCCACACAGAGTATGATTCCCTTACGGTTGTTTACTGACACTACGTCCCCCTAATCGCGAATATACTTCAGCCTTGCCTTGGCATACTTTTCTTTCTTTATCTGATTGCGCAAGTTTTTAATCGTGTTCAAAGGAATCAAGACCACGAACTGGTTGGCAATTGCCGCGGGTATCACCCCGCCGGGGTCTGTGTGCCCTATCATCTGTATGTGTACTTTACCATTCGGTTTGGGAGTCAGAACCCAGCGACCCCGCACTGTGTGTACACGTTCATACTTAGGGTTGAGCGGCAGGTAGTCAAAGCGTCCTGTAGATTCAAGTATTACAACTTTTGTTTGTGGGTTTTGAATCAGGCGTCCGTGCGAGATTGCCTCGCGGTTCTTCAGTGGAAAAGGGGAGGCAGTAACGGTGCGTGTAATGGACTCTGTGGGTGAAATTTCCTTGAGTATGGAGGCCTCTGTGCAGCGATCCACCCATTGCGGTAATTCGCGTACATCCATGAGCACGGCGACAACCTGCGACAGAGTTGCTTCTACCTCAGTTTCGACCTTATATTCCTTGAAGCTGGAATTCGGTACCGACCGTGTGTAGGCCACTGCGCCGCCGGCGGACTTCTCGTACTTCCAGCCGTCGGCGGAAAGGGCGAGTGCGAGGGAAAAATATAAAACAAATTTTTGCATTAGACCCAATTAAGGCTGCGTGTAGTTTTCAAGCAGTATATAGGCAGTGCCAAGGTAGGGTACATCAGTCCAGAGTTTGACGGGCACGAAATCTGCGTCAGCCGTAATCCACATTTCAATTTGGGTTTCTGTGTTAAAGAACATATTGCTCCCCATACTGGTCTTGTTGACGTCATCGACGAGCATCGAGCGCACGTGGAAAATCTCGCGCGTGCCGAAGAACGGCACATCGTTTCTCACCTCGCGGCCGAGTACTTTGAGAACCAGCGAGCGCCGTGTTCCGGCGGGTAGAACGGGTATTTTTAGGGTCTCGCCGACCCGTGGCACGCGGCCGGTGCTGCGCACGAGGTAGAATGCCCCCAGCAGGTCCTGGTATCCGCCTTTGGTACTTACATCGTAGTTTTCCTTCCATGTAGCCTTAGGGGTTGGGGAGTGTGGATAGCTGTGCTCGTGGAATTTCTTCTCATCTTTGTCAACATTCACGGTACCATTTCCAAAACGGAACTTGCGGCGCTGGTAGGCGTCGCCCTGGTACGCCTCTTCAAAAGCAATTACCGGTGTGCGCGTAACGTAGTTCCACTTGCTGGCAAAAACGCCCTGCACGTAATAGATCCCGTGTACTGCCGAGAGCGAATTGACGCGCGCGTTAATGGTGATAAACTTGTCGCCTTCGGTGCGCGTGCGCAGCGTCACGTCGCCCGCCCGTATGCCCTTCCACTCGATGCGGAAATTCATGGTTTCGTTGTAGAATTTCGGCAGGTTTTGTGCGCCCAGCGCTTTGAGCGATTGCGCCAGAATCACGAGCGCCAGCGCCCGGCGAGCAAATGACATAATCGCAAATGCTGTTTTCTGTGCGCCGGTCAAGACATTCTTCGGGCATCGTGGTTGTGATTAACAAGAATTTCCGCGCGATCTTCATGCGACATAATATCTCTGTACGTGCGTCTGTTGTTGTTGATAGGTGTCAAAAGTTAATAAAAAAGATTGGACGATTGTCGTATGTATGTGTTATACTTGTGACATGAAAAGATTAACCTACATCAGCAGTTTCTCCCGCCCGATGTCTAACAAGGAAATAGACGAAATCGGCGAGCGCTCAGTAAAAAACAATACCCGTGACGGTCTAACCGGGGTTCTTTTTTGCTTCAACAATATATTCTACCAGATTCTCGAAGGGCCTGAAGACGCTCTCAATCGATGCTACGCGCGTATTTTGAAAGACAGCAGGCACACCAATATTTTCTGCCTCGAGGTCGAGAATATTACCACCCGTCAATACGGCGACTGGGCAATGAAGACTGTACGACTCGATGAATCCAACGACTCGCTGATTAAACCCATCCGTACTATGCTGAACTCGCTCGCGCGCACTCACTACGTGCTCGAACGCTATTCGCCGCGTGAGGTAATCAACGGCCTGCAAGCAGGTGAGAATCCGCTCGCTTGGACACTCAAGAACAATGAGCGCACAATCCTCTTTTCGGACATATTTTCATCCACGACTTTTGCCGAAAGTCTGCCCAGCGACCAGTTCGAGCGGCTGTTGGGAGTGTACTACGATGTAGCGAACCGTTCCGTAGTAGAGAATGGCGGTACGATTTCGAAGCTCACCGGCGACGGGCTGATGTCTTACTTTTCACGTGGCCGTGAATCCGATGCCCTGAATGCGGCAATTGAGATCTGCCGCCGGCTCGATGACGCGCGAACTTCAGCCAAGAGTAATGATCCCGTGCAATACCTTTATGCCGGCGTGGGGTTGTGTACGGGTATGGTGCGCGAAGGAAATATCGGTTCCGCGCAAAAGTATGATTATACCCTGCTTGGCGATTCTGTGAACTCCGCCGCCCGTCTGGAAGGGGTAACGCGCAAGGTGGACTCGCTGATTGTCTTCGACGAATCTCTGCTCAAGGGCATGGACTCTTCTCCCAGCGGATTGCGCAAACTGGGTCTTTACCAGGCAAAAGGCAAGTCGGAAAATCTTTACGTGTACTCGGTGGACTATCCGTACACGCGTCGCAACATTTCGCTCGCAGACCTCAAAGCGGGAATCCAGGCGTTCAAGACGAAGGCCTC
The DNA here is from genome assembly GCA_964408405.1 of uncultured Turneriella sp. GTDB lineage: Bacteria > Spirochaetota > Leptospiria > Turneriellales > Turneriellaceae > Turneriella. The sequence continues at coordinate 15,832 of CAYOZO010000023.1, forward strand.
AGCAGCATAGCGGCTATTTGTCCGGGGTTAAGGCCCCGGACTATTTTGGATTGACCCCAAGCCTTTCCCCTGCGCTTGCTATCCCATGCAAGCGAATAACTCCCACTCTTTCCGCTACAGATGGTTTGCAGTTGGCGATCTGAATGCGTTCTTCGCGCTGATGTTCGACAACGTTGCCAACCTTGCGCTCTTCGGACTTTTGCTGACGGGCATTTTTAAGATTCCGGCTGACATCGTTTACACCAAGATGTTTCCGGGTACGGCAATCGGTGTACTCATTGGCGACGTCATCTATACCTGGATGGCTTTTCGTCTCGCTCGCCGGACACAAAATCCCAATGTCACTGCAATGCCGCTGGGGCTCGATTCGCCGTCGACGGTGGGTATTGCGCTCATGGTCATAGGGCCCGCATTTCTGGCAGCGCTCCGCAATACACCCAACCCAACGCCAGAGCAGCTGCACGATGCAGGTATCATCGCCTGGCAGGTCGGTATGGCAACGCTCATCCTGATCGGCATTGTGAAACTGGTTTTTTCATTCTTTGGCGATTGGGTTGCGCGCATGGTTCCTGAGGCGGGTCTTTTGGGTTCGCTCGCAGGAGTAGGTATTACGTTTCTCGCGCTCGTACCGCTCGAGCACATGTTTGGGTTGCCGATCGTAGGTCTTATCGCGTTTGGCATCATTCTCTATGCGCTTGTCGCGAAGGTCAGGCTGCCGTACAATCTGCCCAGTGTCTTCCTCTCGGTGATCATCGGTGCAGCGATCTACTATGGTTTGCTGGCGAGCGGAGCGATACCGCCGCACAAAATTGATTTCACCATGCGCCTGACTCCACCGGTGCCGACGCTGGGTTTCGTCGCAGGATTGCGCACGGCGCTCGACTATCTGCCGATTGCGATTCCTTTCGGTCTTTTAACTGTGATCGGTGGCATCAATGTAACCGCCAGCGCGCGCCTTGCGGGCGATTCGTACAAGACACGCAGCATTCTCTTAACCGAGGCGATCGCGACGCTGGGCGCGGCGCTCTGCGGCGGCGTGGCGCAGTCAACGCCTTACATTGGCCACCCGGCATATAAGGCCATGGGTGGTCGTGCGGGTTATACCCTTGCAACGGGTATCTTCGTGGGCTTAGGGGGAGTTCTAGGGTTTCTCGGCTTTATGGCCGAACTGCTGCCTGCGGCAGCGCTGGCGCCGATTTTCATCTTTGTGGGTCTGGACATCGTCGAACAGTCGTACCACTCGACGCCTAAACGGCATGCCACCGCAGTGACGATGGCAATTCTACCTGCGATTCCCGCGCTGGCGCAGATGAAGCTTGGCCCCTTGATTGGCGATATCGAGCGCTTCTACGCGACACTGAAGGCATCTTCGGCAGATTTGGCTGCGACGATGCACTCTTCATTTGCGTACTTTGGTCATACCTACCAGGAAGGCTGGATGGCGATCAATGCGGCAGGTAACGGTTTTATTCTTACTGCAATGATCTGGGGTTCGTTCACGGCGATGCTGATTGACCGACGCTACAAAGAATCCTGTGTATTTCTGCTGATTGGTGCATTCCTGACATTCTTTGGCCTCATGCATTCTGTGCAGATAGGGGGTGGCATGTATCTTCCGTGGCAAATTGCGATGCCTAAGGTTGGGCCGAATCCATACGTACTCACCGCCGCGTATGTCATACTCGCCGCAATGATATACGGGCTTTCCTTGAGCAAAGAAGCCCGCGAGGCGGCACTCGACCGCCAGGAATAATCAGCTCCTGTTCAGTACTGCGCGGGGATAGTGCAGCTCAACCACGGTCTCGCGGTTGAGCGATTCAATCTTCATGTGCTGGAAGGGATTGAGCCCCAGCCGGTAGAAGCCCTGGTCAACCATGGCGATACCGAAGCCGGCGGATTCGGTGTTGTCGATATTTTCATACTCAAAGAAATCCCCGCCCCTGCCTTCAGCGTGCAGCTGCTGGTGGCGGCGCCGGCTTGCTTCAATGCGGTCGAGATCGCGCTGCAGCATCGGTACGTTATTCACGCAGCGAATATGAATCGAATCAGGTGAAGGAGTGATCGTGAGGGTGACCTCGGCGTCTATGCTGCGGATCAGCGTGCGGAAGCGCTTGATGAGTTCAATTTGGTCCTTGCTCAGGCGCTGCCCCATCCCTGAACGGTATTTCTCTTCGAGGTCAAAGATTTTTTGCACCTGGTTTTTCAGCACCTGAGGCAAGACCCTTGCGGCCATGAACTCCCGCAGAGTTCTTTCTTCTATGATCACCTGCAGCAGGTCTTCGATCTCGGTAATTCTGAAGCGGTCGAGCTGCTTGCGAATTTCTTCGCGGAATGCGGCAAATTTGACGTTTGCCTTCAGCGCATTGAAGACAATTTCGACGATCGCGTAGTGGATGGCAAGAATGTGCGAACGGTCGAGGTTTTCCCGGGCAAAAAATTCGGTCAAAACCTCGCGCAGCTGCGCCCGGCCCACTTTAGTAATTGCGTTGATCTGGAAGCGGACTGGCTTATGGGCAGCGAGCCGACTTATAGTGCGTTCGACAAGCGCAGAAGAGGCCATGCACAATTATCGTATGCGGGTGTTCACAAACTTAAAGCGGTGTTTCACGTGAAACACCGCTCGGATTAGCCATTAACGCTTCAGGCCTAGGAGTTCCTGCAGCATCTGGTCGGCAGTCGTGATGCTGCGCGAGTTCGCCTGGAAGCCGCGTTGCGTCACGATCATGTCGGTAAACTGGTCGGCGAGATCGACGTTAGACATTTCGAGAAAGCCCGCGTTGATGCCGCCGAGTCCCTGAACGCCAGAGACTCCTATAATCGCATTACCCGAGTTGATCGATTCGACAAAGTTGTTCTGTCCTGATTTCGTCAGGCCCTCGGGGTTGGTGAAGTTGGCAAGCGCCACCTGACCTAATATGTTGCGCGCGCCGTTGGAGTACACGCCGGTGATTACGCCGGTGTCGTTGATCTCAAAGGCTTCCATGTAACCCATCGCATAGCCATCCTGCTCGACGGCTTTCGTCGTAAAGGCTGAGGAGAACTGCGTGATTCCATCCACCTGGCCGGCTTCGCCAAGGCGGAGTTCAATGTTCTTCACCGCCGGATTACCGGCGAGGCGAAAGCTCACCGTTGCGTTGAGCATATCCTGGTTGCGCATATCTGCCCCGTCAGAGACAGAGGTCAGGCGGCCGTCTGGCGAAAAGCCGAGCGTCAGGCGCGTATTTCCCGCAACCTGCGTATTCTGGCCGTTAGAACCCACGACATCCACCGAAAGCTGCTCTGCACCCTGCATGGCCACCGATGCCGTCCACTTGTTGGTGTCGGACTTCCACATATACACCTTCAGCGTGTGCTCAACGCCCTGATCGTCGAAGACATTGATGCTGGTAATATGGCCCCGGCGTTTCGCGGGGTCTGGATCCATGATCATCTTGATGCGATCAGCGTCTGATACGCCGGGGGGGACAGCCTGCACGGCTGAGTTGAGGTTGCTTTTGAATCGCACAAAGCTGGTCTCCTTTGCCGGTTCTTTTTGGTAAAGAGGGATTTTGAGGCTTTCGACGCCGGCAGCCGTGTTGACATTCGGCTTACCATCGGCAGACTTCGTGGCGTTCCAACCCTGGACACGCATTCCATTCGCCGGGTTTACGAGCCAACCCTCTTTATCGACATCGAAGTTACCGTTGCGTGTGTAGAACTTCTTGCTTCCATCGGCGAGGATGAAGAAACCTTCGCCGGAAATTGCGAGGTCTGTATTCTTCGAAGTGGTCTGCAGAGCGCCCTGGTGCATCAGCTTGTCGATCGATGCCACCATCGAGCCAAGACCGACCTGTTTGGGGTTAACGCCACCGACGTTATCGCGCGGTTCCGAGGCGCCGGAAACGAGCTGTGAAATCATATCCTGAAAATTCACGCGTTCGCTCTTGAAGCCATTGGTATTCACGTTCGAGATGTTGTTACCAATAACATCCATCCGCACCTGGTGGTTTTTCAGTCCGGATACGCCGGAATACAGTGTTCGCATCATAGTCTTATTCTCCCTTTGGATTTTCTTTGTTTATTGTTGCATGGACTGCTGTTTCACGTGAAACATTGGTCACCTTTTGGTTTGCCTCATAGGCCTGGGCAGCCTGGTTGGAGTTCACGGCAGCTGCGGTCGCCTCGACCTTTGACGTGCTCTCTGGCGACAGACCCGAACCGGGTCGCAGGGTTACGCCGGGAGTTGATGTTTCACGTGAAACACCTGATCCAGCGGGTTGTGGCACCACCAGCGGAGTGACATCCGTGACCTCAGAGATGTCATCGAGCCTTACCATGCGGCCGTTCACAGTCAAAAACACTTCGCCGTTTCGGTCATAGGTAACCTTCGTGGCGATCCCCTGCACCGGCTTTTCGGTTACGAAGTCCTTACCGTTGACCATCTTACCGATTAATTGGCTTGCCTGCGATGAGCGCAGTTTGTTCATCGAGTTCGCCACATTGTTCATCTGCTCGAGTGACGAGAATTGTGCCATCTGCGAGATAAACTCGCGGTCATTCATCGGGTTCGTGGGATCCTGCTTGGAGAGCTGGGTGACGAGCAGCTTCAGAAAGCTGTTCTTGTCGAGCGCATCGTAACCGCTCTTGCGAATCGGCAGTGGCACGCCCCGGCGGTCAACGGGTCGCTTTTTCAGATCACTGAGCGCGGTGGACGCATTGCGCTGCCGTTCGGCTAACTGCGAGTTGTCGTAGGCGTTGATGGCGTTAAGATCAGGCATAAAGCGCGTTACCCTTGTTGGCATTAGTCTCCATGGCCGTATAGGCGGCTGTAGCGGAGTGCGTCACGAGATTCTGTAGTAATTCGTTGGTATCGGGGGTCTGTTCCGGATTTTGCGCGTTCTGGTTACCGCTACGTACCTCGATATCAATTTTGTTCATGTCGAACTGTTCCGCGCTGCTGCCTTGCTCGCGGTTCTGCAGATAGTTCTGCATCTCGTTCTTCACCTCTTCGCTCTCAACGACAATCTTACCCCGGATTTCGCCGTCGATGAGCCTGAGATCAATTTCCATGCGGCCTATTTCGCGGGGAAAAAGTTTAACGCTGAACTGCGCGTTCTGCGTGTCGGTGACGAGTACCTGCGCCCGGCTGATGATCTCATTGAACTGGCGCACCAGGTCGGGGCGCAGCATGGGATTTTCGACTGCAGTGCGGATATTGTCTGCCGCACGGGCTGTGCTCGCCGGATCAGACAGGCGAAGCTCCGCGGTTGACGTGGTGGTTGTCTGTATCCGCAGCGGATTAGCATCCGGATGCGACGGGTTTATCATGGCAGTATTTTCTGCCTGAACTTGTCGCAGACTGGCCGTGTTTTCTGCGGGGGGTGTTTCACGTGAAACATTCTTTGCCGCGGTTTGCCGGCTGTTACGCGATTGCTGCAGTTCGCTGCTGAATTCCTGTTCTCCCGCGCCTGCCTTCTGTCCTTTGGGCTGAATAGCGGGTTGCGCCGTTTCGCTGCGGATTTCTGCGCGGCTTATCTGCGGGCTGAGTTCAGGTGGCCGGTTTTTCTCATTCAATTTCTCGTGCACTTTACCCAGTAGCGAAAGCCCCAGTTTCTCACCGAGTTTCTTAAGCCCATCGCTGCTCATCAGCACCAGGTCGGGCGTTTTTTCGAGTACCGTCAGCGTATGCGCCGGCGACTCGCCTTTGAAGATTACGGGCTGCTTCTCAGCCTTTTGCGATTGCCGCAGCGAGGCTGCATCCATTGCAGCGCGCAGAGTGCCCACTCCGGGTTTTTTCCCGTTAATTTCCGGCCTGCGATTCAATAGTCCGAGCGCTTCGAGGAGTTCGCGGTCGCTGCGCGTGATGGTAACTGCGCGACTTTTCGCGTCTGCCTGCTCTTTGAGTCGCGTTGGGTTCATAATTGCCTGGGTTTCGCCATCTCTTGGCGTATCATGACCGGCTTTCTGCGTTGCCTGCGTGTTTTGGCTATCCGCTACGCTCTCTGTGCGTTGGGGTGGATTTGGCTGTGTCCCAGCGCGATCGGCTACAGGCTGCTCCTGACGAGTCGGTACCTGTTCACGGGGAAGCTCCGCCTGCTGCTGTTGTTGCAGAGCAAATGCGAGGTAGGCCTGAAAATCTGCCTGCTGGCCGCGATCTTCATTCTGCCGCGGGCGTACCTTGGGCTCGTGCGCGCGCAGCGATGCAGTATTCTCGTTGAGCGTATTCAGGGAAAGCATCTGTATTCCAATATATCGGGTGTCGGGTGAAATGCTGTAGCGGAATTTGCCGGCATACCCGGCTCGCGCATAAAATTCTTCTAAAGCTATTCTACTAAATCCTGATGTGGCTTAAAAAAGCGCCCTGATGTGCAAATAATTCGTGTTTCAAAAAGTGACATAAACCGGCGGGAAATCCACAGCGTTTTCCACAGATGTGGATAACTACTGCCGGAAAAGGCCGGCCATGTCATCGGGCAGGGGAGCCTGGAGCACCCAGTTAGCCTCGGTGAGAGGGTGTGGCAGATGCATGCGGCTGCAATGCAGGGCAGAGCGGGCAATACGCAGGCGCTTCCAGTCATAATCGGTCATCTCTTCGTCGGCAAAGGTAAAGTAAAGGCCAGGATCTACTCCGTAGAGCTTATCACCGACGACCGGGTAGCCCAGCGAATGCATGGTTGCACGGATCTGGTGCATGCGCCCGGTGAGCAGCTTTGCCTCGACGAGGCTCAAACCTGCGCGCTGTTCGACGGGCGAAAGCAGTGTCCGGCAATGCTGGATTTCCAGCGCATGCGCGGGCGGTGTGGTTGTGGTGAAAAAACGCTGCCTTGGCAGCCGGCTATTCGGCAGGCGGTAGATATATCCCGAGGC
>CAYOZO010000023.1:22691-32525 GCA_964408405.1 uncultured Turneriella sp.
TCCACCGCAACGAGGTTGGTCTTTTCTATGAGGCCCTGCCGCAAAATCTTTTGGAAGAGAGCTGCTGCCCGCCGGTTCTTCGCCAGCACCAGCACGCCGCTTGTTTCGCGGTCGAGCCGGTGGAGTAGGTAGGGTTCGGCGAGGATCTTTAGCGCAACGAGGACTGTAGTCACAGTCCGTTTTTTATAGATGCCGGATGGGTGGACTGGCAGCCCAGGCGGTTTATTCACGACGAGGTAGTCGCGGTCGTCATAAATTATGCCAATTTCGGTATTAACCTGGGGTTCATCGCGCATCGTGTAGGAGAACTCTATCTCGTCGCCGGAATTGAGCCGGCGCGATGCGCGTGCAACGCGGCCATTGAGTGTTACATGCCCGGCGTCGATGCGCCGCTGCCATTCATTGCGCGAGAGAACGGGGTAACGCAATGCTAGCCAGGCATCTAGCCTCTGGCCTTGTGCGCCGTCGCCCACTCTCGCCTGTTTTATCTCTGTCCGCATCGCTTTAAGGTCCAAATGTGTTGACCCGGCTGGTCGTAATTGAATGCGCAGCCATGCGAAAAACGCAAATTGTTTTCGTTTCTACGCTTTTGCTGGTCTTTGCTGCCGGCGCCTGTAAGAAAGGCGCAGAGGGAGTGTCTTCGGATACGTTACCGACCGCCACGACAGTGACTTCGCCCGATCTGAAGATGCGCATTGCGCCGAATACGACCGCAGTGGAAATCGCACGGCTCACGCGCGGGGAACAGGTGAAAATTGTCCAGCGCAGCGTTGAGCCGGTACAGATCGGCAAGTTCAACGCGCATTGGTACAAGGTCACGAATAGTTCCGGCCTTACGGGCTGGGTTTACGGCGCGCACCTTGCAGTTGAATCTGACGAAGGTGATGCAAAAGCTGCAGCAGAGCAGGCAGAGAAGAAGCTCCGCGCCGCTATGCTGGGGCGCTGGGAAGCTGCGAAGATCACCGGCGCTCTCACGGCAAATTTTGTCACGCTGACACCGGATGGGCAGATTGAGTTTGGTTTCAACCGGAAGGCGACACAATATGGTAAGTATGCGATCTCCATGGTCGATGGTTACGCGGTCGTGCAGGTGACGGACATTGTTAAACCGATGATGACCGACCTGAAGGCAAAAATGGTCGGGGAAACTCTGGTCTTTAGCGCCATGATGAACGGCGCGGAGTACAAACTCAACCTCGCCGAAAAGGACCCAGAACTGTTCAAAGAGCAGGAGAAAAAGAAAGCCAAGGAAGCTGCTGCGGACGCTCAACAACGTTAATCGGGTAGATTCTGGCAGATCAACACATACACCTTACAGAAGGCAGGAAGATACGCATTGGTAAATTGCTTGCGCGCGCCGGCTTATGCCCGCGCCGGGCTGCAGCGGCGTTTCTCGCCGAACATGACGTCCGCCTGAATGGCCAACGCGTCAGCGAACTCAATACATATGTGGAAGAGGACAAAATTGCAGAAACAGTCCTGATGGTCGATGGTGAGCGAATCCTCCTAAAATCGGATACTGTCGTCGTGCTGCTGAACAAACCCAAAGGCGTAGTCTGTTCGCACCGTAAGCAAAGCATCAGGGGGAAAACCCTGCCCACGATTTTTGATCTTGTCCCCGGAGAGTATTCAACCTGGATTTTCGCGGGCCGACTCGACGTGAGTTCTGAAGGGCTTGTGGTGCTTTCCAACGATGGTGATCACATCTACGCACTGACTCATCCCGCTGGCGGCGCTCTGAAAAAATATTACGTGCGAACAAACAGACCCCTGTCCGAGGCGGAGCGCGAGCGGTCTGTTAAAGGAATTACTGACAAAGGGGAAAAACTGCGTTTTCTGCAGATTGAGCCGCTCGCTCTGCCCGCCGAATACCATGTCTGGTTACGCGAGGGCCGGAATCGTGAAATTCGACGGCTGATGGAGCGAGTGGGGGTACATGTGCGCCGACTCGTGCGGCTGGAGCTCGGCCCCTATAGTCTGGGCAATCTTTCACCCGGCAGGTGGATTGTGCACGACAAGCGGCTCGTACAGAAGCAGGTTGTTTCACACTTGACGCACACTGGCCGCAAACATAAAAAAACCTGATGGCAGAAGTAACCATCCGTGAAGCACTGAACATCGCACTGGCCGAAGAGCTGGCACGAGACAAGAATGTGTTCTTAATCGGTGAAGAAGTGGGACACTACAATGGCGCTTATAAGGTCTCGCAAGGCCTCTTGCAGAAATTCGGCGAAGACCGGGTGATTGATACGCCCATTGCTGAAGCCGGCTTCGCAGGTCTTGCGATTGGCGCGGCAATGGCTGGCCTGCGGCCGATCGTTGAGTTTATGACGTGGAACTTCTCGTTAGTGGCGATCGACCAGGTGATCAACAACGCAGCCAAACTGCACCTGATGTCTGGCGGACAGTTCCGTGTACCGATAGTTTTTCGTGCTCCGCAGGGCGCGGGCGGTAGCCTCAGCGCCCAACATTCGTCAGTTCTCGAAAGTTTTTACGCCTATACGCCTGGTCTGCACGTTGTGGCTCCGGCGACTGCCGCCGATATGCGGGGTCTGCTCAAAACCTCTATCCGCAGCGACGATCCGGTCATTTTTCTGGAGCACGAGAAAATCTATGCCATGAAAGGTGAACTCGCAGAACCGGAAAACTCCGACTATTTGGTACCATTGGGTAAGGCGCGATTAGTGGAGAGTCAAGAAGTAGCCCAGCTCACTATCATCTGCTGGTCTATGGCGTATTACCATGTTCTGCAGGCAGTCGAGCGGTTGCGCGCGGAGAACATTCACGCAGATATACTGGACCTGCGCTCGCTGAAACCGGTCGATTCTGAAGCGATAATGACCGCAGCAGCCAAAACGCATCGTCTGTTGATTGTCCAGGAGGCAACACCCGTTGCGTCTTACGGTTCCTGGCTATCGCACCACATTCAGGAGATTGCGTTCGACGAACTCGACGCCCCGGTGGCTTTGGTCTCTTCTGACGATGTGCCTATGCCGTATGCTTTCTCGCTTGAGCCGCAGGTGTTACCGAACACCGAGCGAATAGTCGCAGCCGCGATGGCTTTAGTCCGATAGTTTTCCTTAATTAAGGAAATTCCTTCAGTTCTTAAGCCGTTTTCTTGCGGTTTCTGTAACGTGGTACTTCGGGGTGCTCCACAGGCAATCCCTTTTTGATGCGGTCAATATCACCCGCCAGCAAACTGTGTATGCCCGGCTCAAGCTGATCCACAAAAACCTTGCCGTCGAGGTGGTCCATTTCATGCAAAAAGGCTCTGGCCAAGAGCATTTCACCTTCGACGACCTTTTCGTTGCCACTCATGTCCTGATAACCGATCTTCACCCATTTTGGTCGCTTCAGCTCGGCTGAGAGGCCAGGGACAGACAGGCAGCCTTCTTCTCCGTCCTGCATTTCCGTCGAGGCTTCAAGGAGTCTAGGGTTGACGAAAGCTCCCTTGATGAATCCCTTCTCGACAAGGTCGATCACCAGAACACGCTTGAGGATGCCAATCTGCACGGCGGCAAGCCCAACACCGCCTTCAGCTGCCATGGAGTCGAACATGTCGCGGACGAGGTCCCGCAGCGCCTTATCGAACTTTGTCACTGGTTCGGAGACCTTGTACAGACGCTCGTCCTGGATGGTTAATACGGGTTTTACTGCCACGGTGAGAATCTAAGCGGAAATTCAGCTCAGGGCGAAAATATCTTCTGTGTAAGCAAGGGGTGTTTCCTTAATTAAGGAAAAGCGCATATAAAAAGCCGGCATAGCCGGCCTCTTAGTAGGCCTTTTGGGCAGGTTACTTGCGTAACGCCTTCTTCATTGTCTCACCAATCTCCGCCGGGGATTCGCAGACGAAAATACCGGCGTCTTTCATGGCCTTCATTTTCGTTTGGGCGGTACCCGCCGAACCAGAGATGATGGCCCCTGCATGCCCCATGCGGCGTCCCGGAGGGGCTGTCTGGCCTGCGATGAAGCCTACCACAGGCTTTTTCACGTGAGCCTTGATGTATTCCGCAGCCTCTTCTTCAGCGCTGCCGCCGATTTCACCGATCATGACGATACCTTCAGTACCTGGGTCTTCAGCGAGTAATTTTACCGCTTTGATATGCGGCAGGCCGATGATGGGATCTCCCCCGATGCCGATGCAGGTACTTTGGCCGAGGCCAACTTTGCTCAACTGGTGCACCGATTCGTAGGTCAGCGTACCAGAACGAGATACAACCCCAATGGTGCCGGGCGTGTGGATAAAACCAGGCATGATGCCCATTTTGCCGACACCGGGAGTAATAACGCCTGGGCAGTTGGGACCTACCACAACTGTTTTGCTGTTGCGGATGTAGTCGACAATGCGTGACATATCGCGCACGGGAATGCCCTCCGTAATGCAGATCACGAGGTCCAGGCCGGCTGCAATTCCCTCGAGAATTGCGTCTGCGGCAAAGGCGGGCGGGACAAATATTACCGAGGCATTCGCGCCTTCTTTGTCTACGGCGTCTTTAACGCTGTTGAAAATGGGCAGGCCGTGCTCGGATTTCTGGCCGCCTTTACCCGGGGTAACTCCCCCGACCACTTTTGCTTTCGTATTGTATTCAAGCATCTGGCCGGTATGGAACGAGCCTTCTTTGCCGGTAATGCCTTGAACGATGATGCGTGTCTTTTCTGTGATGAGAACTGCCATGGAGTTTGAGTTCAAACAGAAAAGAGGGCGTCAAGGAGTAAGAGGAGGTGGGATTGTCGAAAAATTGAGATCTTCCCTAAAGGCCATCCAATCGGGGTTCCAGGCAATTACCTGAAAGCCATAATTAAGGACGGTAGATCGCCTTTGCAGTGGTTTATCTAATCTTTCGAGAAGATAGGCCAGCAGCAGTGATACGCTAATTCGCGTGGCTGTGGCAAAACTGTGTAATTTGTTGTAGATAGCCAGCGGCCAATAGACGCTAATGATAACGCCGCCATCGGTACATCGCTGGTGCATGCGCAGACGTGTGCGTGTGGGAGCGAAGTGTTGCGATGCGCTCAGCAGCGCGGGTAGGCGCGCAAAAAGGATGCGCTGCTTACGTTTCCAGGTTAAGACCAGTTTTCTCGGCAGATAGATGCTTGTTTTCTTCATGGGCCTCTACTATATAAATACCAGAAAACGACGAATTTTTCTCACCAAAAACTAAAAAAAATGATGTGACATAATAATCGTAGGTTTTCCTTATTTAAGGAAAAGCCGCCAAGCTGGCTCAAAGTCGTGATTTGCCTGAATCATTGACGCCCTGTCTTAAACCCCGACCTTAACCGCTGACGGAGGTTTAGTGCAAAAACTAGCAGACATTTCACAGCATTTCAGTAACGGTATCGAAGTTCGTGATAACGAACCCGTAGAAGGCGCGATCAAGAAATTCAAGCGCGAAGTGGCTAACTCAGGTATCCTGACCGAGCTCAAAAAGCGGGAATATTTTGAAAAGCCCAGTGTAATCAAGAAGCGCGAACGCGATCAGGCCGAGCGCAAGCGTTTCCGTAAGAGAAACATCTACAACGAAGCTTAATTACTTCGTACGCCGCAGGCGCATGATTGACACGCCGTCCGCGTTCGGCGTGCTTCCTTAATTAATGGCAACAGACGCCGACCGCATTCTTGCTGCCATTCCCATAGAAAACTACATCGGGCGCTTTGTTGCGCTCAAGCGTAAAGGCAATAACTTCTGGGGACTTTGCCCTTTTCACGGTGAAAAAACTCCATCGTTCTCAGTATCTCCGCAAAAAGGTATCTATAAATGTTTTGGCTGCGGGGTGGGCGGCAACGTCATCACCTTCGCGAAAGAGTACAACAAGCTATCATTTCCGGAAGCGCTGAAGCTGCTCGCTGAATTCGCGGGGATTGAACTTTCTCACCAGCCACGCCGCCCGGGCGAAGATGACCGCAAGCGGGCCTTACTTGAGCTCCACCTCTGGGCGCACAAGCTCTACCAGACACAGTTTGCTGGCTCCGACGCGGAAAGATACTGCAGGAGCAGGGGGATTGCTCCTCGTGCGGTAACGGCATTCGAGCTCGGTTACGCTCCCGACCAGTCGCGCTACCTTGAGACGCGACTCAATGAGCGCTACCGCAACGAACCGCAGTTGCTCGCTAAGGCAATCGAAAATCTGGGCGTCATAGGCTTGACCGGACGCAACGATGGCGATACGTACAACCGATTTCGTGATCGGCTGATATTTCCGATAAAGGACTTGCGTGGACAGGTGATTGCCTTTGGCGGCCGGCTCGTGCGCGAAAAGGAAAATGCTGGCAAGTATATCAATTCGCCTGAGACCCCGCTTTTTAATAAGTCGAACTCGGTATTTCGACTTGGTGAGTCCGCTCAGGCAATCCGCAAAGAGGGGTTTGCAATAATTTGCGAAGGTTATCTCGACTGTCTTGGCCTCTATGAAGCAGGACTCGAAAATGCGGTCGCTCCCTTAGGTACTGCATTCACCAGCGAACAGGCGAAGCAGATCAAGCGGTTTACTGACAACATTACTTTGTTTCTCGATAACGACGCAGCGGGAACGGAAGCGGCCTACAAGGCGCTGCGCGTGGCGCGTAAAGCAAATCTGGCAATTCGTATTGTTCACCCGCTGTCGCAGGGTGATAAACAGGATCCATTTGATCTGAGCCGCAAACTTTCCGCAGAGGAAATGCGCTTTCTGGTTTCGCAGGCGCACAGCGAAGTTAAGTTTCTGATCTGGTATATATTCGCCTTCAAATACAATACGTCTGATCTGTCGCAGAAGAAAAAGGCGCTCTCCGATTTCTACGAATACGTTCGCATTCTCGAAACCGAGCTGGAGCGCGACGAGTTCCTGCGCGCAGCGGCTTCGGCTCTCGCAGTCGATGTGCAGATTCTGCGCAAAGATTTTTCCGCTCCCACGCAGGCAGGTAAACCTGTTGGTGGCTTAATCGCAGCAGAGGCGAAGGCGCGCGAGCAGGCCTCGCCACCTCAGAAGCCCAAACCTGTCAGCAAGCAGGAAAAAGAAATTATCGCAATGCTGCTGCGCTTTCCTGAGCTCGGAAACGAAGAGATGTTGCTTGGCGAAATCCCCTGGGAAAATGAAACAGCTTATTTGCTCTATTCTTTCTTTCATGACCGACTCAGGACAGGTGAAGCCTACAACTGGCAGAACATGAGCAGCGCGATGGAGTTTTTGCCTGACCATCTTGCTGCGCTTCTGGCAGAGATCGTCATGGATTACGAAGCTGCTTTTGACAATCCGGAGGCTCTTAGCCCTGGAGACGCAAAACGCAACCTACAGCATTTGGTGAGGACGCTCGCGATACAGGCGCTCGATAAGCGCATCCGGCAGCGTCAGGAAGAAATTGCGCGGCGCGAGCGCCTGGGTGCCGACGTCGAGGACCTGATGATCGAGCAGCAGCAGGACATAGATAAGCGCTTGCAGTGGCACCGGATGAAGTAATTTCCGACACCATGCCAGTCAAATGCCTGATTCCCGCTGCCGGTAAAGGAACTCGTATGCGCCCGCTGACGCACACGCTTCCTAAAGCGATGCTGCCGGTCGCAGGCAAACCGACCATTTTTCATATCATCGACCGCGCCGCCAAAGCCGGGGTGAGAGACTTCGTCATCATCACTGGGTATCTGCGCGAATTGATGGAGAGCGAGATACTGGAGGCATACCCCAATCTGAACATTGAATTCGTCGCACAAAAAGAACAGCTCGGCCTGGGCCATGCAATCTATATGGCAGGCAGCAAATTTAATAAAGACGATTCAATGCTACTGATTTACGGTGATACCCTGTTTGAGGGCGATATTGAAACGATGATGCTTTCCAAGAATCCTGTCATCGGAGTCTTCGAGGTTGAAGATCCGCGCAGGTTCGGCGTCATAGAGAAGGGCGAAGGGCAGACGATAACTAACCTGGTGGAAAAACCGGAGCAGTTTGTGTCGAACCTGGCTATACCCGGTGTGAACTATTTTCCCAGCGCGGTGGAGCTCTTTTCTGCGCTGGATCACATCGTGAAAAATGACATTCGCACCAAGAACGAATACCAGGCAACGGATGCATTCCAGTATATGCTGCGCGAGAAAAAGACTGTCTTCACCTGGCAGATTCTCTCAGCCTGGGATGACGCCGGTACTCTGGAAGCCATACTCGATACCAACAAAATTATTCTATCACGGCGTGGCATGGGCAACACGCACGCCATAGCTGCAGGCGCAAGAGTTACGAACTCCGATGTCGGACAATATGCCAGCGTGTCAGAAGGCGCAGAGATCACCAACTCGACCCTCATTAACTGCATCGTCGATCGCGGCAGTGTTGTCAGAAACTGCAGACTCGAAAATTCACTTATTGGCAGAAATGCTATCGTAGAAAACGTGCAGGGTACGATTGTGGTGGGTGACGATGCGCAGTTGCGGGCACGAAGCTGACAACTGCTGTGTCCGCGCACGCGATCATTAAAAGAAAAATATTCCTTGCTGAGCCCTACTTCTCTGTCTGCCGCTATATTGAAGAGAAGTTGCAGAAGCATGGCTTCGAAGCATGGCTGATCGGTGGCAGCGTCCGCGACCTGCTCATCGAAGGCAAACTGAGCGACCTCGACTATACGACAAACGCCCGGCCCGAGCAAGTGCAGAAAATCTTTCCCCGTACCGTGCCCGTGGGTATTAAGTTCGGAACCATTCTGGTACTCTACGGGCCTCATAAGGTAGAAATCACCACCTACAGGGCTGATGCGGATTATCGGGATGGCCGCCGTCCTTCAACCGTGCATTACGCAGAAAAACTGGAAACAGACATACAGCGGCGCGATTTCACTGTAAATGGTCTGGCATACAATGTCGGCCGCGCTGAGCTGGCCGATTACTGTGGCGGCCTGGCAGATTTGCAATCCAGAATACTGAGGACGATTGGCGATCCGATGCAGCGCTTCGCCGAAGACGGTCTGCGCCCGATCAGGGGTTGTCGCATCGCTGCGAAGCTGGGTTTTACAATCGAACCGGCAACACTAACCGCGATGCGCCGGTGCGTAGAAATCACCTCTAAAGTTGCTCCTGAGCGATTTTATGATGAATGGCGAAAGACACTACGCATGAAGAACCGGCGCGCGTACTGGCACAACCTGCTCGAGGCGCACATACTTCCCGCCTTTCTGCCGCACATAGCGCAGGCCATTGTGGGGGAACCCCGTGACCAGTTTCTGCGCGAGATCAATCATTTGCACCTGCGCAGTATGGGTGAATATGCTGCAGTGGTACTTTATCTGCTGGGAATCACCGATGCGCGCGAGCGCGAAGCGACGCTGCGTGAGACGAAATTTCCCGCTGCGGATGCAAAATTGTGTCTGGCACTGCTGAACACGCCGCTCTTCGCGCTTTCTGCAAATCCTGACCGGCAGGAATTCAAAATGAGACTCGCTGAAATAAAAAGGGGGGAGCGTCTAACACACGTACGTTTTTTTCGTGCTATGCGGGCTGCGACCCTGATTACGCAGGGTGCACTGCCCGGACCAGTAAGAAAATTTCGGGAAAGTATTGCTGCGCTCTACAAATCGGTAAGACATTCCCGCGAGCCTCTCGATATCAGCGATCTTGCTGTAAGTGGCACGGATATCCAACGGGCCGGCTTCAGAGGTCCTGTTGTCGGTGAGATTTTGGAAAAGCTGCGTAATGCGGTTCTACAGAACCCCGGACTGAACAGTAAGGAGCAGCTACTAAAGCTACTTTAGCCAGCCTGCGTCAGCTTCTTCTTACGTTTGCCGGCGTACTCGGGCACATTCGCGAGAGCATCAAGCTTCAATCTTTGCTCGAGCATCCGCCGCTCATGGTAAAGCCGCCGGATTTCGCG
>CAYOZO010000024.1:0-16176 GCA_964408405.1 uncultured Turneriella sp.
CTCGACATGCGCACCACCTGGAAGGAACCGTGATGAATTCCTTGCGGGAACTCATCACGGGCAAAATTTACTTCGTCTCGGCAATGATCTGACCAGACTTGGCGCGATAGTAGGCGATCTGGTCTTCGAGGCGTTTGCGGCTCTTGATCGTGATACTGGTGTCGTCAAAGATCAGGTTATGATTTTCGCGCAGCGCACGTTCGGTCGTTTCGGTGAGCCGCAGAATTCCGCAGAGAGTCTTTAGTTCACTCATCGTGATCTCGAAGCGGTAAGACTTGTCTTCTGCCGAACGATTCCTGGTGCGCAGGTTCTGGTGGCGGACGAGATTATAAAGATACGCATAGATGCGAACGAGCGGATCGCGTATCTTGAAGATTATCAGGCGCTGGTGCGAAAACCAGATACGGCGCGCCATGTTCTCGAAAATTTTCTGCAGCACACCCTCTGCGACGCTTGAAACCAGTTGTTCTGGTCTGATGCGGATCAGCGTTGACTCCTGCGTGGTGATCGCAGAACCCATGCGTGGAGCGTTCTCGATAAATGCCATCTCGCCAAATAGTTCGCCCGGTCCAAGAACATCGATGATGAATTCTTCGCCGTGCACAATGCGCATCATTTTCACCGAACCGGCGAGCACCACGTATATGTCGCGGCTCATCTCGCCTTCTGAAAAAATCATCGTGTCGGCCGGGACCACTGTTCCCTTACCGGTGAACTGCAGCTCCACATAACTCGATTCGACCTGCGGCCAGAGGTCTTGCGCCATATCAAGGTAAGCTCCCTCGTTGGCCTCTGCCCATTCAAGGTAAGCTTTCAGCGCCTGAGCAGCGTACTGCGATTTCTGCCAATCGAGGTATTTGCGCGCCAGGTTGTAGAGTATTTCAGGCGTTATATTGCGGCTTTCCGGTGTGTCGAGTTTTGCCAGATGCAGCTGGATAGTTCGTAGTTCGCGCGAATACAGACGCAGCATCTTAATTGCAAGATCGCTCTGGTTTTTTAAATAGCTGCCGATCATCGAGATGGGAATCTCTGCCACCTGCGCATCGGTCGCAGCATATATCGTCACAAGAAAGTGGTGACCAGTTAACGCCGAGACAAGACCGAAGCTGTCGCCGGCTTCGAAGCGCGACAGCACCTTGTCGTTCAGCCGGTGCTCGGTATCGATTGCGAGCACACCCTTGCGGACTATGTAGAAGAGACCAGGGTTCGGCGCATTTTGTATGATGACGGCGGTACCGGCCTTATAGTCTTTGATGCGGATGTCGGGCATGCCTTGTTTTATTGTCGGCCGGCGGGCTAATAGAGTGGAGTTTATCGGCACACAGCTGCGACAAATACTCTTTCATCAACCTGGGCATGTAGTGCCTGATCGCAAAATCCAGCTGCGCGATGCAAATTCCCCCGAAACCAACTTTTCCAAAACGCGCCCGCACCCCTGTTTTTCAACAGCCCGCTAAAGAAGGCGACATAATATCTGATTTTGCCAAAATGGCCGACAAACCATGGCAAATCCCGCGAAAAAAGAAGAAAAAAAGCCCGCCGCAAAGGCAAAAGCTGAAGAGGCCGAGAACCAACCGATGCATGGCCACGTTTCTGAAGAGTACAATGCCTCGAAAATTACCGTTCTCGAAGGCCTCGAGGCGGTGCGTAAGCGTCCCGGTATGTACATTGGTTCCACCGACCTGCCGGGTCTGCACCACATGGTTTACGAGGTCGTGGATAACTGCATCGATGAAGCGATGGCAGGTCACTGCGATACGATTGAAGTTGAAATCAGCAAGGGCAACGTCATCAGCGTCGCCGATAACGGCCGCGGCATTCCCGTGGATATCCACCCGAAAGTGGGGGTCTCGACTGTAGAGGTAGTACTTACTAAACTGCATGCCGGCGGCAAATTCGGCGACGGCGCTTATAAGGTTTCCGGCGGTCTGCACGGTGTGGGAGTTTCTGTGGTAAACGCGCTTTCCGAGTGGGTGCAGGTGGACGTCCACCGTGACGGCAAACACCACTTCATCGAGTTTAACCGCGGCAAACCGAAAGCTCCCCTCAAAGTGAAGGGGCCGAGTAAGAAACGCGGTACAACCGTAACATTTCTTGCCGACAAAGAAATTTTTGATACGCTAGAGTATCGTTACGATACACTCTCCGCGCGCCTGCGCGAGCTGGCGTTTCTCAACAAAGGCGTCAAGATCACGATTCGCGACAGCCGCGAAAAAAATGTCAAAGAGCAGGTCTTCCAGTACAAAGGCGGCATCATCGAATTCGTCAAGATGCTGACCGAGAAGAAAAATCCGCTGCAGAAAAAGCCGATCTATGCGATACAACAGAAAGACGGCATACAGGTGGAATTTGCCGTCGAGTACTGCGACACCTACTCAGAGCAGATCTTTACTTTCGCCAATGCGATCCATACGCGCGAGGGTGGCACGCACCTCGAAGGTTTCCGCACGGCGCTCACGCGTGCCATCAACGAATACAAGAAGAAGCTTGGGTATGATAAGAAAGTCGAAGAGCCTCTGACCGGCGATGACGTGCGCGAGGGATTGACTCTCGTGCTATCTATCTTAATCCCTAACCCGCAGTTTGAAGGACAGACCAAAATGAAGTTGGGCAACGGCGAAGTAAAAGGGATTGTCACTTCCATCGTCTATGAAAAACTCTGTGAATATTTTGACGAAAACCCAGCGGATGCAAAGCGCATTATAGAAAAATGCATGCAGGCCGCTCTTGCGCGTATCGCCGCGCGCAAGGCTAAAGAGCTGGTGCGTCGCAAGAGCGCTCTCGAAGGCGCGGGCCTGCCCGGTAAGCTTGCCGATTGCAGCGCACGTGATCCTAAAGATTGCGAGCTCTTCATCGTCGAGGGCGATTCTGCCGGGGGTTCGGCAAAACAGGGCCGTAACCGGCACTTCCAGGCGATTCTGCCACTCAAAGGCAAGATCACGAACGTCGAAAAAACTAAGCTCGATAAGATCTTGGGCGACGGCGAGGTCGCGGCTCTCATCTCGGCGATCGGCTGCGGCATCGGGGCGGAGTTTAATATGGAAAAGCTGCGCTACCACAAAATCGTCATCATGACCGATGCTGACGTGGATGGAGCGCATATCCAGACGCTTCTGCTCACATTCTTCTTCCGCCATATGAGTGCGCTGATTGAGCAGGGCTGCCTCTATATCGCGCGCCCGCCGCTTTATCTCATTACCCAGGGCAAGGAAAAGTTCTATGCCTATTCCGACGAGGAGAAAGACAAGATCCTGAAGGGATTCAAAAACGACGCGAAATATGCCATCCAGCGCTACAAAGGCCTCGGCGAGATGAATCCTGAGCAGCTGTGGGAAACTACGATGGACCCGGCGCGTAGGGTGCTCATGCAGGTATCGGTCGATGACGCCGTGATCGCCGACGAGACGTTCGTGATCCTTATGGGCGACGAGGTAGAACCCCGGCGCAAGTTCATCGAAGATAATGCAAAGAAAGTAGAAGAGTTGGACCTCTAAAATAGATTTGCCTTCGGCAGATCTATTTCAGTCCAGCCCTGACATAATTACGCAGGTGAGCTCCCACGCCCTGCATGTGTGTCGCGAGTACCTGGTCGAGCTCCGCGAGCGCCTTCTGGTTGATTTCAGGTAAGACGTTTCCCTCTGAAAAACCCTTCAGCAGATTGGCTTCTTCGATCAGGGTATCGATCTTGTCAGAGATACCGACGCTTTCCTCTGTGAGTTTCTCTACGATGTAGGTATCGTCAAATGCTCCGTATGCAGCGTCTTTGCCCGTACTGCGCAGGCCCTGCAGATAAGGATGATCGAGGTTGTTCTGCGCATAGGCTGCGGCAAGCACGCTAAAATGGTAATCTTCAATTGCGGTGTGCCGCGCGGTGATGCGGTCAATGGCTTCGTCTTTCGCTTTGGGAAAGCCTATCATTGCCTTCGTATTGATCCACAGCATGCCCATAGTGCCGTAATTCGGCAGCACGCGGGCGTGGTAAGGCTGCGTGAGGTCGCCGATATAGTGTAGGCCCCAGCCCAGAAACCGATAACCCCAGTACGGATGTCCGGTTTTGAAAGCGTAGCGCGCCAGGTTCATGAACTGGTGCACGCGGTAGCGCGGGTAAGTGCGCTTCAGAAAACCGGCGGCCATAAAAATGATGCCCGATTCGTGGTAGTAACCGATGTGAAACGGCGCCTGTGTGCCGTAGTACAATTTGGGATTTCCGAAAGACTGGTTACCAAAACCGTAATCCTGGCTAAATTTCTCATTGTTGTCCACAAACAGGTTGATGTCGATACCGAAGTCCGGTTCATCGCCCGCGGTTGCCAAAACCTCAAGCGGGCTTACGAGGTCGCCGCGCTTTATTTCATACATAATGTAGCGGCCTTGCAGATCCTTTTTGCCAAAAATGCTCACCTTGTTAGGGTCGGCTGGTTTACCCGGCAGCTTTTTGCCCGGCAGTTGCTGCAGAAAATAGCCAAGCGGCGTGCCAGGATTAATTCGTATGGCACGCAAAAAGTTGGCGCGAATATTCGAAGCATCGCCACCTTTAAAGGCCAGCGCATCGGGCAGGGGAGCTTTTTTCGCATACGACTCTTTGGCTTCGTTCTCAACCTTTGCCAGCAATTCAATCAGGCCGGACTGTTCTTTTAGAAGAAAATCTTCGAGCGATTCGACCTTTACTTTGGGCGCCTCGGCGATTTCAGGCAGTGCAGCGAGCGCTTCGCGGTTAAAGAGGTAATGGTTAGACCACGGATACACCGAGGTCGCAAGCAGAGCAAGGCCTGCACTCAGCGCGGCCATCTGACGGATAACTTTCATAGCGTAATCTTGATCATCAGACCGGGCAGTCAAGTGTTATGAGCAGATTTTGCAGGTGCGCGACCAGCAGCTTAAGCCTGGTTTCAACATCCTGCTCTATGGCTGTTTTTCAACAGCCTGTTAGGCCCTTATCAGCAAGATACTCGGGTATCCGCAGAAAATCCGCCATAGGAATATACCAGCCGTGCGGTTGCGCCTCGTTAAACCGAAAGCCAAAAACATTCGTGTGCTGAAGAGTGCGGCCCAGCTCGACGCACTGCGCAGGGGTGAGATCGAGCGAGAGCGCATTGCCCTGTGCATCGAGATTCCTGTTGCGCGCTGCATAATGGGCCAGTTTCTCCCGATCGGTGAAGGCAAGCAGCCATACCTTGTCTTCAATGAGCTGTGCCGATGGCTGGTGATCCATCGCGCTCTGCGGCGTCATGAGAACATACCACACAGGCTGGCGAAAAACGGCAGCCCAAAGCCGATCCGCAGCTTCGAGATCCACTTTGCCCTCGCCGCTGAACATCGCCGCAGCAAGCGCAGAAAAATCGGGTTGTTCCATGGCCAAACTGCTGCATAAATTACCTTCGAATCAATTCGACGGCTAATTAAGTCGATATTGACCTATGCAGTCGCCGCTTGCAGCAAAGGGGGAGTTTTTTGAGAGCCGCCAGTACCCCGAAGAGCCGCATGCACTCCGCAATCCTTTCCAGCGCGACCGTGACAGGGTGGTACACTCGCGTTCGTTTCGCCGGCTCGAATACAAGACGCAGGTGTTTGTCAACCATCTCGGCGACAACTACCGCACCCGGCTGACACACACCATCGAAGTGGCGCAGATTGCCCGTACCGTAGCGCGCAGCTTAGGGCTAAACGAAGATCTGACCGAGACAGTAGCGCTTGCACACGACATGGGGCACCCCCCGTTTGGCCACGCGGGGGAGCGTGCGCTGCACGAAAAAATGAAGGAGTACGGCGGCTTTGACCACAACGAACAGACGCTGCGCATCGTCACCGTGCTCGAAGAGCGCTACCCCGAGTTTCCTGGACTCAACCTCACGCGCGGCACGCTGCGCAGCCTGCAGAAGCACAGCAGCAATCCAAAGGATAATGCTATTTCTGGCGGTGAAGCTCAGGGCCACTGCCTCGAAGCGTTAATTGTCGATACCTGCGACGAAATTGCCTACAACAACCACGACATTGACGATGGCCTCGAGAGCGGGCATTTGACTTTAACAATGCTCGAGAGCGTCGAACTATGGCGCCGGCACTTTGCTGCCGTGAAGCAAAAATATCCGACGCTGCGTGAAAAAATTGCCATCCGGGCCACGATACGTGACATGATTAACGGTATGGTTTCGGACCTCATTACGCAGACGGCCGAAAATATCCGCCGTTCGGGCATTTCTACTGTTGAGGTGCTATTGCTGTACACTGGCAAAGCGCAGCAGGCGGATCTTGTCGCATTTTCTGAGGGTATGGCCGTGCAGGTGACAGAGCTGAAAAAATTCCTGTTCCGCAATCTTTACCGTCATGCCGAAGTTGTACGAATGAATGAACGCGCCAACGACATTATTTCGCGCATCTTTGATTTCGTCGTGCGTGAACCGCGCATGCTGCCGGCAGACTTCTACGAGCGCATCGATACTATGGGTACCGAGCGCGTCGTCGCCGATTTTATCGCGGGTATGACAGACCGCTACGCGCTGCAATGGAATAACGACATACTAGGAAACCGGTTTTGAGTCTCTAAGGCAGCAGAGCGAGCTTGACTGCCGCGCTGATGAGAAAGAGCACGAAGAAGAAGACCAAAATGCGCCCGGCATCCATGGCAGAAGACGCGAGAAAGGCCAGCCAGGCAAAGGTGAATGCGACTACGGGCATCGCTACCTGGATCAGGTTCGCAAATTCGCGCGCGGCACTGCGGTAATCACCAGCCAGCAGAGTTGCATAGGCCCCATTGAGCTCGGGGCGGTAAAACCAGGCAAGAGCGGCAAACGCGAGCCAGCCCAGGATTTTTTGGTACAGAGCAACCCCGCTGCGGAAGGTCAATATGACCATCGCGAACGCTCCCAATGCCAGACTTAAGCCGATACCTGTTGCCATACCGCTCCGAACTTCAGTGCAAATCGCAGACTCGCCAGTACGCCCGTTACGTCCACCTGTTTTGCCGCAGTCTGGCTGAACGCCGTGCCGTGGTCGGGCGAAACACGCAGGCGCGGCAAACCCAGCGTAGTATTCACCCCTGCCATGCCATTGAGTGATTTGAAGGGTATCAGTCCCTGGTCGTGGTAGTTGGCAATGACGAGCGAGTATGCCTTGAGCACATGCTTTGTGAAGACGGCATCGGCTGAAATAGGGCCTTCAATCGCCATGCTCTTGGCGGCAAGTGAATCGATTGTACGACGGATAAATTCCTCTTCGGTACCCACGCGGCCATTTTCGCCGCAGTGCGGGTTAAGGCCACACCAGGCGATTTTGCCTTTTGGTTTGAAAATGGCCTTGAACTGCCGCAGCGCCTGCAGCAGATCTTCTGCCGGCAGTTCATACAGTTTGCGCGGCACGGTCGCCAGCGGTATGTGGTTGGTCAGAGGAATCACGGAAAATTTTGCATGGTACATGCACATGAACACTTTGCGACCAAATGCCTGCGCGAGTTGTTCGGTGTGGCCGGTGAAATCGACGCCACCTTTCATGATCAGTTCTTTCGAAACCGGCAGCGTCACAAGCGCCGCATGCGGGTGCGCCTGAAAGAGTTTCATCGCCTTCTGAAATGCATGCCACGAACGCAGTGCCACGAGCGCATTGCCCTTACCGGGTTCTATCGCCTTTCCCTTCTGTACGCTCAAAAAGAGCGGCTTGCGGATTTTCTTGTCAGACAGAAGTGCATCGAGCTCGGCAGGTTTTGCCGAATACTGTACAACGTGGAAATGTTTCGCAATGAAATAGGCGTCGTTCTCGAAGCTGTCGCCAACAAGCACGAAACGCCGGAGCGTGCCGTCTTTCTTTAACGCAGGAAAATACTTTCCCGCTGCAGATACTATTTCTTTGAATGCATACCAGCCGGCGCCTGCGGCGTCGCCCTGCGAAATGATAATGGGTGGTAGGCCAGGAGCGTTAATGGAATGCCAGTCGCAGCAGTATCTTACCGGCTCTCAGCCTTTTCTTTCTCGGCGCGCGCACTCTTCGGGAACAGCACGTTCTCGTTGAGATTGTCCTTCAGATACTCAGCCTCGATCACATCTTTGGCAGAAGTTTTGAGGTCGTTTGCAATCACGCAGCGGCCTTCAAGAATAACGCCGTTCTGGATGATGAGTTCCGGAGTTTTGATATCGCCAAAAATCTTCGCGGTCGGCAGCAGCATCACGCGGCTTTTTGCAGCAATATTGCCGATAATGACGCCTTCTACGAATACCGAATTGGCTGAAACGTTCGTCTTGACCTTGCCGCTCGTGCCAATGTAAAGCTGGTCAGCCTGCAGTGCGCGGCCCTCGAACTTGCCGTCGATCTTAAGGCTCCCGTTAATATAGAAACGGCCGGTAAAATATGAGTTTGGGCCGATGGTCGAGTTGGTGATTTCCTGTGAGCTTTTGACAAGAGCCATGGGTAAACTTAAGATTTTTGCTCAGGCCGTCATGCCAAATCTACCGTCTGCCTGTCATCGGGCACCATGGCATGCCAGCCAAAACGGTCAATGAGCCGGCGCCGCAGCTCGTCCGATCCGACTGGCTCGCCGTGGGTCACAAATACCCGGCGGGGGCCTATGTTGCAGTGCTCCAGCCAGTCGAGTATTTCGGAGTAATCCGCGTGTGCGGAGATATTTTCGAGGGTGGTAACCTGCGCCCTGATCTGTACGTATTCGCCATGCACTTTGATCTCCCGTTTGCCCCGCTTAAGCGCCTCGCCGCGGGTTCCGGCGGCCTGAAACCCGGTCAAGAGTATCGTGTTGCGCTCATCCCCTGCAAATGCTTTGAGGTGGTGCAGCACCCGGCCGCCGGTCAGCATGCCGCTCGCTGAGATGATCAGCATCGGCCCTTTGCGTTCGTTCAGCGCGCGCGACTCGTCCGGGCTGCGCACGTAGCGCACAATACCGCAGATCGCCTCGGCCATTTCGGGAGTCAGTCTGTGCAGCTCGCTGTAGCGGGTCAGAAGTGCGCTGGCATTTTCTGCCATGGGACTATTGAGGTACATGGGAAACTCGGGAATGCGTCCGGCTCGCCTGAGCTCCCACAAGTAATACATGATCTGCTGCGCGCGACCCACCGCGAACGCGGGTATCAAAATGACACCGCCTCGCGCATGCGTCTCGCAGATAACGCGCTCCAGAATTTCGGCCGGGCTGATAGCTTCGTGCAGGCGATCGCCGTACGTCGATTCGAGGATGAGGTAATCGGCGCCCGAGAGCCGTGCGGGGGGAAAAAGGATAGGGTCTTCGAGGCGTCCCACATCGCCGCTAAAGGCAATACGTTTGCCGTCGCAATTCAGCACAACCTGAGCGGCGCCGAAGATATGTCCGGCGTAACCAAACTCAAATGAGATTCCCGCCGTAATTTCCACGCGGTGATTGAAGTCAGCGGGTTCAAAGTAGCGCAGGGCCCCTTCAGCTTCCTGCTGGCTAAAGAGAGGAAGCGCAACCTTGTGTTTCGAGCGGTTATGCTTATTGAGGTAGGCCGCCTCTTCTTCCATGAGATAGCCTGAATCGGGCAGCAGAATCTTGCAAAGGTCAAATGTGGCCGGCGTGGCGTAGATACGCCCGCGGTAGCCGTCCTTGACCAGGCGGGGGATGTACCCCGAATGATCGACATGCGCGTGAGTGAGAATGACCGCGTCGATCTCTGATACGGCAAGTGGCAGCGCCTTCCAGTTGCGTACCCGCAGCGTCTTGAGCCCCTGAAAAAGGCCGCAATCGACCAGAATCTTTTTGCCGTTATGTTCCACCAGATACTTGGAGCCCGTGACGGTTCCGGCGCCGCCCAGAAATGTGATACGGGTGTTCATTGTTTACAGGGTTTCAATCGGAGCGCTGCTGAAAAGAAGTTTGTCACGCTACGGCGATGTGTATTTTTTGCCCCGAGCGCACTGTTGCGTTATTTTGGGAAGGTAGCTCATGGATCAACAGAAGACCACCGACGGTTTGTCTCTGCGCGAACGCAGCGAGTTTTTTCGCGGGCTATTGCTCATCATGGCAGCCGATGGCGAACTCCACGGCGCGGAGCGCGAAATCATCAAACAGACGATTGGCCCTTTTGATTTTAGCGCGGAGTTTGTTGACGAGAGTATTGAAAGCATTCTGAAAAACAAACATGTAAGCCAGGTGCCACCGCGTTTTGAGAGCGAGGCAAATGCGCGACTCTTCTTGCGCGCGGCACTCGATATCGCTTTTGCTGACGGCGTGCTCGACGAGACCGAAGAAAAATGGCTGCGCGCGACAGCCGATCTTAACGGCATCGCTGCAGAATGGCTGGAAGAGCAGATCGCCGA
The DNA here is from genome assembly GCA_964408405.1 of uncultured Turneriella sp. Taxonomy (GTDB): domain Bacteria; phylum Spirochaetota; class Leptospiria; order Turneriellales; family Turneriellaceae; genus Turneriella. The sequence continues at coordinate 10,273 of CAYOZO010000024.1, forward strand.
GCGCGAATAAACCAGCGCGGCGTTCAAAGCGGCGTCAAAAAGCAACTCATTGACGCAGCACGGCGCAACCGGAAAGCATGGTGTGCATGGATCCCTTCGCCCACATCAAGACCGAAGTCCCGTACAGTACGATAGCTGAACTCTGGAAGGAGCGCGCGCGCAGGTTTGCCGGCAAAACTTACCTGCACTTCCGCGAACGCGCCTGGTCGTATGCCGAGATGAAATTGCAGGCTGAGAAGGCGGCAGGACTCATGAAATCCCTCGGAGCTCAGAAGGGAGAACATATCGCAGTTCTTGTTCCGAATTCACCCGAATTCCTGTTCCTGTGGTTCGGCGCCATGTTAGGGGGATTCACCGCGGTTACGATAAATACGCTTCTTAAGGCAGAAGAACTCTCATACATCATTGATGACTGCGACGCACGGATACTCATGACGACTCCGGCATTTCGTAGGTTGCTCGAACCAGTGCTGCCCGGTCTTGGCAAGCTCGAACACGTAATTTTAACCGAGGCCGATAACCAGTTCAACGGTAGCAGACTGTTGCTAGAAGAAATTCAACAGGCAGAGCCCTTTGCTGCTGCAGCCTTAACGGGCAGCGACAAGGCCTCAATGATCTACACCTCCGGCACGACCGGCCACCCGAAAGGCGTGATATTGTCGCACAGCAACATCCTCTACAATAGTTATGTCACGCACCAATTGATCGATCTGGAAGAGAGTGATACTGCTCTTTGTATCATGCCCCTCTTTCATGTCAATGCGCAGATCGCTTCGATGATGTCCACGCTCTGGGCAGGCGCTTCGGTCGTGCTCGAAGACGGCTTCAAGCCGCGCTCGTTCATCGGTACACTGAAGCAGTACCGCTGCACGACCTTCAGCGGCGTTCCCACAATCTATAATTTCCTCAACGAGATGAAGGAAGCCGAGGGTGAAGATCTTTCTTTTCTCAAGGCCTGTATCTGCGGCGCTGCTCCTATGCCCGTTGAGGTTTTCAATAGTTTCGAGCAAAAATTTAAGGGCAAGATTATTGAGGGGTACGGTCTGTCAGAGGGAACCTGCGTTTCGTCGCTGAATCCCCTGCGGGGAGAGCGCAAGATCGGTTCTATTGGGCTCGCTATACCCGGGCAGGAGATGCGTATTGTCAGCGCCAATGTCGAAGGACAGAATATTTTTCTGCCAGATAATACTATCGGTGAAATCGTCATACGCGGACCCAATGTGATGCAGGGCTATTACAAGAAAGAAGAAGCCACTCGTGCGACCATTGTCGATGGCTGGCTGCACACGGGTGACCTCGGTCTGCGCGACAGTGACGGATATTTTTACATTACTGGTCGGAAGAAAGAAATGATTATTCAGGGGGGTGAAAATATCTACCCCAAAGAAATTGAAGAGGTGCTCTACAGATTCGAGCCGGTGCTGGAATGCGCCATAGTGGGAATTCCTGACGCTAAGTACGGCGAAGTCGTCGGGGCGTTCATCATCCCCAAAGAAGGCGTCAGTATCACTGCGGCAGAGGTGCGCGGCTTCTTACGGGAAAAAATCGCCAACTATAAGATGCCCAGGGTTATCGAGTTTGTTAAGTCTTTTCCGAAGACTGCAACCGGAAAAATACAAAAAAGCCGGATCGTCGAAAGCTATAGGAAGGGCTGAGTGCCGCAGCGCGGCACCCATTACTCTCTCAAATGGAGTATTCTGAGCCCTTGATCAACTTCTGGCCATCGAATGCGCCGGTCTTCAACCTGCGACCTGCGACATCGTAGTCATAGACTGCTTTTAGCAGCTGTCCGTTGATGTTAGTGCTCTTGACGAGTCGCACGTTTGCTCCGTCATTGACAAGAGAGTACGAAACGCTCCGCACGTCTCCGCCAATGGCTACCATGCGGGTGAAGCTAACCTGACTATAAACCTGTCCTGGCTCACTGGACGCAGAAACATTGCGCAGGAAGGATTCCACCTGGCGATCGTTGACGAACGAGATATCGGTAAAGAAGGCCGGCGCTACCTGACTTCCGGAACCGATACCCGCAAAAACTGCCTGCATTTCGGCCTGGTGCATGGCGAGCAGGCGCTCCAAATCGGTTATCTTCCGGCTTCTCATGGGGCCTGCCAAAAGCAATGCCGGGGTAAGGATGAATGCCAGTAGGGGTAAAGGTCTGAGAATCATGCAAAATCCTCCAAACTGTGATATTTTCCTGAGTTCGCGGGTAACTCCCACGACTGCCGCGAAAAAAAATATGGCATCAGGCAAAGGGCGTCAAAAAAAATTATGGACCCGGGAATAAGTGCTCATGGCTTTTAGCGATCCGCCGATCCTTAAAATATGAAAACCCAGATGATGAGCACAAGGCATATCGCGGGGGATACCCATGCGCTGGTGGGCGAACTGATCGAAGTGCTGCGCGATGAACTTGCAGCACACCACCGGATCCTGCAGCTTGAACTCACAAAGCGTGAGGCCATCATCGCGCGCGACGGAGAAAAACTCAAATCCTCTGCCGGCGAGCAGGCGAAAGAATTGCACCGCATTGACCTGCTCGAAAGCCGGCGCGAAAAGCTGGCAGAACGCATTCTGCCCGGGCAAGGGAAGGTCAACCTCAGCCTGATTCTTCAATCCGACGCAGTCGCAGCTCCCGAAAAGAAGGAGCTCAGCCGTTACCAGATGGCGCTCAAGGCGGCGATATCTGAACTCAGAAAATTGAGCGAGGTCAATACGCGCATGCTGACGGATAGCCGCGATCTCTTTAAAACGATGATCATGAGCCTTGCGGGAAAGGGGATAGACCGCCATGATGCGGGCAAGCGCCCGGTACTTGTAGACGCGAACTGCTGAGGAGACGAAGATGCCATCAACCTTCATGGGGATTGAGATTGCGCGGCGGGGAATCGCCGTGCACCAGCAGGCGCTAACCACCACTGGTCACAACATATCCAACGCAGATAACAAGAATTACGCCCGGCAGCGCGTGGATATGGAAACCATGCACCCGCTGTACGAGCCTTCGCTCAACCGCGCGTCGGGCGCGGGCCACCTCGGGCAGGGGCCGAAGGCTGGCGCAGTTGAGCGTGTGCGCGACGAATTTGTCGATGGGCGAATCCACAATGCAGAGCAGACCAAGTCGCAGTGGGAAACGCGCGAAAAGTATCTGCACCAGATAGAAGTTATTTATAATGAGCCCTCGGACGACTCGCTGCGCGCCGGGCTCGATCGGTTCTGGCAATCCTGGCAGGAGCTTGCACAGTTTCCCGAAGAAATGAGCCACCGTGAACTCGTACGCACGCGCGGCCGCGAAGTTACCTTTCGCATGCGCGATACGTTCCAGAAACTCTCTGATCTGCGCCGCCAGGCGGATTTCGAGTTTGAAGTCACTGTGGGCCGCATCAACGACATGGCCTCACAGATTCGCGACCTCAATGACCGCATTATGAAAGCGCAGGCAGTGGGCGACAGGCCTAACGACCTGATGGATAAACGCGATGCTCTCGTGCAGGAGCTCTCGAAACTGGCAGATATTACTCTGGAAAAGCAGGATCCGGATGAATTCATCGTCTATCTCGGCGGCGAGATGCTTGTGCAGGGACGCGTGCAGCACAAGATACTGCTTCAGGGTGATGCTTCAAATGAAGGAATGAAGAAAGCGGTGTGGGAGCACAATGGGCAAAAAACTCTGTTTCGTGCCGGCAGCGCGCAGGGTTTGCTCGAGATGCGCGATATCACAATTCGCGAGAACATCGAGAAGATGGACTTACTCGCCATCAACATCGCTGACACCGTTAACGAGGTGCACCGCGACGGCTTTGGCCTGACCAAAGAAACCAATATCAATTTCTTCCGCATCGACCCGCTTTCGCGTAATATCCGCGGGAACTACGACTTCTCGGGTGATGGTATCGATGACGTGAGTGCGATCTTCAAAATTGCAGGTAAGAACGCGCTTAGTGCCGACAGGCCCATCGGCGTCGCGGGTACAATGACCTTCGTCAAGAACGACGCGGAACACACGCCGGTTTACGTAACCTACCGGCCTGATATGTCCCTGCAGGATGTCATTCATGCGATCAACCGTTCTGACGCAGGCGTCGTAGCATATCTTAACCACAACAACAACCTGGTTCTGAAGGGGAAAGAGGCTTCTGACAACTACCTCACGAATTTCATGATCCGCCATGTCGAAGATTCAGGGGAGTTTCTGACTGGCTTTGCCGGTCTCTTACAAAACTCGGGCGCTGCCGGAGCATTCGATTACCGCAGAATCGACGAGATCAACAAACTGCAGTCCACGCTCGACCGCATTACGCTCACCTCGACCATTCACCCTGCCGGCGCCATATATCTCTCGAACGAAGTCGAAGGAAATACCTCCCTCATTGCCGCAGGCCTTGGCAAGGATGTCGGAGGTACCGGTGACGCGAATATGGCCTATGGCTCAAAAGATGGCGGCAACGCCACACGGATCGCGCAGGCCATGCGGCACAAATCCACGATGGTGGGGGAATACCGCAACAGCGACGAATTCTATAACGCGCTCATCGCCAAAGCAGGTATCGAATCCAAGACAGCAAAGGAGCAGGTGGAGAACCAGAAACTGATTCTCACCAACCTCGAGAATCTGCGCCAGTCAGTCATGGGTGTCAACCTCGACGAAGAGATGGCGGCCATGGTCCAGTTTCAGCATGGATACAATGCTGCGGCGCGCGTGATGCAGACGATGAACGAGCTGCTCGATAAGTTGATTAACCGCTTATGATGTGCTTTAGCACAGCATATTGTATGTGCCAGGAGAACGCATGATACGAGTCACCAACCTGATGCAGAACAACACCCTGCTCTCGACGCTCAACCGGCACCAGGTCGCACTGGAAAAAACAGAACGCGAGCTCGCGACAGGCTCAAAAATCCAGTTGCCGTCGAGCGATCCTGTCGGCGCTGCCAACCAGATGCTCTACCGCACACGGCTCACGGAGCTCGAGCAGTATGACCGTAATGTCGCCGAGGCGAAGGATCGCCTCAATCTCATGGACGGACAGATTGACCGCGTTGGCGAAATTTTTCAGCGGATGCGTTACCTGACGGTACAGGCTGCCAACGGTACCAACAGCGGCTTTGAACTCAAAGAAGCTGTTGCAAAAGAAATCAACCAGCATTTGCTAGCGCTGATTGATATCGCCAATTCCAAAGACTCAACCGGCCGTTCGCTTTTTGGCGGCAGTGTAATTGAGCGCGATCCCTTTTTGCCTGTCTATTCGCACCTGCAGACTGCGGGTATCGATCAGGGTAACGCGGTAACCGGAGTACAGTACCAGGGCGATATCCAGGTGCAGAACCGCGAAATAGAACGCAACGAAACCATGGACATCACTCTGCCCGGCAATCGGGTTTTCTGGGGAACAAATACCTCCATTGCTTCGAATAAAGATTCTTCGGGCTATGTTGCTCAGGGCGATCAGCTGATCGCAATCAACGGTACGCGCATACAGATATCGGCCGGCGATACTATCAATGACATCATCGACAAGATCAATACAGCACCCGTAGAAGTGCGGGCGAGCAAAGGTTCGCAGGATGATATTATCTTAACCAGCAAATCTCCGCACCAGATCTGGCTCGAAGACCTCGAAGGCGGAACCGTGTTGCAGGACCTTGGACTCATCGACGGTACTAACCCTGAGCCGCCCAACAACTTTGCCACCACGGCGACGGTTTCGGGGCTTTCCATTTTTGAGGCAGTGATCATGCTGCGAGATGACCTCATCAAGGGTGATATCAAACTCATCGGCGGTCGCGATCTGGAAGCGCTCGACAGCGCACTGGAAAATATTTTGCGCTATCGTGCTGAGGTCGGCGCGAGGGTGAATCGCCTCGAGCAGCATGCGCGCGTCGCCAGGCGTCGCTGTGTGCACG
>CAYOZO010000024.1:16186-32154 GCA_964408405.1 uncultured Turneriella sp.
GCATCGCCTGGGATACCACCTATACGAAAGAATTGCTTGCCAGGAACGAAAGCGTGGATGTTACACAGGCAATTGTTGACCTGAAGTGGCTCGAAGCAGTGCACTCATATGCGCTGCGCGTTGGCGCGGGTATCATCAAACAAACCCTGATGGATTTTCTGCGATAACAGGCAGGCTAAGCAGAGGACTGACAGAGAAGTTGCTTCAGGAGTTATATGCAGTTTGAGACACGCGCACTGGGCAGGATTGAGATCGATGCTTCATTGCAGATCTATTTTCCCGAGGGAATATTTGCCTTCGAGAATTACCGGCACTTTGCGCTCTTGCCGACAAAATCCGGCAGTACTTTCCACTGGCTGCAGTCACTGGAAGAATCTCAGCTGGCATTTCTCATTACGCGTACCGTCGAGATTGCTCCGAACTACAGGCCAAACGTCGCCACGGAATTTCTCTCTCTGATCGAAGCCACAGATCTCGAACGAACAGAAATCTGGGGGATTATCACTGTCCCTGCGGGCAAGCCCGAACAGATGACAATCAACCTGCAGGGACCGGTCATCATCAACCGCGAACGTAAATTGGGTGGCCAGTTTGTCTCAGACGATCCCGCGCACCGGGTGCGAACTCCGCTCCTGGAGCTGGTGGAAGCCCCTTCGACAGGCTCAGGGCAGGCCCCTTCGACAGGCTCAGGGCAGGCCCCTTCGACAGGTGCGACAGGCACAGGGCAGGGCTGATGCTGGTACTTGCGCGCCGGGTGAATGACTCGATTGTGATCGGCGATAACGTCGAGATCGTTGTCGTCGAGATCAAGGGTGATCAGGTCAAGTTAGGCGTAAAGGCGCCGAAAGACGTCAAAGTCTTTCGCGGCGAAATTCATGCAGAAATCCAGAAAGAAAACAAGGCGGCATCAGAATCGCAGCTGCCTCCGAACCTCGACAGTATTATCCGCAAGCCGAAACCGTAAGTCTCAAAAACTGCTTGTCCGCAGAAGATAATACTTGTACAAACACGCATGATCTTTTCGCTGACCGGCGTTCCGGTGCATGTTGAACCCTTTTTCGTGGTGCTCGAATGCGGCGGAGTGGGTTACGGTGCGCGTATACCGGTCAATGTTTACCAGGCAATTGTCGCCGGGGCTTACGATACGGGCAAGAAGCCCTTTTCGCTGGTAACGCGCAGCGTTTACTCTGAAGACAATGCGCAGCTTTTTGGTTTCCTCGATCAGGCCGAAGCGCAGTTATTCGATTTTATCCGCTCGCTGCATGGCTTCGGTCCTCAGGCGGCGATGAACCTGATCTCCACTATCGGAGGCGCCGAGCTCATACAGGCGCTCAAAGAGTCGGATGTCAGGGCGCTCACCAAAGTTCCGGGTGTCGGCAAGACTCGGGCCGAAAAACTGTGCTTCGAAGCCAATGCGAAAAAAGCGCGGCTCGACAAACTCAGTGAGAAACCGGGCGGTAGGGCCGCAGCAGCTGCAAAACAGGATGAGTTGCTCGTGCAGGCGCTGATCTCGCTCGGCTACTCACAGAAGGAGATCGACCAGGCGACTGAGAAGATCCGCAAATTGCCTGACCTGCCGCCCGCAGCGACGCGCGAAAACCTGCAGGACTGGATCAGGCTCTACCTGCGTAACCTGTAGCAGACCGTATGAGCTCCGCCTTGCGTAACACAGGACGACTGCCTGCAATACGCGAGTATCTGTTGCAGGCAGTCTTTCCCGAACCCTGCCTGCACTGTAAATTGTATCTCCCTGAAGCGGGTCTTATCTGCACGCGTTGCGTGGCCGAGCTGCCGCAGGCAGAGGAGAATAGTATTGTGCCGGGTTTGCACTACCAGACGCAGTATCTTTATTTCTACGAGGGAGTACAGAAGAGCCTCTTCAAGGCGGCAAAATTTTCCGGGCGGCGCCGTGCACGGGAATTTCTTTTTCCTCTGGCACACGCAGCTCTGCATGCGCTGGCACAGTCCGGGACGCTGTTTCTGCCGATGCCTTCGAGCCGGAGTTTCCTTGGCGAGCTCTTGCGCTCTGCCGTACCGCGCGATCAGATTTATCCCGAAATGTATGTCCTGAGGAAGGCCCGGTGGGGCGAAAGCAACAAACAGCTCGGCGAAGCTGCCCGCTTCCGCCGTATGCGTGAAAGCCTAATGCGCAGCGCAAGAATGCTTCCGGAAGCAGAGCGCTATATCTTATGTGACGACGTTCTCACTACGGGCGCTACGCTCGGGCAGGCGGCCTGGCTTTTGGAAAGCTCGGGTGTGCCGCGTGAAAAGATTGTCCTTTGGGCGCTTCTCTATCGCCGCCGGGAAAACGAAGATTTACTGTAGCCCGCTCTTACAGGGCAGTTTCAACTACTTGCGAATGCCGCGCCAGTAGTCGCCCTTGCGCGGCTTGAAATTTTCCTTAACGGTATCGAGCATCGAGACGTAGTAGCGGTAACGAAATTCGGGCAGATCGCCGCGTTGAAGTGCTTCTTTTACTCCGCAACCGGGTTCATTGAGATGCAGGCAGTTTTCAAAACGGCAGGGATACCGGGCAAGATCGGAATAGCCAGTACGGATTTCCTGCGCGTCGCGATGGTGCAGGCCGAACTCGCGCAGACCCGGCACATCTATCAGAACAAGCTCCGCATTTTGCGGACTAAAATGCAGCGCGGGATTAGTTGTTGTGTGCCTGCCTTTCTCGATCAGGCTTACTTCTCCGACCCTTTGGCGCTCTTCCCCCAGCAGACGGTTCATCAGAGTACTCTTGCCGGTGCCAGACTGGCCCAGAAGCAACCACGTACCTGATTTGAGTCGCATTGCCAGAGATTCACTGATTCCATTGAGCGCACTTTCGCGAAAGACGCTCAGACCGCAGCGCTCATAGTAACGCAGAATATGCTCAGTCTCTTCATCGCCCTCAGCAGCGAGATCGTACTTGTTGACTACCAGCGCGATATCAGCGCCGGCAATGGTCACTTCTGCGAGGCAGCGCTCCACGAAACCGAGGTTAAAATCCGGCGAGCGCACGCTTGCCATGATGACAACCCCGTCAACATTGGCGGCAAGGCATTGCTGCCTGTCGAACGATGCGCGGTAAATGGCGTTACGGCGTTTTTCTACAGCGCTGATGACCATGGTCTCGGGGTTTTTTGCATCGGCGCCGACTTCCACCACATCGCCAATTGCCAGCAGGGTTTCGCGTAGTTTGTTGTAGCCTGTGTTTTTTTCCCGGTAGTCGATGCGCAGCTTGCCCCGGGGTTTTGCCAGTCGCCTTTCGCCGTAGATACGATGACCGTCGCGTTCGGCAAACAGGAGCACGTGGTAGAAGGCGCCAAAAACACCTGCGACCAAAGCGTGCTCTGCTGCCATATCAACCTGGTATCATCGAAAAAATTTTTTCGAAGAACAGCCGGCCATAGCGTTCACGCGAATGAGCTGAATCGGGTTGTACTCTGAGCGCGCGCTCAGGGTGCGGCATAAGACCGATCACGCGTTTGTTAGCCGAAGCGACGCCCGCAATGTCAAACGTTGCGCCGTTCGGGTTATTCGTATAGCGCAGTATTGCCTGGCCATTATCACGGATCGCTTTAAGGTCTTCGTCTGAGCATATGAAGTTGCCTTCGCCGTGCGAAATGGGCAGAGCGTAGCCTTCAGGCAAAAGTCCGGCCCAGTCGCCGTCACCTTGGAGCCCTACCCACTCGCAAATGTGCTGCAGGTTGACGTTGCGTATAAGTGCGCCGGGCAAAAGCTTCGCCTCGCAGAGAATCTGGAAACCGTTGCAGATACCCACAATGGGCCGTCCCTGTGCTGCCGCTTCGCGCAGGCTCATCACCGAGCGACTTTGCGCCGCCAACGCCCCGGTGCGCAGATAGTCGCCATAGGAAAATCCGCCGGGAACAAAATAGAGATCATGGCGGGCGGTAAAAGGATTTGTATGCCAGAGAAGCTCCGCCTCGATCTGGTATTCGGCGCGCAGCGCTTCGATGAGATCGTGATCACAGTTGCTGCCGGGAAATGTCAGTACAGCGACTTTCACGTCAATGACCCGGTTATCGGTGCTACATGGATTTCGCAGGTTTCCATGACATCGTTGTAGAGGTAGTCGCGCGCGATTTTTTCCATTCTGGCCTCAGCGTCGGCCTGGTCATGAGCATCGAGCTCTACCTCAATATACTTGCCGACGCGGATGAGCGTGAATTCATGCATGTTCTTTTCGGCCAATGACAGCTGGATCGCCTTGCCCTGCGGTTCGAGCACTGACTTTTTAAATCTCACTGTTGCGGTCGCGGCAAACTTCTTCATTTTATGATCTCCCACTTTAATATCCCGCCGTTTCTGCCGGAGAGATCGAGAGGATGATATCCTGCATTCTTTGATAGCGCTCCAGAGTTTTGTCAATCACTTCAGCAGGCAGGCGGGGCGCAGGGGGAGTTTTATTCCAGCCGATCGATTCGACGTAATCGCGTATCACCTGCTTGTCCATGGTGGGTATTTCACTGCCTGCGGAAAGCGCACGCTCGTATTCGTTGATTTCCACGAAACGCGACGAATCAGGGGTAAAAATTTCGTCGATCAGCAGCAGTTCGCCATCGAGCAGACCGAATTCAAACTTGGTATCGAGCAGGTAGATACCCTTCTGCTTAAGCGACCCGAAAGCAAAGTTAAACAGCGCAAGACTGCGCGCCTTCAGAGAATCTGCGAGCTGCGGAATGCGGCGCTTGAGTTCAGCAAATGAGATATTCTCGTCGTGGCCCTCATCGTTCTTCACTGCGGGTGTGAAGACTGGTTCCGGCAGCATCTGTCCTTTCTTCAGTCCTGCGGGTAGCTGCACCGCCGCCAATGTACCATGCGCCTGGTATTCCTTGTAGCCGGAGCCCATGAGAAATGCGCGCACGACACACTCATAGTCAATACGCTGCGTCCGCTTCACCAGGGATGAACGGCCCGCAAATTCAGGACGGTTGAAGGGCGGGGGAAACTCCTGGTAGTGGGCGGTGATGAAGTGGTGCGGCATGTCCTTCAACAGTGAAAACCAGTGGGCAGAAATCCGGTTGAGAATCGTGCCCTTGCCGGGGATTGTATCCTGGAATACCACATCAAAGGCAGAGAGCCGGTCTGACGATACGAGCAGCATCTTATCGCCCAGGTCATACACATCGCGCACCTTACCACGGTACGAGGGCGTAACCGTTGTCGGTGCAGCGATCGAATCCTTGCCAGCGATAACTTCGGAAACAGATTGCGCCATGCTCAATCCACGTTGCGCCTTTTATAGAGCAGGTCTTCGATCAGGTAATCTTCGCCAATCCCTTTTACTGGGAAATCTTTGCGCAACGGGTGGCCGCGGTAGTTATCGGGCAGCAGGATACGCCTGAGGTCTGGGTGGCCCTTAAAGCGAATACCCATGAGGTCGAACACCTCACGTTCGGGCCAGTTGGCGCCGGCGAAGACTGCCGTCAGAGACGGAACTTCTTCGTTTTCGTCCACCGGTACGCAGAGCCTGAGGCTCGCCGCACGGCGCTCAGGGTGCATGGAGCGAAAGAGGTAAACCATCTGGAAGCGTTTACCCAGGTTTTCTACCTTATCCTGTTCGCGCGGCGAACCCAGAAGGTCAACTGCTGTCAGATCGAGCAAAAAGTTCAGCTGGAAGTCATTATGAGAACGCAGAAACTCCACCACGCTCAGCAGGTTTTCGGGCGTGGTGAAAAGAGTCGGTCTGTCGGTGGCAAAAGGCGCAATGCCGTCTTTTGCAAGCGGGCTCAGCGCAAAGGCTTTTTGGTCGTCACGCAATTCACCCGGCCAGTGGGCCAGGGTTACGAGGCTGCGGATTTCAGAAGATTCGAAGGCGGCTTTCTGCGCGCTATAAATTGCCGCAGTACGATTGGCTACCAGCTTCGTGCTCGTAACCTCGCCGAAACGCCCCGGCGTTGTGTTGGGGCCCTGCTCACCAGCCATACATCCAGGAGCCCGATGAGACTCATCACGCAAATAAAAAAGCCCCTTGCGGGGCTTCGTTTTGTTTCGCAGTGTGAGCAAGCCCACACCGTGAAACTGCCGTTAAAGGCCGAAAGCGTACGAGAAACCGACGTTGAAACGCAGAACTGTGCCGTACCCATTCACAGTGTTCAGTGGAATCAAGGCACGGAATTCTGGTTCAAAGTTTACCACGTTGAAGCCGCTGCCCATAGCGAGCTTGAGGCCTGTACCAACCTGGGCGTAAAAGAGGCCGCCGCCAGGAACTACGTCTACCCAACGTGCGTTGGTAATAGCTGCACCATCAGCAGGGTTTGTGCCGCCGGTTGTGCCTGTAGGAAACCAGCGCAGCTGGCCACCCATAAGGGCGAGATAGTTGAAACCAGCGCCGATCCACCATGAGCGGGCAAACCACCAGTAGTACTTGCCGATCAGGTCGAGTGTCAGGCCACCGCGCGTGCCATTGCCGTTGTATGTGTTGCCAACTGCGTCTGAATAGGTCGCAATAGGTGTCCAGAGGTAGCCCAGACCTGCCTGAATGCCCCATGAAGTGTTGTAGAGTTCGCCATAGAACCAGAGGCAGCTGAGTGAGCCGTCTTTCGGGGTCAGGTGATAGTCTACAGAGCTTCTGAGACCGATGCTGAGCCATGTCAGCAGGCCTTCACGCACTAACACGCGCTCAGGTGCCTGAACAGTAGTTACAGTTTCGGGAACAGTAGTTGTTACGGCGTATGCCTTCTTGGTAGTTATCGTGCGCACAACGGGAGTTGTCTGTGGCCCTTGTTCGCCACCTTCTACGACGATAGGTTGTGATTCTCTCGGCTGGGTACCGGCCTGTGCAAACAGCGAACCCACAAAACCTGCCAGAAGAGAGATTGCGAGAATTTTTTTCATTCAATACCTCTTATAATTTTTTGCGCAAAATGCAGGGCCCTTGACCCCGCCTGCGCTTTATATCGGAGGATTTGTACACGACGTCAATCTTTTTGGCCTAAATAGGTTTGACCCCCTGTTTTTCTGACCCGAGGCGACAAGTACTCGAAATGAAGATCAAGCCGCTGAAGAAAAAACTGAAGCTCTATGGTTTCAATAATCTGACCAAGACCTTAAGTTTCAATATGTACGACATCTGCTATGCAAATAGTCCCAGAAACCAGCGCGCGTACATTGAATATATCGACGAAGTTTACAACGCAGAGCGCTTGACTGAAATTCTGACGAACGTGGCGAAGATTATCGGGGCAAACATACTCAACATTGCCTCGCAGGATTACGACCCGCAGGGCGCCTCGGTGACCATGCTCGTCTCCGAGAACCATCTCGAGGTCGAAAAGCGCTCCCGCTTCGACACCGATAACGAAATACCCGGCCCGGATTCAGAGGCGGTCGTTGCACACCTCGACAAGAGCCATATTACCGTGCACACTTACCCCGAAAGCCATCCCGATCATGGGATCAGCACGTTTAGGGCGGATATCGACGTTTCGACCTGCGGGCAGATTTCGCCGCTGAAGGCATTGAACTACCTGCTGCATTCGTTCAGCCCTGATATTGTGATCAGCGACTACCGGGTGCGCGGATTTACGCGCGACGTGGACGGCAAAAAGTATTTCATCGACCACAAGATCAACTCGATCCAGAATTTCGTATCCGACGATATCCGGCAGATGTACCAGATGGTGGATATCAATATCTACCAGGAGAACATCTTTTGCACGAAGATGATCCTCAAAGAGTTTGATCTCGACAACTACCTCTTTGGTTCGGCGAAAAAAGATTTTATTCCGGGCGAAAAGAAGAAGATCAAGCAGAGTCTCAAGCGCGAGATGAACGAGATATTCTACGGGCGCAACATTCCCAAGATGTGACGCCCGTTCAGTGAAGGCATTTTTCTCAGAACAATACGACGATATCTACTTTAATACCGACAATCCCGAGGCGGAAAAGGATTTCGTCTTCATTCGGGGCAATAACCTGCCCTCGCGTCTTCAGCAAAGCGCAGAGCTCACAGTTGCGGAACTCGGTTTTGGTTATGGGCTCAATTGCGCATTGCTGCTCACCGCGGCGCGCGACGCCGGCTTTACCGGCACCCTGCATTTTTATTCTGTTGAAGAAAATTTGCTTTCTTTGGAGACAGCGCGCGAGTTGTCGTGCAGGCTTCAGCGATCGCGTGAGGCTTATGAAACGCTTTGGCAGCAACGCGAGGCTCTTTGCCAGGGTAAGGCCATTACGATTTACGGCGCGAGCGTCACAGTCTTTCCGGGACAGGTCGGGGACTTTCTTGCGCAAGCCCGGTTTCTTGCCGATGCCTGGTTCTTCGACGGTTTTTCACCGGCAAAAAATCCTGCCATGTGGCGTGCAGAGGTGTTTGCATCGGCATTTGCCCGAACGCGCGATCAAGGTACGTTTGCCACCTATAGCTCCGCCGGTTGGGTGAGACGCAATCTTGCTGCGGCCGGTTTTGTGGTGAAGAAAGTTCCAGGCTTTGCCGGTAAGCGCGAAATGCTGATTGGTATGAAAGAGAGCTATGCGCCGAAGTGATGTCTTCAAGGCACTGTGGCGCACGGCCTTCGGCGTGCTACCTTCTGCAACGCCTGTGAGCATTGCCGGCGCAGGTCCAAGCGGTTTGCACCTTGCGCTGGCGCTTGCCCGGCGCAGTCTCAAAGTAACTGTTTATGAACCCGCGCGTTGCGGCGGCGTACGCATACCCCTTCTGCACGCCTGCAATTTGCCCAAGGCGGGTTCGCCACTCTGGCGTGCGGCAAGCCAATACTCGCGCGCATGGTATGCAGACAATTCGCTGCATTCTGCAGTTGCGCGGCATACAGGCGTATTCGGTGAATATTTTTCCATCCACACGCGTACCTACCTTCAGATGCTGCGGCGACGCGCGCTTGATGTGGGAGTTCAATTCGTGCGTGAACCATTGCCCGAAAGAGCAGAAGCAGTCGTTTTTATCGCGACCGGAGCCGCCACGCGCGCGGTTGTGCCTGCTAGCTGGTCCGCTGCGCTTGCTCCGCTTCCGGGCTGGGAGTCCTATTTTGCCTTGCGGCCGGACGCGCGGCCCGTAGCGGAAGAACTTGTGAGGCGTGATCTGCGTACGAACTATTTTACCCACCGCAACCGCGCGGGATTTATTCACCTGAACCGCACAGAACGAGCGGCTGCGCAGGTATTTGGCAAGGCGCTTCACCCCGATCTGCGCCATGCGCTTTTTCACGGCACGCGCCTCACTACCCGTGACCGACTGCCTATTGTGGGGTTTTCTCTGCCCGCCGGCATAACGACTTATCCTGAGCTGCGAGCGCTTGCGATGCAAGGCCGGTTACGGGAGCTCATGCGAAAGCAGGGCGGAGTCTTCTTTTTTACCGGTATGGGCTATCATGCCATGACATATTCGCCTTTTCTGGCAGAGCGTGCCGCGAGCCACTTGACAGGCGGGGCCGCAGAAGATGAAATTCTCCTTGGCGCACTGACGCCGGCGCGGTTTCTCCCCCGGTAAGGTATGCCGCTGCCAGAACGTTCTTATTCGATGTCCTTTCATACGAGGGGCGCAGATTTTCGCGCCGTTTTTGTCTCGGCCGCCGAGGCAATCAATGCTGCGAAAGCGCAGGTGCATGTCGACGACAGGGCGTTCTACCATTTTTGCGAAATGGTTGTGTGTGCTAATCTGTTGGCGGGCCAGTTCCGCGATGTACAGGATATCACGCTCGATCTGACGACGCCCAGGTATCTGCGCAACCTGGTGGTTGAAGCGACCCCCGAAGGTATTTTTCGAGCTACCTGCCAGACGGGTGAAGAACTCGCGATGGTAATAGATCCTGCCGAGATTGACGAGGATGTCGGCAAGGGACTCTTGCATGTCAGCAAACGCTATTCGCGAATTCCTGAACCGACGCGCAGCACGGTTGGCAGCCGCAGCAACTCGATACCTAACCTCGTACAACAGTACCTGCACGAAAGCGAACAGATTGCGACCCTCATGCTGACCGGCATGAAACTGCGGCTCACAGAAAACGGTGCGATCGAGGCCGATAAATGCTTCGGTCTTCTGATCGAGGCATTGCCCGATGTATCGGAAGCGAAGAAATTTATTCTCACCGACAACCTCGAGCGGCTCGAATCACTGACAATGTACTTTGGCGGTGCAGCACCAGATGAGACCGAGACTAAAGACGTGATGGATCTGCTCGACGATATTTATCCCGGAGAGCAATGGATTGAGACTTCCGAAGTTGCCCTGGTTTACCGCTGCCGCTGCCACCGTCAGGGCTATCTCGACCGTCTGGCGCATTTGGCGCGCCGGGATATCGGTGAATTGCTCGGCGAACAGAAAGAGATTGAGGTGCGCTGCGGCTATTGCAGAAACGTATTCACATATACCCGGGCAGAGATTGAAGAACGGATCAAGAGCCTTTGACAGGCTGTGTCAGAGCGGCCCGTCAGAAAACCAGCTTTGAACCCAGTTGAACTCCCATCGCATTATCGGTGCCAAAAGGAGTATCTGTCACTATACCGGGCGTTGAGTAAAATGCACCGGGTAAGAATACGCCTGCCCTGAAATAGACGGTCCAGTAGCGGTTGACCGCGAGGTCTGCGCTGAGGTTCACCTCATGGCCGAGTACCTTGCCGAGGCGATCTTGTGCCTTGAGCACGACGCTCGTAATGGAAGAAGTTGTACCGTTTGCTCGCGCCTGCGCGTAGAGCGCGCTCGAACCCGTATCGACTGCGAGCCAGTAGTCCAGGCCGAAGCGCAGTTTTTGCCAGAGTGTCGTTCCAACGCCCAGGTGAGCAAAAGCCGTCGCAGCCTTGCGTTCATAGTCGTGCGGGAAGTCAGAAATGCCGGCGGAGTCAGTGTAGCTCGAGGGCCGCACACCGTAAAAGCGGCTCATAATGATGCCCCCGAGGCGGCTGCCTTTGAACGAGGTGAACCCGTGCGAGGTCTGTATGCCATTCTCGTTGTATTTGCTGCCTGAGACATACATGCCGTCGGCATTGAAGTCGAGATCGAGCGAGGGGATGACGCGCGGTAACTCGAAGCTGCCCCCGCCGCCAAAGGCATAGCCGTTGGTATCGACATCCTGGCTTTCGTTTGCAGCGGTCGGCAGTCTGCGGTCGATACCTGTCGATACGGCCGCGTCAGCAAAAGTCTTGAGGATGTACCGCTTGCGCGGCAGATTGAAGAGAAAGCGCGTGCCGAACATCATGTTGTAGTCGTTGTCAGCGAAGTTGCCCGACGCCCCGAGGTTAGATCGGTCCGAGCCGCCGCGATTAACCGCACCGTAGCGCGCGCCAAAGGCGTAGATCTTGTTTTGCAGCAAGTCACCGGTCAAAGGGCCCTTCCAGTTTAGAAGATTGCGCGAATCCCAGATAAAGCCTGCGCGCAATACGTTGACGTCGCCGTCGAAGAAACGCACGCGCTGGTTATCGACCGAAAAGAATCTCACGTAGTTGGCGTGCAGCGTGGGGTCTGCCCCGAGCTGGAAGGCGTCGAAAGCCATAATCCGAAAGCCGCCAAGGCGTGAACTCGCATAAGTGAAGGTCACCGCGTCGAGATAGTCTTTCAGAAAATAGTCGTAAAGTTCGCCGCCTATTTCAAAGAACTGGCGGCCGATTTTCATCGAAAGGTCATGTCTCTCATTCTTAAATATGACGTAATGGAGGTGGAGCTCGCCGAAGTTAAAAGGGTCGGCGCCGGTTCGGGTGGAAGACGAGTTATTGTTGGTACTCGCGCCGCCAAGCTGGTCATGCCCCCAGAAACCGTTCTTGAAAATATCCACGCGGAAGTAGAGGTCGTCAGTCAGCGGGAAAAACATGTTCACGTAGAAGCGCGAGAACGCGAACGTCATCTTGTCATCGGTATTCTGTATGGTGGCGACTGTGGACTCGTCGAGTTTGCGCAGATCGGTGTTATTGTATCCGGCGCCTTCGGCGATGAAGCCGATCTGGTACTCCATGCGCTTCAGGATGGCGTCCTTGTCCTGTTTGTCGCCGAAGACGTTTTCGCGCTTCTCGATTTGCGGCACACCGAATGGCAGGTCGTCAACTTCTTTGTCCACGTCGGCCTTGAGTTTCCGTGCCGGAATAAGCTGGTCGCGCGCGGTAACGGGCGCCACTTCGCCGCCTTTTTCATCGACCTTTGTTTCCGCGCCTTTGGTGAGCTTGATTTTTTCACTGGTCTCAGCGGGTTTCCTGGCTGCTTCGGGGTCGAGCTTTTGTGCGAAGAGGGGTATCGCGACAAACGCTGCAACTGTCGCGCGGCAGAAGCGCATCATACCTTATGCCTGTTAGTCTTCGAGTACGCGGCCGCGGTACATGAGACCCGCGAATGCGGCGCCCAGCAGCGGAGCGACGATAAATACCCAAAGCTGCGCCATCGCCTGGCCGCCCACAAAAAGGGCGGGGCCGAGGCTACGCGCCGGATTCACAGAAACCCCGGTGATGCGGATGCCGACCAGATGAATGAGCACAAGCGAAAGACCGATCGCGAGCCCGGCAAACTTCTTAGCGGCGCCGTTGCTGGTTGATCCGAGAATGACCACGAGAAAAAGGAAAGTCGCGATCGCTTCGAATAAAAAAGCCGATTCGAGGTTAAATCCCCCCTGGTAGCCGGGGCCAAAGCCATTCTGGCCGAGGCCATTTACCGCAATTTTGTAAGCAGGATCGCCCAGCGCGATTGCATAGACCAGCGCTGCGCCGACGATGGCGCCCACCGACTGTGCAATGACGTAGCCTAAAAGCTTTCTTCCGCTTAGACGACCTGCGATGTAAGCGCCGACGCTCACCGCTGGGTTAATATGGCAGCCGCTGATCGGGCCGATCGCATACGCCATTGCCAGCAGAGCCAGACCGAAAGAAAATGCGATACCCACGATGCCAATGGACGCGCCGGCAAAGACCGCGCTGCCGCAGCCGAAGAGCACAAGGGTTGCCGTGCCAATGATTTCCGCAATGTAGATCTTCATGCGCTCACCTTGCCACGCCTCAGGGTCGCGTCAACCCATTTGCTCCGCGTCTGCGGTCAGGTCGTTGCCGTGGGCGCGAGAGTTGGGGGAGCTTCTTCGTTAACGGGAATAAAAACCTGCATGGCAATGCCGCCAATGGCTTTCGTCGCAGCAGCATCGGTCGCTCCGGCGATAATTCCGCCGGCAACCGGCACCAGGCGCGACAGCTTTCCTGCCTGCGTAAGACCCAGCCGCGCCATCAGCCGCGCCGCAACGCTCGTGGTCATTTTGCGGGCTACATAGCCTGTGATGCGCAGGATTGCGGCCTGCGTCAGATGCTCTCCAATCCTGATGCCGGCTTCTTTCAGGACCTCGGTTGCCGCCGAACCCAGCAGACTCACGTAGATGAGCGTCCGTACTTTGTCGGAGCGTATGTCGTAGCCGCCCATGGCTGCGATCGCAGCAACCATGCGCAGTTGTAGGTAGAGCACGCTCGATACATTCGCGGGAATAGCTACCGGCAATGTCGCAATTCCGCCGATGTTGGTGACGAAGCCCGAGGCTGCGGCTTTCGTGGTCTGCCAGCGGATCAGGTCCAGCGCAGCACGCCTGGCATCTCCTGCGTTTTGCGCCAGGTATTCCTGCGCGAGCACCTCTGCCGGAGTAAAAACTCCAAAGCCATTGAGCGCCTCGGCATAGGCTGCATCCAGTACGCGCTCCAAGACGCCTTGGTTACTCTCCTCGGACGACTCGCTCATCCGTGCATTTGTTATTCTTCTTCGTCGTCAGCGCCTTTCTTGGCCTGACCCTTACGCATACCTTTCTTATTACGCTGGCAATCAGGGCACATTTCGCCGCGTTTCTCTTGCATCTGCTGGTGGTGCGCCTTTATTTCTGCAGCGACGATAGAACCGTCGTTATCGGCGTCTATTTCAGCAAACTTCTTGTCATGGTGGGCCTGCCACTCGGCTTTCGATACCTTACCGTCTTTGTCGGTATCCATCATCTCGAGCATGCGGCCTGCCATGGGGGCAGCGCCCTTTTTGGCGCCTTTGCGCATCGGTTTTTCTGCCTGCAGGCAAAACGCTCCCAACAGAGTTGCAAGGGTAATCAGCATATACTTTTTCTTCATGGAATAGTCTGTTATTGCCCGCGCGGGCCGGCAAGCCAAATTTGGCGGTGCAATTCTACGGAGCCCGTCTTGCTCTCTTCGCGGCTGTGCGGCTTAATCGGTACTTGGTCCACAACACAAGCACGACAACCGGAACGACCACGGGCAGCACAAAGCTCATTATAATTCGCTCAAAGTCAGGCCGCATGATGCTGCCCGTAGCCTGCAGAACCAGCCAGCTTGAATAGCAGACATAGGCCAGGAAAAACAGAATGCCCTCAATGCGGTTAAAGGTTAATCCGGCAACAAAGTGAGGAAAGCAAGCGATTGCGGCAATCACCATGACGGGAAAGTCCACATTCAGCATCTCTGGGGCGACAGGCAGGCCGCCCGAAAATACCGGCGCAACACCCAAAATTGCAAACAGATTGAACGTAGAACTACCGACAATGTTGCCAATCGCAATATCGCGTTCCCCCTTGATCGTTGCCATCACAGAAGCTGCGACCTCGGGCAAAGACGTACCGGCGGCGACTATTGTCAGTCCGATGACGGTTTCGCTGACACCGAACCGGCGCGCGAGGACGACCGAACCGTCGATCAGCCAGCGCGCCCCTACGACGAGAACGAATAAACCGACAATTACTAATAATCCCGAGAGCCAGACTGGCAGATTCTTTACCTGCGCGCGTTCGTCGCTGAGCGCTGCATCGAACTGAGCTTTAACGGCGCGACTTTCCCGGCGACTGCGCCGGACAATGTAGATTGTGTACGAGATAAGTATGGTCAGCAGCAATAATCCCTGCCAGGGAGCGATCGCGCCGCCAAAGGCAAAGACATAGACCAGCAGAGAGCCGAAAATCATCAGCGGAACATCGATGCGCACGAGTTGGGATGAAACTGCAAGGGGAGCAATCATGCCGCACAAGCCCAGGATGAACAGGATATTGAAGATGTTACTGCCAACGACATTTGCGACCGCAATACCAGCGCTTCCTGCCGAGGCGGCCTGCAAAGAGACGACCAGCTCAGGCATACTGGTGCCAAATGCAACTACGGTGAGACCGATTACCAGCGAGGAAACACCTGCGGCGACCGCAAGACCGGTTGCCCCGCGCACCAACAATTCACCGCCAATTACCAGCGCAACAAGCCCGCCAGAAATTAGAAGGAAAATCTGGAAATCCGGCATACCGGCAAGACGTATGAGGGCATGGCGGCGACAAACCAAATGCGGTGGGCATATGAGACTGCCTAGCGGGCTGTTGAAAAACAGCCACGAAGCAGGATGTTGAAACCGAGCGCAGCTGCAGACAGGCCATTTATGGCCGTTTCGCAAGCGGTTCGCATCGCGAATCGCGGCGTCTGCAGCGAGCACGGGATTTTTTCAACATCCTGCTAGTCAAAGTCGATACGATCCGCCTTTCATGCCCTGGTTCTTGCGGCGCAACGAAGTACAAGTGGAAGTAAAGCCTAAACGCTGACGCCGTAGAGTTTTAGCCACTGCGGCAGCACAGCTTTCCAGGTGTGTTCTCTCATTACCCAGGCCTGCGCCGCTTTACGAATCTTTTCTTTCTCTTTGGGATTTTTCTCTGCCCGGATGATTGCATCGGCGATTGCAGGTGCACTCTTAGCTTCGATAAGAAATCCCCGGTTGTGGCTGAGCTGCTCAACGGTGCCGCCATTATTCGTACCGATCACAACACAACCCGCCATCATCGCGTCGATTACCGAAAGCGAATACATTTCGTCGTAACTGCCCAGGACAAAGTAGTCAGCAGCGAGCAGGTACTTCTGGTACTCTTTCTGGAACGGCAGTAGCTTGAAGCGCGAAGTGCTTTTTGCCCCTCTTTCTGCTTGCTGCTCTACGCCGTCCTTGGCTGCAGCAAGCCCCCGGCCTCCGTGCCTCGCGCCTTGCTGCTGTTCGCCATCCGTGGCTGCAGCAAGCCCCCGGCCTC
>CAYOZO010000025.1:0-27294 GCA_964408405.1 uncultured Turneriella sp.
GACGCAGGGGCGGAAAAAGGCAGTGTTTCTGGGTTTTTTCAACAGGCTGCTAGAGTATCAGAGCAGCGCACCATCGGCGCACAGATGGTAGAAGCTTATGGTTCGCTGGCTGGCGGGAGAAAATTTTTACAAAACGCTTTACGTCGTACATGTTCTAATTATGTTCTATTTGTGAGCGAACTCGCAGAAATGGTGCGCGAAGTCGAGAATGTCTTTGCGCGTTCGCTGCAGGAGATTCCCGAGGCTGATTTGCTGGCGTATTTTTCTGCGCTGGGTGTCAGTGAACAGAAGCGAACAGCAGTTCTGCGCGAATACCACGCGCAGCGTGCTGCGGTTGCCAGGCCCTTATCGCTCATAACTCCCCCGTCTGCCAGGCGGAGCTCACGGGCGGGATGCACACCGGCACGTAAACTCTATTTGAAATTACGCCGCAACCGGGCGACGACCGGCTGTTGCCTTCGACGCCGATTTGGCTTTTGATTCAGACTTCTGCGGCTCTGCTGCCGGGTGCTTGATGCGGATGATGTGCAGCAGGTCGAGTACGCGCATTACCTGGTAGGTGGTGTCGAGCTCAAACCAGCGCTTCGCGAAGTTCGGGCGGTTGCTCAGTGCGTGGTGGTTGTTCTGGTAGAGTTCGCCACCGACAAGGAAGTCGATCGGCAGTGCATTGCGTGACTCGTCCTTCAGTTTGTAGTTGGTATAACCGTACATGTGCCCGCCCCAGTTGACCAGCGCGCCGTGAATCGGCCCCATCAGCCAGTGCAGCGGCAGCAGCAGGTAGAGGTACCACATGCCTTCGGGCACGAATGCCATGTAAAAGAATGCATAGAGCGCTCCGGCGCCGATGCGGAAAAGCCACGACTTGCCAAGATTGTCCACAGCGGGCCATGAGGGAGTGTTTTCTGTGAAGGCCTTCGGCATCTCGACGTTGCCGTAGGCATATTTATCATATTCCTTCTTGGTTTTCCACATCATGTCGAAGAAATTCTTCGCGTGGTGCGGGCTGTGCGGGTCTTTTTCGGTATCGCTGAACTGGTGGTGCATTCTGTGCAGAATTGCATATCCGCGCGGGTTCAGATACGACGGGCCCTGTGCAATAATCGTGAACAGATGCCAGAATCTCTCCCAGCCCTTGCTCAGGGTGAACATGCTATGCGAGGCATAGCGGTGCAGAAAGAAGCTCTGCGCGAAAGCGGATGCCAGCCAGTGGGCCGCAAAGAAAATGAGTATCGTTGCCATAGTACCCTTTCGATGGGTGGGAGCTCAATCGGGTTGCAAAAAAATCTAACAGCGTTCGTTATAGATTCGATTTACTGGAGTTAGCAGGATGTGGAAAAAATACCGTGCTCGCTGCAGACGCCGCGATTTCCTAGCGAAATCGCTCGCAAAACGCCCCTCACCATACTATGGTGAGGGGCTGTCTGCAGCTTAAGCCCGGTTTCAACATCCTGCTTTATGGCTGTTTTTCAACAGCCCGTTAGAGCTGCTGATGGGCAATTCAAGGCTCGTTTTCGGCCGATTCGACGCCTACCCAGCTCGGCGTCCTTGGTAGGTACTAAAAGTTCGCTGAAGTTGCTGTGAAAGCTGCTCAGCCATGTACCAAAAATCTAACAGGATATAAATCCTATTTTTATGGCTTTTCACAATATTTTGCCATGGCAGAGGGGTTAATGCGGGTAGGGCTCATGGGCTTCGGCAAAACCGGCAAAGCCGTGGCCACGACCATACTGCGCCATGCGGATTTTCGGCTCGAATGGGTGTTGCGCCGCTCACACAAGCTGGAGCACCGCTCGATTCCTGAATTCCTGGGCGAAGAATCGGATAATCCGGGGCTGATTTACTCGATTGAGGAGATGCCCGTGTCTGACCTGCTGCATCGCCACCCCGTCGATGCCATCATCGATTTTTCCTCGGCGGATGGCTATCGGTATTACGGCGAAGAGGCGGCGCGACGTGGCATCAAAATCATCAGCGCGGTTTCACACTACCCGGCCGCGACGCTCAAGGTGCTGCGCAGTCTTGCCAAAAGAACTCCGGTTTTCTGGTCGCCGAATATCACCATCGGGGTGAACTACCTCATTATGGCAGCACGGTTTCTGCGGAAAATTGCCCCCGGCATTGACATGGTGGTGCTCGAAGAACACTTTCGCGACAAGACAGGTATTTCGGGTACTGCGCGGGTCATTGCCGAGAATCTCGAATTGCCGCTAGAAGAAATCAAATCGGTGCGCGCGGGTGGCATCATCGGTCGCCACGAAATCATCTGTGGCTTCCCCTTTCAGACAGTGCGGCTGACGCACGAGTCCATTGCGCGCGAGGCATTTGGCAACGGGGCGATATTCGTCGCGCAGAATCTGCAGAACAAGGCTGCAGGCTTCTACAATTTCGAAGACTTACTCACGCCTTATTTTGCGCTCTAGGCCGCTTACAACTGCATAGCCCCCGCAAAAAAGGTAAATTTATTGCCGGCACAATAGTTGTATTGTAAACTATTGACAGAGTAACGAATGGCAACAAAGTTCGAAGGCGCAGCAGCAGAAACAAGGGCGCTCGATCTGTTTATTAAGGTTATGCGGACGCACGATGCGCTTGCAGCCCACGCGCAAAGGATCATCGCCAGCTTCGATCTACAACCCAGCCAGTTTGGCATACTCGAAACCCTCTACCACCTGGGCCCAATGCAGCAGCACGAACTGGCGGCAAAACTACTACAGACCCCCGGTAACATCACCCGCATCCTCGACAAACTCGAAAAAGACGGCCTCGTGCAGCGCGGGGCAGAACCCGGCGACCGGCGCTGCCACCGCATCGCACTCACCCCAGGAGGTCATAAACGCATCAGCACGATTTTTCCAAAATTTGCATCCGCAATACGGGAATTGTTCAACGGCCTTACGGCAGACGAACAGAAACAGCTGAACAACCTCTTACGCAAAACCGGTAAGAGTCTGGCGTATTCATTAATCAAATGAATAACAAAGGAGAATAAGATGAATTCAATAATAGAAAGCATTAGCAAGAGCGGCAGGTACATCTTCGCGATACCTCTCATCATGTTTGGCTTCAGCCATCTGATGAATGCCAGCGCAATGGAGGCCATGGTGCCGGTACCGGGTGGCGCGTTCTGGGTGTATTTTACCGGTGTCGCGCTACTGGCAGGCGCAGTGGGAGTGATAACCAATCTCAAGGGTCTGGGGCCACTTGCAGCATTCTTGCTCGGCGTGCTGCTTTTCCTCTTCGCGTTTACGGTACACCTGCCGATGATGCTCAAAGCTCCCGACGAAAGTGCGCGGATGATGCCCATGATCGCATTTCTCAAAGACATCGGTCTGGCCGGCGGCGCTTGGGCCATCGCGGTGCTCTTGAAGGCGTAACCATGGCGGCACATATTGCGGCGAAACAACCGGCGCAGGTTGAACTCGAAGCGGGCAAGAGCTACTACTGGTGCACATGCGGGCATTCGAAGAAGCAGCCCTTCTGCGATGGGTCGCACAACGCGGTGAATAGAGCACTGCCCGAAGGGGAGACCAAGTTCGTGCCCCTGAAGTTCGAAGCAGAAAAGTCGGGAACGCACTGGCTCTGCCAATGCAAGCAGACCGGTAAAGCACCGTTCTGCGACGGATCGCATAAGAGCTTGTGAAAAAATTAGCTGCGCGCTGTGGCGCGCATGCCTGGCCTGCCGAAGGTGCCGCAGGCCGGCAAAATACGCCTGGTGTATGGCGAGGTTGAGGGGTTGTTGTAAGGGAAGAGAATGAAGGCAAACCCCACCCGATGCCCCTCCCCTGCTCAGGGGAGGGGTGCCCGACCAGCCCTGAGATCGTCTTCGGTCTCCGCTTTGGAGCGCCGTCGAAGGAAGGGCGGGGCGGTTCAACCCGCGCACACCGCAATGGAAGTCTCAAAGGTGCTCAGGCAATATAAAGTTGACGCGCCAAACGATGCGAGTTACACTTCCAATATGAGTCCGTTAATGGTGGTGGGCACGATACTCACCTTTGCTTCCGGCATCTATCTGCTGGCTATTGGCGTATCAAAATTGATCGCTAAAGAAATACGTAAAGAAATGGCTAAATGAACGAGCGCGTTCTCGTTGTCCTGGGTGGGTTGATCATCGGCACTGGCATGGCGTTACTTTCAACTTATGCTGAGTACAAAGCTACTGTTGAATTACTCATGATGAGCACGGGCCTCGCGGGCACGGTAATCGCAATCTACCAATTCCTCAGAAATGCCAAGGGATGATTTGATCTCCACCAAAAAGCGATTCAACTCCTCTTCACTATACAGACCCGTAGTATCGCTTTTTCGCAAACGATAAAACGCCTCGACGATCACGCCGCGCAGGTATTGCCGCAGGTGCTCGGGGTGGCTGTTCATGTCTGCCATGCAGTACTCGAGGTCGGCGGCGAACTTCTTATCGGCCGCGGCAAATGTTTCGAGCTGCGGCAGGTCATTTTGTAACTGTGCGAAGAAGCGTCGCTGCCCTGCGGGTTCGTGTTCAGCGCGAAAGAACGCGTACGCGTGGCCGATATCATGCAGGCAAAATTCAAACGCGTCGCGCTCGTTGTCGATCAGCACACCCTCAATGGCTTCGCGCAGCGCTACGGTGACAAACCGCGAGCCTGCTGCTTGCGCGGCCAGCATCTGCGCGGGCGACACGGGCGCGTGCACCAGGCGCAGGTCGATGCGGCATTCGAGCCAATCGGCTAATGTCACGAACACGAAACCTGGCATACCATAAAGGGGGAGTTTTCTCAGTTTTAGGGCAATTTCCGTCTCCCCAGGGATAGCTCCCCCAAGAGCGCCGCGCACAACTTCAGACCAGTAGGCATAACGCCGCTGCAGAGCCCAGGCGGGGCCGAAGGCACGCTGAAAGGCGAAGAGCAGCACAAAGAGCGTCGCGTAGAGCGGATCGGAAATTGTGCCATTTTGGTGGCGCTGTGCGAGGGACTCAAGATCTGGTCGTAATAAGGCGGCTTCCGTCGCAAGCTGGTCTGCAGCTACGAGCAGGCGGCGGTATTTACCGATCAGCTGGCCTTCTACGTGGGGCACCAGTTCTTAGTAATAACTATGCACATTGGATACAAAGCGTTGCTTCCGGCCGCGCTTCTAATCTCGCCGGAGCAATCGGCTGGCCGCATTTCTTGCATATACCGTACTCTGGCGAGTCGACGAGCTGCAGTACACGCTTTAATTCAAGCAGACGGGCTTCGGTATCGCGCAGTAGCGCCGCACTGACCTCCTTTTCCTGGATGGCTTCCATGCGGCTCAACCGGCCGACGGCGATATCCGGCGCCACAACTTCGATCTTTTTCCGCAAACCCTCGATACTTTCCTCACATTCCGCAATCAATTCGCGTAACCGAGCACGAACGGCCTCTCTTTCCTGGTTGTTCACCCAAACTGCTTCGTGGAAAGGTCTTTAGTGCGTCAACGAGTAAGAGTATGCTCGGCTCCTCATGCTTAGTAGTAGTTACTCCCATCCCGTATTGCGGCACTTCGTCGTGGCCGCGCCCCAGCGGCGCATGGCACCGGAAGGTTATTACGCTTCCCTCCGGCAATTCTTGTTTTCGCCCTGTGGAGTTAACAGGGAATACCCCCTGTGGCGCAGTCCATAAAAGAAGTAAAGCAAGAGCTCAGCGAGCTGAAAAATCGCATTGAACAGCGCTACACGGAGCTCAACCTGCGCGATGTCGAATCCGAGCTGGGCGATCTGCGCAGAAAAATGGAAGATCCGGCGCTTTTTGCCGACGACAGCAAGGTTTCACAGGTGCGCGAGCTACAAACGCGCATAGCGTTTCTCGAACGAAAGACGAGCGCCTGGAACGCTCTGAAGCACGAGATCAACGACGCGCTCGAATACGCCGAGATCGCTGAGATGGAAGGCGCCGAGAACATGGCTGACGATCTGCTGAAGCGCGGCAATGCCGTGCGTGCGGAATTTGACAGGCTCGATCTCGAAAGCCTGCTCAACGGCCCCGACGACGCAAACAATGCGTTCGTGAATATTCACCCCGGCGCAGGAGGTACCGAATCGCAGGACTGGGCCGAAATGCTGCTGCGTGCCTATACACGCTATGCGGAAAAAATGGGTTTTGAAGTCGAAATGGTCGATTACCAGGAAGGCGAAGAAGCCGGTATAAAAAACGCGACGCTGTTCGTGAAAGGGCCAAATGCCTACGGCTATCTGAAGGCAGAAAATGGCATCCACCGTCTGGTCCGTATATCGCCCTTCGATGCCAACAAGCGCCGCCATACTTCTTTTGCCGCCGTGCATGTGTCGCCCGAAATTTCCGATGACGTAGAAATCGAAGTGCTCGAGAAGGATTTGCGCATCGACGTCTATCGCGCGAGCGGCGCCGGTGGCCAGCACGTCAACAAAACAGAGTCTGCGGTGCGCATGACGCACATACCGACGGGAATTGTGGTCTCCAGCCAGACACAACGCAGTCAGATCCAGAACCGTCTGACGTGTATGAAGATGCTCAAGGCACAGCTCTACGAGCGTGCGCGGGCCGAAAAAGAGGCAGAGATTGAATCGCGCAGCGGTGAGCGCAAAGATATTTCCTGGGGCAACCAGATCCGCAGCTACGTCTTTCATCCCTATAATTTGGTTAAAGATCTGCGTACAGGTTACGAGACCGCGCAGGTGCAGGATGTCATGGATGGCGAATTTGGCCCCTTCATCGATGCCTATCTGAGACAGCTCAAGAAAAACTAAGCATGAATCTTTTGACTCCACCCTTTCCCCCTCCCCACTTAGTGGAATGTGGGAATCTGTACCCCCCTCGCCACTACGTGGGGAGGGGGGGCCGAAGGCCGGGGAGGGGTTTAACGGCAACAAATTCACAACCGGCTATAACATGAAAAAAGATATAGTATCCACTTTCCTGACTCTCGCGCTGGCATCACTCATTCTCGCCTGCCAGAGTTCTAAAGTTGTCGATGAGAAGACGGGGCGCGCCGCTGGCGCACAGGCCGAAAGCACAACCGGCTATTACTATGATGATATGGCGCGCTACCTCGCGGGCTTCGATCTGCCGGGCGACAGCAATCTTCTGCCATACACGCAAAACTCCGAATACGCCGAGCACCGGCAGAAAATGGCGCGTTTTTGGGAGCGCGTGCGGGCGCAGAGCATTGAACCGATTACCGAATGGCGCGAATCGACACTTAACCGTAATCCCAATGGCCCGGTCTGTCGTTCTGACCGGCCGGCTATCTACCCGCTTTGTGGCGCGGACATCATTAACCTCTATACCATTTGCCCACAAGCAAGCGAATACATCATGATCGCACTCGAAAAAGCGGGAGATATTCCGCATCCCGAAAAGCAGAGCGCCAGCTATTACCAGGGGCTGCGCCGCATGCGATCCGTAATTAATAACATTGCCGACCGCAACTACTTTTTCTCGGCGCACATGAAAACCAATATAATTAAGAACGAAGAGATTCCCGGTATCGCTCCGGTGCTGCTCGCGTTTACATCGGGTCTTGGCTGGCGCATCGTCAACATGGAGAAAATCTACCTGGCCCCCGATGGGCGGCCGGTTGTACTCGAAGACAAGAACCTGGATTTCAAGCCCCGGGGCATACGCATTTGGTTTAGAACGGCAGAAGATCCGCGCCTGCGGTCACTGACATACATTGAGCAGTATCTGGATTCGGCGAGCGTAGCGCCGCAATACCCGCTGACAAAGTACCTGAAGGAAAGAAAAGGCAGCATGATGATGCTCAAGGCTGCCGTCTATCTCATGCACAACAATTATTACCGCGCGGTACGCGAGCTCTTTATGCAGATTCCGGACGTCATCGTGCAGGACGATTCCGGATTTCGTTATGTCGATTTAAAGCCTCTCTTTGATATTTCAATCTATGGTGATTTCGTAGGCCCCGCCATTCGTATGTCGGTCATTCCGAAAAACCCGGTGCAGCCCGAGCTTGCTGCGCTCTATGCGGAGCGCAAACCGCCGGCACTCCCTTTCCATTTTGGTTATGGCGTGCTGCGTAAACCGGCGCGTTCGAACCTGATGGTCGCGCACAGGAAAAGGGCGTAGCATGGCAGGACTCGTAAGACAACTCGGATTCGTTACCGCCGCATTCACGGTGATTGGCAGCATGATCGGCTCGGGCGTTTTTCGCACGAGCAATGAGTTGCTGTTTGATGCAAAGATAGCTCCGCAGGCCATTATTGCCCTGTGGGTGATTGGCGGTCTCGTCGCCCTGTCAGGCGCGCTGAGCTATGCCGAGCTGGCGGCTGCCTATCCCGAGGCGGGCGGTGAATTTGCCTACCTCAACCGCATTTTCGGCAGACTTCCGGCATTTCTGACGGGCTTCATTTCCCTGACGGTTGGTTTTTCCGCGCCGATTGCCTTTACTTCGCTCGTCATCGTAAACCTGGTTGTGGGTGGCATGAACCAGTTGCGCGCCGAACAGATCGCGGTTTCTTCTTTCCGGTTGCAGCTACTTGCTGCCTTCATTCCTGTTACGCTGGCCATGTTTCACATTGCGCGCGTCAAACTGGGCGAGGGATTTCAGAATGTACTCACTGCGATCAAGACGCTGCTGGTCATCTTAATTGCTGTGGCACTATTCTTCGTGAGCGCCCCGGCTTCTACACCAATCCTGCCGCAGGCTGCAAGTCCTGAGTTCTGGAAATGGGGCAGTCTGCTTCTGACAGTCATGTTTGCTTACAGCGGCTGGAACGCTGCATCGTACCTCGGCGCCGAGATCAAAGACCCGATCAAAAATATGCCGCGTGCGATGATATTGGGCACCCTACTGACAGCAATAGTTTATTTTTTGCTCAATGTGAACTTCCTGCGCTTCGCAGGGCTTAACCGCGAAACGACAGACCTCGCGCTTGGTGCCTTTACGGCGCTGTTGGGTAAAGCTGGTGGCGCTGCACTGTCTTTCCTGGTTGCGTTTTTTCTCGTTTCTTCGGTATCCGCTGAAGTGATGATAGGCCCGCGCGTCTATTACGCGATGGCCGAACAGGGCCTGCTGTTTCGCAAACTCGCGCAGGTACAGCCGAAACTGGGTACTCCCGCATTTGCAATTTTGCTACAAACTGCGATCAGCGTTGTTTACATTCTGGCTTTCGGTTTCGGCGGTACGCTGAAGCTGTTGATTTTCATGGGTTTTGCGCTGAGCTTTTTTCCGTGGCTTACCGTCTTCGGCCTCGTTTACGCATCTTACGTACACAAGACGGGTATCATCGCCAATCGTCCGTATCGCTCACCGCTTTTTCCTTTGTTTCCGCTCGTGTATCTTATGGCCTCGCTCTTCATGATGGTGTCGTCGCTCATCTACAGCCCCGAACAAGCGCTGTGGGCAATCGGGATTACCGGTGTGGGTGCGGTGAGTTTTTACGTCTGGCAGAAGCTTAAACGCTGATTCTTGCTGGCTATGCCATCAAAAAGTCAAGGCGTACCAGACGGATCCCAGCAGGTTCTAAGATTCTCGTTGAGCGAATCCAACCTTGCCATGTCAGCAGGATCAATCTCAAAATCCAAGATTGCGAAGTTCTCTGCGATGCGCTGCGGTGAGACTGATTTTACCAAGACAATGTTGCCTTTCTGGATAGACCAGCGCAGAACAAGTTGTGCAACAGATTTGCCATACTTGTCAGCCACGGACATGAGGGATAAATCCCCCACCTTTTGGCCGTGCGCGAGCGGACTATAGGCTTCGATGCGAATGCCGCGCGCTTCACAGTACTGTTTGAGTTCTGCCTGGTTGAGCCACGGATGCAGCTCGATTTGGTTGACCACGGGCTTGACAGCTGAGGCAGCGAGCAGCTCGTCGAGATGGCGCTGCATGTAGTTGCTCACCCCGATTGAACGTGTTTTACCCGAAGCAAGAATCTGCTCCATGTCTTTCCATGCCTGTGCGCGGCTTTTGGTTACCGGAAAGTGCACGAGATAGAGGTCGATGTAACCAAGATCAAGCCGTGCGAAACTGCCGTCAAATGCCTTCGGAGCGTGCGGCTGGTCGCTATTCCAAAGTTTAGTCGTGACATAGATCTCTTCGCGGGATATGCCGCTGTCGCGGATCGCACGACCGACGTCTTCTTCATTACCATAGATGCGCGCAGTGTCTATATGGCGGTAGCCCACTTCGAGAGCCGTGCGTACAGCCTTGTAGCACTCACCCTTCGCTGCTTTCCATACGCCAAAACCGAGCTGCGGGATTTTCTGGCCGTTGTGGAGTTCGATTTGGGGTGCAACCATGATTCATGAACGAGGCCGCGAAATAAGGTGTCGAGTGGTAAGTGGGATAGATGACGGGCGATTGTTTCGGAGCATTCCTGCGATTTACAGCCTGTCACCGCGGCCCGTTTCTCCTCTATGATTCGGCAAGACTCACAACAGGTTACATACGATATCGCAGTGCTCGCGGGCGACTACATCGGCCCTGAAGTCATGAAGGCAGCGCTCGAAGTGCTGGGCAAAGTCGCGGATAAAGCCAGCCAATTCAATTTCAAGGAAGCCTTAGTCGGCGGGGCTGCTATCGACGCTACCGGCAAGGCTCTGCCGCCAGAGACGCTTGAAGTCGCGGAATCTTCGCACGCAATCCTCTTCGGCTCAGTTGGTGGTCCCAAGTGGGAGCACCTGCCTCCTGCTGAACAACCCGAGCGTGCTGCGCTCTTGCCGCTGCGTAAACACTTTGCGCTCTACGCCAACCTGCGCCCGGCGATAATCTATAAGGAACTCAGAGAAGCATCGCCGCTGCGCGCGGATATTGTCGGCGATGGGCTCGACATTCTGATTCTGCGCGAACTTACGGGGGATGTCTATTTCGGCGAACCCAAAATCCGCCGGGGCGAAGGCGCAAACGAAGAAGCTCTCGATACGATGATCTACAAGAGGTTTGAAATCGAACGCATCGCGCACCTGGCCTTTCAATCCGCCCGGCTGCGCCGCAAGATAGTACACTCGATTGATAAAGCGAATGTCTTGACGAGCATGGTATTTTGGCGCGAGGTAGTCACCGAGGTTGGCAAGCAATACCCCGACGTGAAACTGAACCATATGTACGTTGACAATGCGTCGATGCAGCTTATCCGCTATCCTCAGCAATTTGACGTCGTCCTTTGCCCGAACATGTTTGGCGATATTCTCTCTGACGAGGCAAGCCAGATTACCGGTTCCATCGGCATGCTTGCCTCGGCATCTCTCGGGGAGCCTGGCAAATGGGGTCGCGACGGGCTGCAATTCGGTCTCTACGAGCCCGCCGGCGGTACCGCGCCCGACATTGCCGGGCAAGGCGTCGCCAACCCGATCGCGCAAATTCTTTCGGCGGCGCTGCTCCTGCGGTATTCGCTCAAACTCGAAGACAAGGCGGTGCGGATTGAGAATGCTGTAAAATCAGCAATCGCCGCCGGCGCGCGCACACGCGACCTGACAAGCGATGCTTCAAAGGCCATTTCAACGGCGGAGATGACTCAGGAGATTATGCAACGCCTGTAGGGGGTAGGATAAATCCTGCCCCCTACAGGCCAAGGCAAGGTTCCCTTGGCAAGCGCAACAAAACCGGAGATACTCGGATTAACCGAAAGCGAACTCGCGGAGATTCTTGTTGCCGACGGGCACAAGAGATTTCGGGCGCAACAGGTATTCCAATGGCTGCATCTGAAGCAGGTGTTCAATGTGCGGCAGATGACGAACCTCAGAGCCGATTTTCAGGATTATTTAACGGAAAAATTTGCGTTTCCTGATTTTAAGATTTTGAACGAAATGAAATCCCCCTCTGACCAGACAGCAAAGTATCTGTTCGAATTTGGTAACAAACAGGTAGAGAGCGTCTGGCTGCCGTATGAGAACCGCCAGTCGATCTGCATATCGGTGCAATCGGGCTGTTCGCTCGACTGCAGTTTCTGCGCAACGGGTAAAATTCCGTTCAAGGGGAACCTCACGACGGGGCAGATTCTCTCTCAGGTCTATGGCATGCAGCAGCTCTACGACCGGCGCATTACAAACGTGGTCTTTATGGGCATGGGTGAGCCGTTCCATAACTACGACAACGCGATCAAAGCCGCAAGCCTGCTTGCCGACCAGCACGGTATGAATATTTCGCGGCGAAGGATTACCCTTAGTACTTCGGGTGTTTTGCCGGGCATAAGGCGATTCATCGAAGAAAAGCAGCCTTACCGCCTTGCGCTCTCGCTGCACGCTGTTTTTCCCGAAAAGCGCCGGGCAATCATGGACATCGAAGAGAAGTTCGCCTTTGAAGAAGTACTCGAATATCTGCGCGAACAACGCGGGCAGATGCAGCCAGGCCAGCTGATGTTCGAGTACATCATGATCGACGGCGTCAATATTTTCCCCGAAGATGCAGCGGAGCTCGCGCGCTGGGCAAAGCGATTGCGCGCCAAGGTGAACCTGATTCCATTGAATACGTCATTTGGCGGGATGAACCGCCCTTCGGACGAAAAAATCTATGAATTTTGGCGGCAACTGGTCGAGCGCGACGTTGTCGCAGTAAACCGGAAATCCCCCGCCAGGGACATCGAGGGCGCCTGCGGAATGCTGGCCGGTAAAAAGGCTTCCTGACAGGTCGCTTGCACTGACAATTGCCCTCAGGCCATGGCTGACGACCAGGTACATGCGGAAGAAAAGGAAACTCCCGAAAAGCCTGAAGAAGAGGCAGGCGGTGATGGAAAGCGGGCCTTTGTCTTTGAGACGTTTCGCGACTTTCTGAATTTCGTCAGCTATGTCGGCGAAGGCGTGCAGGTCGAATTCGCCGAGCCTGTTCTTGACAGTACTGGCACTGCTCTGGTGCAGAAAGGCGTGCACATGCGGCCGAGTCTGCAGAAAAGCCTGCAGCAGTTCTACGACAGGGGCAACCTCAATGAGAAAATCAGTATCGCGGATACGCAGGCGCTGCATACGGCAATTCGTGATCGCGTCGTACGTTCGCTGACGCGCTGCCTGGAACCCGGGCGCTTTCACATGGCACAGGCGCTGACCGAGATTTCAACGATCAATATCTATTCTCTGCTTGTCAGCGTTGCACAGCGGCGTGATGTTTTACCGGTTTTCATGCGACTGGACCAGGCCGAAGACCCGCTGCTACCGCACCTCGGCGAGGTGGCGCTGGTTGCCGGCGGGCTTGCAGAGCAGTACTGCCGCAACGCCGGCAGGAACGCCGGCGCGCGGGAGATAATCCGTACAGCAATTTATGCCGGTCTGCTGCACGACATTGCGCTTGCGGGTGACGACGACTTCCTGCTGAAAGATATTGAGAAAATCACCGAAAGCAATCACGCGCGGCGGAGCGCAGAGCGTGCCAAAGAATTGATACCCGCACTGCCGGTGAGCGTGAGCGACATCATCGAGCACCACCACAGGATGAGTAACCGGTATGAGCCTGAGAGCGATTCGGCGCTTGAAGCACAGTCAATTGCTGCAGAAGCCCTCGCGCTCAGCGAGTATATTTTTGTTCAGTTGCGCTCCCAATACAAGAAAGATGACAAAATGAATTCAGCCGAATTATTGTTCTACGAGCTCGGGCGCGCGTTCGGCCAGGGGAAGTTTCATCCACAGTTCAGGCGAATCGCAGCGCGCGTCTGGGAGACTCTATTCGCAACATTGCACTATGGCTATGAAATTGGCGCCGTCGAAAACCAGTGTCCGTTTAAGCCATCGGCGATTGCATATCCTACGCCGCGCTGCACCCAGGTTATGTGTCATCACCATATCACAAGCTGCGAAAACTACGACCCGCAGTTCCCGCTGGAAATTCTGCACGCTACGCGCTTTCCCGGACGACCGGGGGAGATGATCGAACCGGGCAAGTATGGTAAGTGCCGACTCGCCAGCCGGCTTCCGAAAGGGATCAACGAGAAACTGAGCGCCCAGGCCTGGCTGAAGCAGACGGCAGTTGCCAAATCAGGCGAGACGGGCACGTAACTTCAGGTACGGGCCGCCATCGGTCACCTTGACCCACTCTTTGTAACCCTTACCGCACATACCGAGACCGTTGATGTTGAGATCAGTCGATACCATTGAGATCGACTGCAGGATCTCAGGTACGTAGCCCGTCACAATTACAGGTGAAAAGTACTCATCAGTAAGCCGGCCATGTCTGATACGGCGCGCGACCAGCGCTTCGAGCTGAATTCCCCAACTCTTGGGATCTTCCATGCCATTGGTCGCCCGATCGACAAAATAGCCGTCGGCAATGGATGCGATCATGCTCTTAAGATCATCGTTGCCCGGCATAAAGTATGTATTCGTCATGCGCGAGTAGATCTTATGGTCAAAACTTTCGCGCCGGCCGTTAGGCGAACGCCGGTAGCCCATGCGCGAAGCGCTCAAATGGTCGGTCATCGGCTGTGACAGTACCCCCTGTTCGACTATCGGCGTCTGCGCGGCAGGCATACCCTCATGGTCGAAGTAGTAACTTGCTGCCGCGCCTTCCAGTTGTGGCGAATCGTAAAGCCTGACCTTTTCGCTCGCTACCATCTTACCGAGGTAGTCTGTACCGCGCGCCCGCCCTTTCTGCATTGTATCTGCCTCGGTGCCATGCCCGAATGCTTCGTGGGCTAGTATGCCCGAAAGGGAGGGCGAAAAGATACAATCATAGTATCCGGGTTTCAGCCTGGGCGCTCCGAGAATACGCTGCCCATCATGGAGCATACTATCTATTATTTCAAGATTGTCTGCCATCAGGTTCCATGATCCCTGCCGGCTGAAACCGTCATAGATCTGCGCGGTGGACTGCGTGGCATTGTCTTTGAGCACAGCAGAATAGATCGCCTCAAAGCGCGGCAGGAATTGCTCCAGCGACTTGCTGCCGCTAACATAAATCTCGCGCGTATTCACCTGCTTGTAGCGGGCTGACGCCATCGCAACGAGCGGGCTGCGCGCTTTGATTTCTCTCGCCATACGCGCGGCGAACACGGCCTTGTCCTGCTCTGTCAGATCATCGGCGGGCGGATTTCCCGCCGCTAACTCTAAAGGCTCTTCGGGAATGAGAGTCACTGTGCCCCGATGGCGGCTTGTCCGCACGGTCTCTTCCAGTTCATCAATCGTACGACTGATGTCGCGCGCGCTGTGAACGACTGACGAACCTTCGTAAAGCAGACCATTGTGCAAAATACTGACAACTATTCCCCGCTGCGCGTTCAGCGGTTCGACAAAGGTCTGGTTCAGATTGCTGCTGACAGTAAGACCCGAGGTTTCGATGAACAGCGCGCGCGCAAACTCATAACGCCGCGCGAGCGGTCGCAATTCTTTTTCAATCGCGCTGCGGGTAATTTCGCCTTGCATCAGCGAAGCGCCGCAAACTTCTTGTCAACATAGTCCTGCATCTTCTTCAGCTGTGCAGGGGAAAGATTGTTCTTCTTGCCGATAGAACCCTTGTCGAGCTCTGAGTGGTTGTGACCGACTGGCAGGCCAATTTTCCTGAGCTCTTCAACAGTGACTTTTACGGCTTTCTTGTCCCGGTAGTACATGATGTAGTCTCGGTTGTTCTCTTCTTCTTTTCCCGTCGCAAGATTCCTGAATGCAATCTTACCCTCGCAATGACAGGTGCCCGTGTTGGCGCCATCAGTAAAAGTGTAGAATTTGGTTCCGCGCACTGCAGCGATCGTCGTCGGCGTACGCAGCGCGAAGCGGCGACTACCCGTAAGCTTCGAAACTTCGGTCCAGACATTGCCGTGCTGCACGTACACCTGCTTATCTTCCGCAGAGCGCTCGTACACAAATCGCGTGTTCTGCTGGATCTCCATGCGCGCGCCCTGCACGTCGAAAATGACGTTGCCATCCTGTGCTGTCACAATTGCATCTCCGGCAAAAACCTTTTCGTTGGCGCGCGCCGCGCGCGTCTTCTTCGTACCGTCTGCTTCAATATGCTCAATCACGGCACTGCCTTTTACCGCGGCTATAACTCCGTCTGTTGTGGGAGCTTCTTCTCTGCACGCGGCTGCAACGAGCAGTAATACTGCTACCGAAGACCGCACGAGTGCTGTGCAACTCATGAATCGAAAATTACTCTTATCCAAGGCCATGAACCCCGCTAAGGCCTGTCGCATAAGCGTCAAGTAACAATGCGGCGCCTCAAAAAAACTTGCGCTGGCATTTTGTGTGTTCGTAACTGCGCTATGCAGAAGACAGCAGAGGTCGTGGTTTTGCTCGCGGAAGGTTTTGAAGAGATCGAAGCGATCACTATTATAGATACACTGCGCCGCGCGCAGGTGGAAACTCTCGTCGCGGCCATCGGCAGCAATCTCGACGTGCGTGGCGGGCACGGTATCACCGTCAGGGCCGACTGTCTGCTCAGGGAAGTTGGGCAAAGCACGCCGAGGCTTGTGGTGCTGCCCGGCGGCGGCACAGGCGTGAAGAACATTGCTGCCTCGGCGGATGCAAAACACATCGCCGCCGCAGCCAAAGAGATTGCTGCGATCTGCGCGGCACCTTCTGCGCTCGCGGAGTGGGATATGCTGCGAGGCAGGCGTGCTACCAGCTACCCAGGTTTTGACGAGAAACTCAGGAATGCCGGGGCCCAATTCTTCGAGCAGCGCGTGGTCGTCGACGGCAACCTGACGACCTCGCGCGGCCCCGGCACCGCGCTGGAATTTTCGCTGCAGCTGGTTGAAAACCTGCGCGGCAGCGAAGCGCGGCAAAAGCTCGCGGCGCAGATGCTGGTGGGGTAGGGGTTAAAGAATCTTATATATCTTGCCCGGTATCAGGTGCGTCCTGCTCAGGATGTGCTCCGGCAACTCGGGCATCTGTTGCTCTGTCCACAGCCACGGGCCTAACACGTTGATGATCGGCGCCGTTTCGCCCTTGAAGGCCATCAGGAAACCATTAGTGATGTCTTCGGGCTGCGTCGGTCTGAAGGGTGCGCCATTGCTGTGCTGGCGATACATCTGCTCTTCCTGTTCGTAGTTCATGTCATAGAAGAACTCGCTGAACTTCTTGCCCGAAGCCTTCCACTGGGCGCGCCATTCGGGTTGAAAATCAGGCTCGCGCATAAAGCGGCGCTGTGCCAGAATCGCAATGCCGCGCACCGAATTGCTCATGAACATGCCGATGCGGATGATCTGCAGTTTGTCGGGATTGTTCACGGCGAGCTGCTCCATCGCGACCTTGGTGACGGTCACGGCGCCGTAAATTTTCGTCAGCGTCGGCAGCGCCATGAAACCCGAGAGCGC
This sequence comes from uncultured Turneriella sp., assembly GCA_964408405.1. GTDB lineage: Bacteria > Spirochaetota > Leptospiria > Turneriellales > Turneriellaceae > Turneriella. The sequence goes on from CAYOZO010000025.1 coordinate 17,159, forward strand.
AATGGTGCGCTTCGGCTTGAGCGCCTTTGCGAGTTTGAGATATGGAATGACCGAGTACTCGAGGCTCGGCATCACCATGTCTGCCGTGGACTCGGTGACATCCATGCCGACGGCGCCGCGCGCTGGAATATAGACGATGAAGTCAACTGGCTTCACTATGAGCGTTTTGTCGGCGAGCATCTTGTCAACCGCGTCACTGCGTTCAAGATCAATGCCGTGAATCGTGTGATCCGCCTCTGCTATATTTTCTGCGCGGCTCGTCGTGGCAATTATCTCGGCTCCGAGTTTTTTGGCTGCTGCAATCGCCGCTCTACCGGAAACTGCGCCAGCCCCTACGATGAATACTCTCACTGTGCTCTCCTCAAAAAAGCCTCGCGCAATTTCGCGTGCGCTGCTTCGCGTGAAACATTGGCCGCAGAAGACTGCATGCACCAGGTCAGCGTTCTGCCCGCCAGCAACCACTGCGAAAGTCCGGCACGCGCATACCAGGCGGAGTTATTCTTTTGCTGTTCATCGGGGCGCTGCGCGATGCTTTTCTCTGCCGCCGCCTGCGCCTCTGCTGTGCTTGTGAATTTCTTTGTCTCGCATACAAAAGAAGCCTCACCTTCGGCCAGTTTCAGCTGGAAGGTGTAGCTGCGCAGCTCGTAAGACTCATTTCCGTTTTCGACGAGGCTGTCTATGCGCGTAATGCGCGTGGCGCCCTCGGGTAATAATTCAGCCTTCTTGCTGCACGAGGAAAACAGCAGAAGCAGAATTACTCCCCATGATGCGCTGCGCACGGCTACTTCGCGACGTCGCGGTAGTCTGGAATGTAAGCCACGACAGATCCATCGCGCATTATTTTGGAATAACCGGATCCCAGCGGTATGAGGTATTTTTTCAGATAAAAATCAAAATCGTTCTTCTGTGACATATCGACCATCTGCAGCCGGGCATCGACCATCATGAGCTTGCCGAATTTGACATCGCCCTGGTACAGGTAGAGATAGTTCTTCACGTCTTTTACCGGCAACGGCGGAAAGGTCACCTTGGTCTTGCTCGAGAAAAAAAGCTGCAGACCGTCGTTATGCACACGCATATCGCTGATGAAACCGCCAATTTGCGGTGGCGGAAAAATCTTAAAAGGCTCGACAATGATCCGGTTACCCATCATCGTGATACCGCGGCCAGACGGTACGGGCAGCAATTTTTCCATATTGAGCCCCACCGTATCTAACAGCGTTTTTGTATACGGGTTACCCAGCGACTTGATGCGCTCGGCCTCAATGACCATCACGGTTTTTTCGCGATCCAGGAACATTTTGCCCACCATTTCAAAGCCGAGCCAGACAACGAGTTTCATGTCGCCTGTCAGGCGGAGCTTCTTCATGGGTTTGCCATTGTCCTCGTCGTCGAAAAACTCCATCTTCATGTTCTTGAGTGGCGAGCCGTCGTAGTTGAATACCAGGTTGTTGAAAATGTATTCCATGATTTCGGTGCGCACAAAGGCCTCACCCGAAAGTATGTCAATGCGGAACGAATTGATATCGTCAAAGTTCACGATGCCGTTTTTGGTCTTAGGTATCGCCTCGCCCACGAGCTCCTTCACCTGCATATTGATTTCGTCGGTCAGGCGAAAGTGCAGGTTGGAGAGCTTCATGTAGGTCCCGCTGCGCGATCTGGTCGCAAATCCGCGCGCGTCGCCCCCCAGCTCCATCGGCTTATGCTCGAGCTTGTAGTGCGACAGTATGATCTTTATGGCAAACACACCCAGAACGGTGGCAACCGCCATGATTATACTCAGGTGGACCAGCTTGCCCATCAGAATCTTACGCTGCTGCTCTTTATCGGGGACGGAGTGTTCCATGGCGCAAGGTTTTTTCTTTGACGCGTGTGTCAAATTCATAAAGTGCGTTAAGGCCGTCGATATATTCTGACCAGGCCCCATAAGAGCTCATCTTTATGCATCGCAAAGAACGCCTTTACCTTACCCTCGCGGGTTTTTTTATTACGAACGCTATTCTGGCAGAAATTGTCGGCGGCAAAATTTTCACCTTTGAGATACCGCCCCTGCTCTGGTTCACGCAAACGACTGTAAACCTGTCGGTCGGGGTACTTGTCTGGCCGGTAGTCTTTATCATGACCGACATCATCAATGAGTACTACGGCATTGCAGGAGTACGCCGGGTAACTCTGCTGACAATAGTACTGATCTCTTACGTTTTTGTGGCGCTTTTCTTTATGGGTGAAACCCGCGCGGCTTCGTTTTCAGCAATTAACGACGAGAACTTTAACGTGGTTTTTGGCACCTCGCAGAGCATCATTATCGGTTCGCTCATCGCTTTTGCGCTTGGCCAGTTTCTTGATTTCTTCGTCTTCCATCGGCTGAAGATGATGACCGGAAATTCGCACCTGTGGCTGCGCGCCACCGGCAGCACGGTTATGAGCCAGCTGATCGATACGTTCGTTGTGCTCTACATTGCCTTCGTGATACCCGGCAAATGGACAACGGCGGAGTTTCTTAAAGTCGCAAGCTCTAACTATCTCTATAAGCTGTTGATTGCGGTCGCTGTGACGCCTGTGATTTACCTTGTGCACGCGATCATCGAGAACTACCTCGGCAAAGAAGACCGCTAGATCATGCGCTGGCTCATAGCGGCGCATGAAAAGGAAATTCCCGGCTTTGAAACTTTTTGCCAGGGCGACTGGCAGCCATACGCAGTGGGAGTAGGACAGTTTGCGGCGCTCTCGCGGCTTGCGGAGCTCTTAGCAGTTGAAAAGCCGACAGCTATCTTGCTTGCCGGCACGGCCGGGACGACAGAACAGACAGACATTGGCCGGCAATTCGCCGTGCAGCACTTCGCCTACCCGAGTATTGCGGGCGAGGAGCTACCTGAATTTCTCGCGCGGGCATTCACGACCGAACCCGCATTATCCCTGGGGGGAGTTCCCGCTGCTACTCTGCTGCAGAACCAGGGAGTCAGCATCGACCGCACGAAGTTTGTCTCGAATGCGGGCTACATCCCCCCAAATTACCCAAGGCCTGTACTGGAAAATATGGAAGCTGCAGCGCTCGCTGAGTTGTGTCGCACTAAACAAATACCTTTTACAGCGCTCATCGCTGTGACGAATACGATTGGCCCCGATGCGCGTCTGCAATGGAAGCAGAATTTTCGCAGGACGGGCGAAATGCTTGCTGCATCGCTCCGCTCCATTCTGCAGTAACTTTCATACTGCTTTAGCTTTGGTAAAGGTAAAGGTATATGAGCCGTCTTCTTCCGCATTGATGCGCATGAACGGCGACAGGTCGAGGAAGGTTTTTTTCACGGGCGAATAGAACACGCACCTGCCGACGAGATAAGCGGTCTTCTCCAGCAGTTCCGTATAGGTGACCGCGTTTGCCTGTGTCGGTAAGAGAATGTCGCGGTGCGTATGGTATTTTTCAATGCCCTGAAAACTCAACTGCCGGTGGCCCGGTTCAACAATGAGGTAAAACCCGTAGTGTCGCAGAAAATCCAGATCAATGAGCAGTGATTCCATCAGGTACTGCACGGTGATCGTATAAGTTTCTATGTCGGAATCGCGCACGTCACCCGCGCGGTACTTCTTGCGCAGCGCTGCCATTTTTTCAAGATTATCTTTATGGATATAGAGCGTCTCAAGCAGGTTGACAGCCAGCGGCTGCGCCTTGATAGCCCGTATCGCGCCAAGAGCGGCAAAAAGCGCCGCAATACTTTTTTCCACGTTCGGAAACGGAAACGCAATCGGCTTGGGAAAATTGAAGACGCGGTAATTCGCGAGCACCAGCCCGGTGAGAAAGAACAGACTTTCTGTATATAGGTGAAAGAGCAATTTGAGCAGCTCTTCATCGCCCTCTTTGCCCTGGTTGTTCAGTTCAGTAAAGCGCCGGTGAAAATCCGCAAATGCGCTCGCTATCGGATACGGATAATGCGCAATAACGTCTTCGCTTTCCAGCATGTTACGCGTGACGTCGGGCAAGAGCGATTCGGCGCGAAAGACAGTCTGCATGGGGTTGCCCATGAGCAGGTAAGAGGCCCAGGTCAGATCATTGAGCGAAAAATGTTCGCGCGCGTAAGAGCGGCTCTGCTGCAGCGACTCGCCGAGCGATTTACCCTGAAAGATATTGTCATAGAATTGCGTGGTGAACTCAAGAGTAGGTTGACGGTCCGGTAGTTCCCAGTTTGTACCGACGTAGCTGGTCCGGCCCGCACGGATGAAGGCAGAAGCAAAATGCGCATACCACGACGCGTCGCTCACCACCTGTCCGGAACGGCCACTGAGGCATGAATTGCAGAAAATCAGCTTGGGCTGGGCGCCGCTCATCCTGAATTCGCGCGCGTAGAGAATCTTGCCGTCGGCAAGTAACCAGCCGTTTTCGTCCGGGTTACCGCTATAGTGCAAGTGCCCGGCGTAGTGGATGATATCTTTGTCAAGAATAGAGTTCAGGATGTTCAGTTTCGTGACGGTCTTACCGCCGATCAAAGTAAGATTGATCTTTTTAGGGCTGACAAATGCCCCGAGGTGCTCGAACAGCATCTCGCCTTCGCGGCGCGCCCAGTCGAGGTCTTCGCGCGGGTCGGCAATAATCAGCATGTTGATGATCTCGCGCGGGTGAAAATCACTCAGTGCGATTTCCTGGCCTTTGATCGCCTTGCCCAGGTAAAATTTTTCCCACAGGAAAGCGGTTCCGTCGTGCAGGATCTCCAGTGGCAATGATGCCAGCGCCGCATCTACGTGAAAATACAGGTAGCTCTGTTCCGAATTGCGTATGTAGTCTTGTAACGACGGCGGAAAGAATTGCTTAAAGAGCGCTTCGCCGATTTCACGCAGTTTATGCGAAAGATTCAGGTGCTGAAAGATGAGCGCCTGGTGCTCTTCGTTACCGCGTGGGAGCGACGATAAGGAGCGTGAAATGTTTGCGATGCGGCCTAGTTCTTCGAGGTACTCGCCGATCAGATCGTCGTCGATGACTGACTGCAGTCTTTCGCTCGGCTTGAGCGCGGGGTTATTTACCCCGCTTTCCTGGACAATATTGAAAACATTGGTACTGCCGACACGGTCAATGATAATAGAGGTCAGCATCCTAAATACTTTCCGGTGCGCTTACAGCCGCACCGGAAAGCGAGCTTATTTTTCTGACGCGTACATCTCGTCGATCAGCTTTGCGTATTTCTCTGAGACGACATGACGGCGTACTTTGAGCGTATTATTGAGCTCATCACCCTGCTCAAAGGGTTTCTTCAACAGGGCAAACACTCCCACTTTTTCAAAATTCTTGAAGCCGTTTTCTGAATTGATGTATTTGTTGATTTCCTGTCTGTACATCGCAATAACCTTGGGATCTTTAACCCACTGCGCGAGATCGCCGCCAATTCCATTCTTTTTACACCATTCGGCGAGGTTTTCTGCATTGGGGACAATCAGCGCGCCGAGCACTTTCTGGTCTTCGCCAAAGGCCCGCGAAACAAGCATGACATGGTCGATAAAGGGGCTTTCTTTCAGCTTTTCCTCGATCGGAGTCGGTTCTACGTTTTCACCACCGACGAGTACGAGAGTGTCTTTGGAACGACCGACGATGCTGATCTCACCTGAGTAATTCATCACGACAAGGTCGCCAGTGTTAAACCAGCCGTCTGGCGTCAGAACCTCAGCTGTCTTCTTAGGGTTCTTGTAATAACCTTGCATTACCTGCGGGCCGCGCACGTGCAGCGTACCTTTCGCTCCGGGAACACGCGTTACGTCTCGGCCCTCGAGGTCGATTAGCTTGTACTCCGTGCCGGCGATCAGGGGACCGACGGTTCCGGGGATTAGACGCTCCATACGGCGCACCGACAAAACGGGCGAAGTTTCGGTGAGTCCGTAACCTTCGAGGATGCGCACACCAATCGCGCGAAAGAAGTCGTCAATGTAAGATGGCAGAGCGCCACCACCGGAAAGCGAGGCCTTCAGGTTGCCGCCGGTTGCGGCGAGTACTTTCTTAAACACCAGGATATCGCCCAGCTTCTTGGGCAGAAACCAGACGATTGCGCCAAGCAATCCGAGTACGCGAGCGCCGATCGCTGAAACAAGGCTACGCCGCACCGGACGCTTTTCTTTGCCAGTGAGCATTGATACAAAGTGATTGTATTTTAGCGCAGCGGTCTTAAACTTGTTGAAGATCGGCTCCTTGCCCGACTTTTTGACGTTGCCGATAATCTTGTTATACACACCTTCCCAGATGCGCGGCACCGCCGGTACATAGGTCGGTTTAACCGCACGCATATCATCGCCGATATGTTTGATGTCTGTGTACGTGATCGAGGCACCGATCGAGATAAACATCATCTCAGTAATGCGCCCAAAGACGTGCCAAGGAGGCAGAAGAGTAAGCCCGCTGTCAGAAGGACCAATCTTCAGAACTTCGGGGATCACCCGCATTTGCGAGGCAAAATTGCCGTGGCTCAGCATCACTCCCTTTGGCTCGCCCGTAGTGCCCGAAGTATATACAATGCAAGAGAGATCTGAAGGGACGACCTTGCCTGCGCGCGATTCGAACTCGGCAAGAGCCTTGCCGCCCTTTTTGATGAGTTTTTCTCCTTCAGCCTTGAGTTCGCTGAGGGTCATGACATTGGTGCCTTTAACCTTTTCGTCATTGAGAATAATGTATTTCTTGACCTTGTGCTTGTATCCCTTGAGGCCTGCGTCGATTTTTTTTACCTGCGCCGCATTGTGTACAAAAACGATTGAACTACCTGAATGTTGCAGGATATAGCCTAATTCCGGGCCGGTAGAATCTGTGCCACGGGGTACATCCGCTGCGCCATTCAGTTGTATTGCGAGGTGCGCGGTCATCCAGTAATGGCTCACGTCTGCTATCAGGCCGATATGGTCTTTGGGTTTGACGCCGATGGCCGCCAGACCCGCAGCAACCAGGTTCACCTGTTTTTCGAGTTCGGCATAGGTCATCGTCTTGAACTCTTCGCCGCCTTCGCGGTAACGGAGCGCAAGGCGCGTGGCATTCTTCTTGAATGACTGCTGCACTGCTTCGACATAGGTCTGCACGTTGAGCTTTACATATTCCATAGATTCCTCTCTGTATTTGCTCCAGGTGAACCGACGCAGAGGCCGGCAATCCCGGATTCGATGGTGCAGACCCGGTCTGAAACTTTTTGGGTCAAGCAAAAACACAGTTGTGCAATTCTTGTTTTGGGGCCTACATATCGCTTTGATCCTGGTCGGAGCGATACTGAAGTAAGGTATTATTTTTCAGAGGAGATTGCTTGCATTCTATATATTAAATACCAGAAAAGCGCGAATTTTTCTCACAAGTTTTGATTTTTTTGGTAAGTACTAAAAAATTCCTGGAAAAGTCGCTTACCCGGCTAGTCCGGCATAGGTTACGCTTATCCCTCAACCCGCATGCTGCCCCGCTTTACACCCCAGCGCACATGCTCGCATGCAAAACTTTTCTTAAGTCTGTCGATTTGGCTAATTTCGACTTGCCGCCGTGAGCCGCAGATGCGCGGGGTTATGTCTCATGCTGCGGACAAATCAACTCAAGCTGATACTAGCAGGCAGCCTGCTACTTATAATTGTGGCCTGCTCGCCTAAGCCCGCGCAAATTGCCTATCTTGCGCCGCTCGACCGACTGCAAGAGGGCTTTCTCGACGCCACGACATACCAGCTCTTGAGTTATGGTCGCGCGCTTGACCTCACACAGCCCATAGACCCAAAGACGGCATATTTTCCGCCAGCAGTGGGAGCTGCTTTCGATCAGGAGGAATTCCAGTCCTACAACGCAGAACTCCAAAACCTCCGGAAGGCTCGCAAACCAGTGAGCGGAGTTCCGTTTGCTGAAGTCATGGCTGCCCAAGCAAACCAGCTCAACCCGCAGGAAGTTAACCTCGCAGCCATCGACGAGAAAATCCGTGCGCCCATGGAAATCAAGCGCGCGCTGTTCGACAATGCGTGCACCAATGCGCGCATCCTTGCTCTGTACCGCTGGCTCTTGGGTGATGCGACCCAAATGAAATTATTGCATGGGGCGACGTTACCCGCCGAGGGCCTGCAGAAAACAACGCTCGACCCCAGATTTTTTCCGCCCCGCAGCTATTACGTGGCTGAATCGGCTGCGATACTAAAAGATCTCGACCAGGCCATGGCGAAGAAGAAATTTCGCTATGAGATCGTATCGGAAACGTTTTCAAAGCCCGACCAGTTGGAGTGCAAGGTAGCGATTCACGTGCACCGGAACAATCTGCAGGTGAGTATGCCATTTCTTGTTCCACTTTAGAGCACCGGGTGATTGAATTCAGGTATAAGGACATACACGTCGATGCCATTGGCCGTGGCGGAATCGAAACCTGCTACATGCTGCCGCAATGGCAGATTGCCTTCGATACCGGCCGCTGTCCCGATGCGCTCATCGACATACCGCGGATTTTTCTGACGCATGGCCACCTCGACCACGCAGCCGGACTGCCATACTACATCAGCCAGCGCAGCCTGAAGCATTTGCCCATGCCTGAAATCTGCTGCCCGACGGAAATTGTACAGCCGCTCAGCGAGATATTGCACCTCTGGCAAAAGATCGAAGGCTTCACCTATGAAATTGCCATCAAGGGTATGGATGCCGGCGATGAAGTTACGCTCCGTAAGGATCTCTACGTACGGGCGCTTCTTTCGCATCACCGTGTACCCTGCCGAGGTTATGCCGTGATGCGCAAGACCCGCAAACTGAAAGATGAGTACCTATCTCTTCCAGGGCGCGAAATTAAGCGCATGAAAGATCGCGGCGACAATATTTTTGAAGACAAAGATATTCCCGTCTTTGTCTTTTCGGGTGATACGACGATTGAGTTTTTGCAGGATAATCCGCTCGCGCAGGAAGCTCAGGTTCTTTTTATAGAGTGTACTTACATCGACGACAAACGCCCCGTCTCTCGCGCGCGCGAATGGGGCCACATCCACCTCGACGAAATTCTGGCCAATCGACACCTGTTCAGGAATGAAAAGATCGTGCTGACGCACTTTTCGAAGCGTTACCACAAGCGCTACATTACACAAGTCATAAGCAAGAAGACCGATGACGCGGATTTCCTGAATCGACTGTTTGTCCTTGCACATGATAATTGAACTCAACGGTGACGCTCTCCGCATTGAAATAGTGCGGTCTGCCGCACGGCGTGCCAGCCTGTCGCTCAAGTACGGCGAGCACGGCAACTTTGTCCTCTCGGTACCGGTCACAACATCCGAAAGCTACATTCGCGAATTTCTCTACCAGAAGCGCGGCTGGATGCAGAAAATTCGTGACAAGGTGAGGGAGCGTAATCGTGCACAGACTATTACCCCGGGCAGCCACATCGCCACGGAGTTCTACACCCTCAGCGTCGAAGAAGATACTGCGCTTAAGTTTCCGCAATACCGGATTGAACGGCGTACCGCCGAACAGCGCTCCATTTTTCACCTGGCGCCCGGCTTCTTCGCGGCAGAGAACCAGACAAAACTCTGGCAGAATCTCGAGAAATACCTGCTGGCGCAGCTCATTAAGCCCGGAGGTAAGAGCCTCATCGAGCGCGCGTACTACTGGGCTGACTTTCACAGGATTCGTGTGCGCGAGGTGTTCGTCAGGATACAAAAATCGCGTCTCGGCTACTTAACGCATGACGACCGTATGATGCTCAATGCAAGACTGCTCTTCGCGCCGCAGAAAATCCGGGATTACGTGATACACCACGAACTGGCGCACACGCGCCACCGTAACCACTCGAAGCAGTACTGGGCCTACCTCGAGCAGCTGTTTCCCGGCGCCAAGGCCGTCGATAAAGCACTGCGCGACAGCTCGGCCTACAGTATGAAAATTCAACCTCGGAGAGAGGTACTATGACAGTATATCTCGCGACAGAAAATGCCGGTAAGGTAGCGGAAATTCGCGGCCTCTTTCAACAGAAACTGCCACATACAGAATTACTCTGTATTGCCGACCTGCCGGCGAAAATCCGCGAAAAGTACGAGGCGCACGAAACAGGGCTGACTTACGCTGAAAACTCCCTCATCAAGGCGCGCGCGCTCGCGAATCTGGTGGATGGGACGATCCTGGCTGACGCGAAGACGGCATCCGTGCCGGCGTCAGCCCAGACCCCTCCGTGGATCCTGGC
>CAYOZO010000025.1:27394-31871 GCA_964408405.1 uncultured Turneriella sp.
ACGCGAAGACGGCATCCGTGCCGGCGTCAGCCCAGACCCCTCCGTGGATCCTGGCAGAAGATTCCGGGTTCGAGGTCGAAGCGCTTGGCCGCGCACCGGGAGTTTACTCGGCGCGGTATGCGCCGACCGACAAGGAGCGCTGCGAAAAGATTTTGGCCGCACTGCGCGACGTGCCCACGCCACAGAGGCGCGCGCAGTTTGTTGCGTGTGTTACACTTTTGGAGAACGGTAAAAATCCCCTGTTCTTTTTTGGCCGTCGCACCGGCACTGTTGCGACGGAAATGCGCGGCGAAAAAGGCTTTGGCTACGACCCGATATTTATACCAGACGGCGAGACGCAGACGTGGGGTGAAGCGCCTGAAAAGACGAAAATACTGGCAAGCCACCGGGGGAGAGCGATGGGGCTTGCGATCGAATATCTGATTGTGCGCCTGTCTCAAAATGGCGAACGAGCAGGTCAAAGCTCTTAGACAAAAGCAGCTCCCATAGCTCAGACGGATAGAGCAGCGCCCTCCTAAGGCGAAGACCCCAGTTCGACTCCGGGTGGGAGCAAAGTGAAACGAACGTGGCAGAATTAAACGAACAAAACCTAAAAGCGATTGTCTCGAATTTTCGCGCAATTGAAGAGCGCCTGGCAGACCCGCAGGTAACGGCAGATAATAAACGCCTGACGGAGCTTTCTCGTGAACGTGCCCGCCTGCTCAGGACGGCCGAACTCGCCGAGCAGTGGTTACAGCTGAAGTCGCAGATTGCCGACTGCGACGCAGGTTGGCAGGCAGAGAAAGACCCCGAGATGAAGGCTGAACTGGGCGCTGAACTCAAGCACTTACGCGAGAATTTTGCAAAGCTCTCTGAAGAACTTAAACTCGAGCTCATCCCCAAGGACGCTGATTCCGGCAAGAACGTCTATCTCGAGATTCGGGCGGGCACCGGCGGCGACGAAGCCGGTCTTTTCGCGCGCGATCTGTTCCGGATGTACTGCCGCTACCTCGATTCTGAAGGAATTCAGTACGAGGTTCAGGAATTCAACGAAACCGGAGTAGGTGGCGTCAAAGAAGCCATTTTGCTCGTGCTCGGTGAGCGCGCCTACGACCTGCTGCACCTCGAAGCAGGCACGCACCGGGTGCAGCGTATTCCCGCTACGGAAGCCAACGGGCGCATCCACACATCAGCGGTTACAGTGGCGGTCATACCCGAAGCCGATGAGGACGAAATACAGATCAACCCAAACGATCTGCGCATCGATGTTTTCCGCTCATCCGGGGCCGGTGGCCAGCACGTCAACAAGACAGAATCCGCTGTGCGTATCACACACATACCCACTGGAATCGTCGTCGGCTGCCAGGAAGAAAAGTCGCAGATCAAGAACCGCGCGAAGGCGATGAAGGCGCTGATGTCAAAGCTGGTGGAAAAGCAACGCAGCGAGAATGCCGAAAAGTACGCGAGCGAAAAAAAAGCGCAGGTGGGGTCAGGCGACCGCAGCGAGAAGATCCGCACCTATAACTACCCGCAAAACCGCGTAACCGACCACCGCATCAACTTCACGGTACACAACCTCGACCAGGTGATGGAGGGCAGACTGGGCGACCTGATTGGGGCTCTGACACTGGCGGAGCGCGAAGCCAAGATGCGCGCTGGCGAGAATGCCGTGGCGGGTGTTGCGGGCTAATATGCGCCCGATAATACCGCCACGCCGTAGCGGGCAGGTGAACCCAACAGACCTGTTTCTTTTTACGGCAATCATATTGCTCGTCGCCTTTGGTCTCAACATTCTGCTCGCTTCTTCGTCGTTCATGGCGCGCGAGCAGTTCAGCGATCCTTACTTTTTTCTCAAGAAACAGGCATTTGCTGCATTTGTCGGCTTCCTCATCATGCTCGCGATGACGCAGATCGATCCGGAAAAATACCGACATCTTGTCTGGCCGGCTTACGCGATAACTCTCGTACTCCTGGTGCTCGTCTTTGTTCCGGGTATCGGCAAACGTGCGGGTGGCGCCAACCGTTGGATAGTCGTTGGCGGTTTGTCGATACAGCCGTCGGACTTTGCCAAACTTTCGCTGGTGCTGGTACTGGCACGTATCTACTCGCAGGCCAAAGAGGTGGACTTCCGGCTGAGCGTTACAACTCTACTGGTGATCGCGCTGCCTGCGTTTCTGATCGGTATCGAGCAGGATCTCGGTACGGCGATTCACCTCGTTCTGGTTGCTGGCGCGATGCTTTTTTTTACGCGCTATCCGCTCAGTATGCAGTTCGGTGCGCTCGTATCCGTGATTGCAGCGGTCAGTTACGTCATCGTGAAAACTCCCTTTCGCCTGACGCGCATTAAAGCATTCCTGGATCCCTGGGAATCGCGCTTCGACGCCGGATTCCAGCTTGTCGCTTCGATGAAGGCGTTTCTCGCCGGCGGTCTTTTTGGGAAAGGCTTCGGCGAAGAGCTCGTGCGCCACCATCTGCAGGAGCGCCATACCGACTTCATCCTTGCCATCGTGGCTGAAGACTTCGGGGCAGTGGGAGTGATATTGCTGCTCGCAACTTATTTCTTCATTGCGATTTATGGCCTCGTACAGGCGTCGCGTCTGCGCGACGATTTTATGCGCCTCTTGGCAACCGGCCTTCTATTGAGCCTGATACTGCAGGTCATCATCAACAGCGGCGTGACCATGGGGCTATTGCCGACGAAGGGAATCAACCTGCCGCTCGTGTCCAACGGCGGCACTTCGCTCGTCGTTTACCTGACGATGTGTGGAATGATGTTGAGCGCACTGAGAAGGGAACAATCTTCTTAGTGGCAGGTTTAAACCTGTCACTAAGAAGATCGCCTCAATTCAGAAACGACTCGCTGCGTACCTGCACCGGCTTCTGCAGATTAGACAACAATTCGGCAGCGTCAATCTTGTAGCCGAGATCCTGGGCTGTGTTGGCGTAAAAGGCAATGACGTGTCGCAGACGGGTGCGCGCCTGGTCGGCATCGTTGCCGTAGGTGTAGACATCGAGTTCAGGGCATGAGGCGACAAATTCGCCATCTTTTTCATAGACGCGTATGCTGAGGTCCACCCTTTATTCTCGGAGGGAGAACTGCGTTTACATGAGGAAAAAGCGCTGTGCGAAGTGACATAAAACTTGCCGTGCAGCCCCAATTTTCCGGCAGATTGTCTGATAGCTAACGAGTGCGCGGAGCGAGCTTGCGAGCCAACCAGGCGGCAATCGTATGGAAATGCCGGGCGCCGTCGTATATTTCGGGGTAGGCGAGCACAGCTTTTTTTTCCAGGAAGGCCTGGACCATTTTGCGCGCAAGAGTTTCCCGATCGCCCACTGGCAGATATTTCGCTGCAAAATTTTCCTCGAGACTGGCGCGCGCCCCTGCGGCAAGGCCGGTATCTATTGGACCAGGATAGACCGTGAGAATATGCACATTGGATTTCTCGATTTCGAGGCCTGCAATTTCGGAGATCTGACCAAGACCTGCCTTACTCGCGCCATACCAGGTGCATCCCGGCAAGAGTGTCTTACCGGCCATGCTGGCAATATTGATCACACCGCCGCTGTCACGTTCGAGCATCCCGGGCAAAACCTCTTTCATGAGCCGGGCAGGGGCGAGCAGGTTTAGGTTTACAGTGAGTAAGGCTTTTTCCCAGCTCATGCGGGTAAAGTCTTCAACGAGCATCACGCCCGCGTTATTCACCAGTAACTCCACCTCACCCATCTGCTCGCGTGCCCGATTCACGATGCTGGGTATGCCGTCTATGTCTGTCAGGTCGCAGGCAATGCCGTGGTTATGCACGCCAAGCCGTGTCAGTCTCTGGCAGACATCCTGCAGGGCCTGTTGGTTCTTGTCCGCAATGGTGAAACCCGCAGAAGGTATCTGCTCGAGAATGGCATCGATTGTTGCCTCGCCGATACCGGTGGCCGCGCCTGTTATAAAGACATGCATACCCCCTGCCCCTGCAATTCACGCAGCTGGACAAGCGAAATTGTTTGCTGCGACAAGGCCCACCGGTACAATGCTGCATGCCCCGTTCACTGACTGACGCGTTCAAGGTGATCGCTGCCATCGCGGTCGTCGGCATCCACGCGAGTAGCCCGTCAGAAACGCGCTTTGCGCAAAACCACGATTACCTCTCGCTCGATTTCCTGAGCGTGCTCGTGAATCAATGGGCGCGCTTCAGCGTGCCTCTCTTCATCTATCTTTCTGGCTACGGGCTTGCGCGCAGCGAAAAGGCCATAGAAGGGGGATTTTTGAAGTTCTGGGGCAGTTTTCTCTACCGGCGACTGCCGGTAATTCTTGTGCCTTATCTTTTTTTCTCCGCAATAGCCCTGGCTATGGAATTCCATAGCTATCACGGGCCAGCTGCTGGGCTATGGAATTCCATAGCTGGCAGAATGCTCATCGGATCGGCGGACTATCACCTGTACTTTCTGGTCATACTCGCGCAGTGCTACCTGCTTTTTCCCATCCTGCAGCGGTGGGCACGTGGCT